>JBDQFW010000224.1:450-5302 GCA_040265735.1 Planctomycetota bacterium | reverse complement strand
GCTCGCGGGGCGCGCGGACGGGGGAGCGCCGCGGACCTGCGGTGGTGGGCTCAGCGCGGGGCCTCACCCGCCTCCTTGCGCTTGCGCTCGACCTCCTCGCGGAGGGGGCGGTACTCCGTGCGCAGGGTACTCAGCCTGCGGTTGTGGTCGATGGCGTAGCCCTCTCCGCGGCCGAGGACGACCTCGCGTCCCCAGCGGTCCTCGAAGGCGCGGAACAGGCCGCCGTGGGAGGCGTAGAGCGCGTTGGAGGCGAAGCCTCCGCCCATGTCCGCGGTCTTCTTCCAGAACGCGACGATGCGGTTGCCCAGGCGCTGGTCCTCCGCGCTGGGGGCCTCGGAGTTCCAGACGCCGGTCTCGTCGTCCACGAATCCGCCGGGGAAGCTGACCTCGATCTTGGTCTGGGCGCCGGTCGCGAGATCCTCGCCCTCCACCACGAGCGTGGTGAAGAAGAGGTCCGGACCGTCCTTGGTCTCCTCGAGGTGGGTGACGCGGCGCTCGACGATGGTTCCGATCACGGCGCCGTCGGTGCGCTCGACCATCTGATCCAGGGTGAGACGCAGGATCTGGGCGTGGACCGTCGGCAGGCTCACCAGGGTCGCGGCGAGGACCAGCAGGGCGGTGCGCAGGGGCCGGGTGCAGGATCGCAGGGTCATGCTCGCAGGGTGCGGGAGAGGGCTCCAAGGGCCCGCACAGGCGGCGCCTTTGGAGGTGAGCGGGGAGAACAGCAGAGCTGCTGATCGCCAAGAGAAGACTATCCCACTGCGAGCGATCGCGCATTCGGACGGCCCTGACCCTGTGCTGGCCCCCCCTTGGAGCGCGGCTCTCCACTCCTGGGAGCTCCGCTTGATGCCTCCTGGAGGCCGGCTCAGTGCCGTCTGGAGCTTCGCTCTGTGCCATCCGGAGCTTCGCTCTGTGCCCTCTGGAGCTTCGCTCAGTGCCCTCTGGAGCTTCGCTCAGTGCCCTCTGGAGCTTCGCTCAGTGGCCCTCCTCGAGGTGTTCCAGCGCCTCGAGGAGGGTCTGCACGCGCGGGTCCGCGGGGTCGAGACGCCTCAGGCGCTCGCCGGCGCGCTCCCCGTCGAGGGCCTCGAGGTCGCCGGCCGCCAGCGCGAGCTCGAGCCGGGCGGGCCGACCCCAGGCCTCGCTGAGGGGCTCGAACAGCCCCAGCAGCTGGGCGACGCGCCGCTTCTGCACGAGGACCTCCGCAGCGCCCATGAGCGTCTCGCGTGCGAAGGGCTCGGATCCGAGCGGCGTGCCGGCCGCGACCAGCTCCGCGAGCGCAGAGTCGTCCAGCTCGAAGGCCTCCGCAGGGGACTCAAAGGGGCTGGAGGGCAGCTGGGTCGAGTGGACGCGGGCGAGAGCCTCGAGGAAGGGCGCCAGGGAGGCGCTCTCCGGCTCTTCTTGGCAGGCGAAGGCAAGCCGCTCGAGCATGGCCGCGCGATGCCGCGAAGGCCAGCGCTCGGGGCGCTCGAGCAGCCTCTCCAGTCCCAGCGGGCGCGGGGACGGCGCGCCCGCGGGCGCACGGGTTCCCGAGGCCGCTCGCGCTCCGAGGTCCACGCCGACCGCGAACTGCCGGACGCCCGCAGCCGCGAGCAGCACCTCCTCCCCAAGCTCGAGGCGCGCGAGCGGCGCGCCGGGATCGAGCCAGGCCACGACGCGGCAGCCCTCTTGGGCCGCGAGCCGAGCCGGCACCGGGGCGGCGCGCTCCCGGACGGGCATGACGACGACTAGGTCGTAGGCGCCCTCGTCGAACCGCCGCCAGGCCTCGGTGGTGCCGAGCACCTCGCCCGGCAGCAGGGCGGCTGGGTCGGGACGCGCTGCAGGAACGCGGTTCATCAGCAGACTCCAGGTCCCCGTCCGGTCGCAGAGCTCAACGCCGTGGTCCACGAGCGCGGCTGCCCGAGCGAGGTCGAGCTGGCCCACAAGCAGCACGCGCTTCGCGCCTCCCTCGAGGCTGCGCGCGAGCACCGCGGAGTCGAGCTCCTCGCCGCCGCCCGCGCCGGTGAGCGCACGATGGTCGAGGCGCACGCGGGCGGCACCCTCTGCCGCGGGCTCGATCCACAGCTGTCCCGCCGCTCCCTCGACCACGCGCACGGGATCGACCGGGAAGCGGACCCAGGCCCGCGGGATCGGGAGCAGGCCGGGAGAGGCCCAGATCGCCAGCGCGGCGCCGGCGCCCGCGAGCACCCCGCGGCCGGGACGCGGTCCGGCGGCGACCGCGGCCGCGCCCGAAGCCAGGGCCAGGGCCACCAAGGCCTGGGCGAGGCCTGTCTGCACCGGCCCCTCACCTTCGGCCAACAGCGCTGGAAGGTGCGGTGCCAGCGCGGTCCCGAGGGCCGCGCCGAGGCCGAGCGCGACCCACGACCGGCCTTCGCGCGCGCAGGCGAGGACGGTGCCCGTGGCTAGGGCAGCGGGTCCGAGGACGGCGGCTGCGAGGAGGGCGTCGAAGGCCGCGGTGCCCGCGTCAGCGGGGTCGAGGCCTACGCGCGCGAGGAGATCGCGCAGGCCGGAGGGGCGCGTGCTCTCGGCAAGGGCCCGCAGGCCGAGGGCGACGGCGGCGGGGAACGCCGCGGCGCACCAGCCCAGGCGCTCGCGCTCGGGTCGTGCGGGCGCCACGACCGGCGCCAGGACCAGGGCGCCGAGGCACCCCAGGATCAGGAACACGGTCCAGGTCATGGCCGCGTCCGCGCCGTCGGCGGGAAGAGTCCTGTGCAGCCCGCGCGCGAGCAGGGCCGTTCCGGCGGCGAGGGTCGCGGAAGAGAGCGCTGCGGGGAGGAGGGCTGCCGCGCGCGGACGCTCTGCCGCGGGCTGGTAGGGGGGCGAGGAGCGCAGCGCGAGGGGCGTCAGCAGCAGGGCGCCGAGGAGCCACACGCCCGGGCCCGATCCGGACGCGACGGCCATGGGAGCGCCGAGGCCCGCGGCGGCGAGGCCGAGGGTCAGGCCGAGCAGCACCGGGACCGAGCTGCGGCGGCCGTCCAGGCCCCGCGGCAGGATGCCCAGCACCAGCGCGATCCCAAGCAGCGCGGCTGCCGCTCGGGCGTGCGTCCGCGCGCTGTCGTCCGCGGGGACCTCGAACAGGTGGCCTCCGCTCGACCACCCCAGGGCCCACAGCGCGGCGCCGCAGAGGAATCCCGCCAAGAACAGCATCAGGCGGAGCGTAGTGAACCGTGCGGAGTGAAACACCCAGGGCGCGCAAGCCGCGTCGCACGCCAAGCTGGCGGACCCTCGTTGCGCGAGCAGAGCCCGCCCGCAGGGTGCTCCTGCCCGAGGGCTAAGATTCGGCCGTGGCACCGCTCCCCGAGCCGCTCGAACCCTCCCTGGTGGCGGAGCTCCGCGCTGGCCTCCTGGCCTGGTACGCGGAGGCCGCGCGGGACCTGCCCTGGCGGCGCACCCGCGATCCCTACGGGATCTGGGTCAGCGAGGTCATGCTCCAGCAGACCCGGGTCGAGGTGGTGGAGGAGCGCTGGGTCCGGTTCCTCCGGCGCTTCCCCACCGTGGCGGACCTCGCCCGGGCTGCGGAGGGCGAGGTCCTGGCCGAGTGGGCGGGGCTGGGCTACTACCGCCGCGCGCGCTCTCTGCACGCGGCGGCTCGGGTGGTGCTGGAGTCCCACGCGGGGCAGTTCCCGACCGATCCGGCGAGCGTGCGCGCCCTGCCCGGCGTGGGTGAGTACACCACCGGAGCGATCTGCTCGATCGCCTTCGACCAGCCTGAGGCCCTCGTGGACGGGAACGTTGAGCGCGTCTTCGCGCGCCTGTTCCTGGTGGACGAGGCCGCGGCCAGCCCGGCGCTCAAGCGGGCCTCCTGGGACCTCGCTCGTGCCCTGGTGCCGGACCGCGCGCCCGGGGACTGGAACCAGGCGCTGATGGAGCTGGGGGCGACGGTTTGCACGCCCCGTGCGCCGCGCTGCGCGGACTGTCCTGTCTCTGCCCGCTGTCGCGCCCTGGCCGAGGGCCGCCCGTCCGAGCTGCCCCGGCCCAAGGTCCGTCGGCCCGCGGTGGAGGTGGAGGTCGAGCTTGCGCTGGCGCTGCGAGGAGAGGAGGTCCTCGTCCGTCAGCGCCCCGCGGGCGGACGCATGGGCGGGCTCTGGGAGCTGCCCACGCGTGAGGTCACCTGGAGCACGGAGGTCGCTCCGGGCATCCACGAGGCGCGCTGGCCGGAGGTCCTGACCGAGACTGGCGAGGTGCTCGCCGAGGGCCTGCGCCACGGCGTGACCCACCACCGGATCCAGGGCCGCGTGCTCGAGGTGCGCCTCGTGGGAGAGCCCGCGGAGGGCCTGTGCTGGGCGTCCCCAGGCGAGCTCGAGGAGCGCGGCCTCACGGCACTCTCGGCCAAGGCGCTTTCGAAGTCCGCGTCCGCGGTCGCTAGGCTGCGACGGAGCCGATGAGTGCAGCCCCTCCCTCGACGACGACCGGCCCCGTGGCCGGCGGCGTGACCCTGGTCGTCCCCGCCTACAACGAGGAGGACGGCATCGAGGGCGTGGTCCGGCGGCTCTCCTCACTCGACCTCGGCGTGCCCCTCGAGCTCCTCGTGGTCGAGGACGGTTCGACCGACCGCACGCGTGAGCGGCTTGCGGAGCTGGAGGCTCAGGTCCCCTGCCTACGGGTCCTCGAGCACGGCTACAACCGCGGCTACGGGGCGGCCCTGAAGACGGGCTTCCAGGCCGCAGCCCACGAGGTCGTGGTCATCACCGACGCGGATGGGACCTATCCGGAGGACCGCATCGGCGAGCTGCTGGCGCGCGTGGACGCCGGGGCCGAGATGGCTGTCGGCGCGCGCGTGGGCGCCAATGTTCACATCCCGCTGGTGCGGCGTCCGGCGAAGTGGGCCCTGCGGCGGCTGGCGAGCTATCTGGCC
>JBDQFW010000224.1:0-440 GCA_040265735.1 Planctomycetota bacterium | reverse complement strand
GCCGGGGTGCGGATCCCCGACCTGAACTCGGGCCTGCGAGCCTTCAGGCGCGAGCTGGTCCTGAAGTACCTGGGGATCCTCCCCGACGGCTTCAGCTTCACGACGACGATCACCCTGGCCTCGCTCACCAACGGGCACCGGGTCGAGTACGTGACGATCGACTACGCGCCGCGCTCGGGGCGCTCCAAGATCAAGCCCATCCGAGACACCCTGGGCTTCACGGCGCTGATCCTGCGCACCGTGCTCTACTTCAACCCGCTGAAGGTCTTCTTCCCGGTGTTCGGGATGCTGCTCGTCCTGCTGGCGGGAAGCCTCTACTACGACATCGCGCTGACCGCGGATGGGCCCAACCTCTCCGACAAGACGGTCATCGTCTTCCTCGCAGCGGTGCAGGTCCTGACCCTGGGGCTCGTGGCGGACCTGATCGACAAGAAGTCGAA
>JBDQFW010000223.1:0-5348 GCA_040265735.1 Planctomycetota bacterium | reverse complement strand
GCCCGCTCCTGGGAGCGGGCCGCGCTCGAGGCCCGCCAGGCGGCGGCTCTCGAGAAGCGCGACGCGCAGCTGGCGCTGCTGGAGGCCGAGCTGACCAGCGCCCGAGAGAGCCTCGAGGAGCGCCAGCTCGAGCGGGACGCTGCCCGCGAGCAGGTGGAGGCCGCCGCGCAGGAGCGCGAGACCCTCGCACCGCTGGCGGCGCGCGCCTCCTGGACCTCGAGCCCCTGCCCGGCAAGCTCGACGCCCTCCATGCCGACCTCGACGGCACGCGCCGCGAGCGCGACGAGGCCCGCCTGCGCGCCGCCTCGCAGGAGGAGCAGCTGGAGCACCTGGCCCCCATGCCCGCACGGCTCGACGAGCGTGAGGCGGAGCTGCGCAGCCTGCGCCAGTCCTTCCAGTCGGAGCGCACGGCCGCGGCCGAGCGCATGGCGAACCTCGAGGACCGTCTCGAGGAGCTCGAGCCCCTGCCCGCGCGGCTCCAGGAGCGTGAGCGCCAGCTGGATCAGGTCCAGGAGCGCCTCGCCCAGGCCGAGGCCAATGCCGCCGAGGAGGTGGCCGAGCTGGAGAGCGAGCTTGAGGAGCTGCGGCCCCTCCCGACCCTGCTCGCGCGTCGCGAGGCCGAGCTCGAGGCGGCGCGCACGCGTCTCGACGAGAGCGAGCGAGCCCATGCGAGCGAGAGCACCGACCTCAGCAAGCGCGTGGCCGAGCTGGAGCCGTTCCGCCTGGAGCTCGCCAAGCGTGAGGGCGAGCTGCAGGTCGAGAGCCAGCGCAGCCGCGAGCTCGTGCGCGAGCTGCGCGAGGAGCTGGCGCAGGTCCGCAGCCGCATGAGCGAGCTCGAGCCCCTTCCCGCCCTGCTGCGCGAGCGCGACGAGCGCCTCGTCAAGCTGAGCGAGCGCCTTGAGCGCGAGCAGCAGCGCGCCTCCCGCGAGGCCGCGTCCCTCCGAGCCCAGCTCGACGGTCTTGCCTCCCTCCCCACCGAGGTCCAGCACGCCCGCGCGGCCCATGCAGACGCTCTCGCCACCTTGAGCGCTGCCGAGCGCAGCAGCGGCGCGCGCGTCGAGGCCCTCGAGGCGCGGCTCAAGGAGCTCGAACCCCTCCCGGCCCAGCTGGCTGACCGGGACAAGGAGCTCGCGGCCCTGCGCAAGGAGATGGAGCGCACCACCGCGGCGTTCACGCGTGACGCGGAGCGCCGCGAGAAGAAGCTGGGTGAGCTCGAGGAGCGCAGCCGTGAACTCACGGTCGAGCGTCGCAGCACGCGCCGCCAGGAGAAGGCGCTCGAGGCCGCGGAGGTCGCACGCCAGGAGCGCGATGCGCGCATCCTCGAGCTGACCGAGGAGCTGGGCGAGGTCCGCAGCGAGCTGCTCGAGACGCGCAAGAGCGCGGCGGCGGTGGACCAGGAGCTGAAGAGCGGCGCGCAGTCGGCCGCCGGCCTCCAGCGCGAGCTGCGTGAGCTGCGCCTCGAGCTGAAGGCCTCGCGCCTCAAGCTCACCGAGGCCCAGAAGGCCGCCCGCGAGACCCAGCGCGAGCTGAAGCGCAAGGAGCGCGAGCTGGAGCGGGCCTCGGCCAAGGTCGCCAAGCTCGAGCAGGCCAGCGGCCCGGGCACGGTCCGCAAGGGCGTGGTGACTCCGCCGGCCGCCGCGGCTCGCGCGAAGAAGAAGGTCTCGAAGCAGCCGGCCAAGCCGACCCGGAGCACCGCCCGCAAGGGCTCCCGAGCGTCGACGGCGAAGGGCTGAGGCGTGGGGATCAGCGGGGCGAAGCCAGGCGTCTTGTCCGCGCTGCCGCGTTTCCTGCCCTTGGCCGCGGCCATGGCCGCGGCGTGCGCTGCTCTGACGAGCTGCCGGGACCCACGCCCGACTCCGCCGGCCTGGCGCGTCCTGCTCGTGACCGTGCAGGGCTCCGAGCAGGACCCTGGTGACGGCCCCGCGCGGCTCGCCGAGTGGTGCCGGAACCAGGGCACCGGGACGGTGTTCGAGGAGGTGTGGTGCGCCACGGGCTCCGTGCGTGCCAACGGGGCCACCCTGCTCACGGGTGGCGGGCCCTGGCTGCACGGGATCACGGACGACCTCACGGACCGCACGGCCCTGCCTGCGAGCCTGCCCTCCCGCGCGCACGCCGAGTCCGCCTGGACGGCCGCCATCGTGGGCGTGCCGACCCTGGCCCGGCCCGCGGGGGTCGAGGAGGGATTCGAGCGCTTCGACGGTGAGACCGGGCTGGGCGCGGGGACCGTTCTGGAGCGAGCCGTGCCGTGGCTCGAGGCCCGCGGTTCCGAGTCCGCGGGCTGGCTGCTGTGGCTGCACCTCGTGGAGCCCACCGACGCCGAGCTGGACCGCGCGCGGGCCCTGGCCCAGGACCCGCGCTGGTCGGACCACACCCTGCTCGCGATGGTCGCACTCGACGCCGAGGCCCGCACGCCCGCCTGGACGAGCACGGCCTGGATCCAGCGACCCGCCACGCGTTCGAACCGCTGCGCGGAGCCGGTGCTGCTGGCGGACCTCACGCCGCTGCTGATGGAGCACCTCGGGCGCGAGGATGCAGAGGACCGCGCGCCCTGGGCAGGGAGCCTCGAGGGCCGAAGTCCCGGACACGCGCTCCTCGGCCTGCCGCCGCACCCGACGCCGCCGGTGCTGCGCGCGCTCGACGGCCCCATCGCGCTGTGGGGAGGCTGGGCCCTGCGCCCCGGCGGTGAGCCCTTCGCACTCGAGGAGGGCAGGCCCTTGGAGGCCGACGCACGCGCCGCGCTGGTCGACGCCCTGCGCAAGGACGCCGAGCGCGCTCCCGAGCCGGCCGCAGGCGAGTAGGTCCGTTTACCCGACCTGCACCGGGCAGCTGGAGCCACGCTGCTAGAGTGGCCGCGCGGGTCACGACCTGCTCCTGCCATGCGAGTCCTGCCTCTCCTCTGCGCTCTGCCTCTCGCCCTGACGACCGCCACAACCCCCGCGGAGGCCCGCCCGATCCAGGACAAGGCCCTCGGCGCGACGCGCGACCAGAAGAAGGACCTCGCCCCGCTGCTCGACATCCTCGTGGACCAGCTCGACCTCCTCACCGTGCACGGGGACGAGCGCACCATGCGGCGCATGGTCACGAACGCCCTCGAGGTGCAGGTGACCTGGAAGGCCATCGCGCGCTACGAAGAGGTCCTGCTCGAGATCATCGCGGCAGACCTCGGCATCAAGACCAGCGACGGCCTGGCCATCGTGAAGGCAAGCCTGGTCCCCAGCTATCTCGCCTCCCCCACCGCGGAGGAGCTGGCGCTGCTAGTTCCCGCCCTGCCGGACTACCCCGAGTTCGGGAGCGAGCAGGAGCGTCAGGACTATGAGCGGGAGCGCGAGCGCATGCGGCGCGAGGTCAAGCAGGCCGAGCTGCGCTCCAAGAGCCTGGCCTACCCCGCGGTGGACATCGCCGGGATGCACACCAAGTGCATGCGCCACGAGAGCCTGGCCCTGACGGAGCTCCGCCAGCGCGCCCCGGTGGAGCTGGACCGGGCGGTGCAGAAGGGGCTGCGCACCCTGGCCGAGCACTACGGCCCGCGGCTGGCCGAAGCCCTCGGGGTCGAGGCCGACCGCGAGTTCCGCGAACTGGTGCAGGCGGGTCTCGACCATCCGACACCCGAGGAGGCGCTCCTTGGAGTCCTGGTGAAGCTGCGCGCCGCGGTGAGGCCCCAGGTCTACGAGGCCGAGCAGGTCGGGGACGACCCCCTGCTGATCTGCGATGCCCACCCCAAGGTCATCGCCCGCGTCTGCAAGGGCGTCTCGGAGAGCGGCTGCTGGGCCGCCCTGCGGGCCGACTTCGTGGCCATGCTGGAGGATCCCCGGGGGACCACCAAGGCCATCGACGCGCGCGAGAAGTGAGGCCTCCTCAGAGGTCGACCACGCGGCCGGCCCGGAGGAAGGCCAGGCGCAGGGCGATGCGCTCCGCAGGAACGCCCGTCATGGCGGCCAGCACTCTGCCGTAGGCCTCGAGCTGCGGCCGGTAGTGCTCGGCCCGCTCGAGCAGGCCGTCCTCCGACACGCGGTCGGTCTTCCAATCGACGACCTCCGCGTGGGTGAGGGCACCCTCTCCATCGCGGTGGAGCACCACGCGGTCGAAGGTGCCCGACCAGAGCTCGCCCTCGAGCTCCACGGCGAACCGGCGCTCACGCCAGAGCTCCGCGTTGTCGTCCGGTCGAGTGAGGAGGCTCCGCAGCTCGGGCGCCACCAGCGCCTCGTCCAGCAGCTCGAGGGCGGTCTCGAGGATGGCCTGCCCCGTGCTGCCCTGGCCGGCACGCGCCGCGTCCCCGAGCCGCGCGAGATCCAGCGAGTCCCCCCACTCGACGCCCTCCAGCAGCGCGTGCACGCAGGTGCCCAGGGCCACGGCGCCCTCGTCGACGCCGCGCAGCCACTCCGCGACGGTGCGGCGCTGCCCGCCCTCCGCGGCCGAGGGACTGCGTGTGGGCAGGGGCCGGAAGGCGCCCCCGGGCCGCAGCTCAAGGCTCGGTGCGGGGGCAGGCTCGGGCTGCTCCTCGCGGGGCTCGATGCCCTGGGCCCACGCGACCTCCGAGGCCTCCTGCAGGAGCAGCGGGCTCTCCGGGTCCGCCTCGAACGCGGTGCCGAGGAAGCGCACGAAGTGACACCAGCGCGCCGTGTTCGGCAGGGCAGCCCGTCCCGACTTGCCCTTCGTCGGGCGCCAATGCGGCAGGATCAGGTCGAGGCTGCGCTTCGCCCGCGTCATGGCCACATAGAGCATGCACAGGGAGTCGGTGAGCAGCGCTTCCTGGTCCCACTCGTGGAGGCCCGAGAGGCCGTCGTCGAGGCACTGGAGCCCGCGGGACTGGTAGGTGCTGAGGAGCTCGACGGGTCCGTAGGCATCGCTGCGCCGGGAGACGAGCGAGGGCGTCTCGAACATCTTCCCGCCGAGCTCCGGCAGCACGACGGCGTCGTACTCGAGGCCCTTGGACGCGTGGATCGTGAGCACGCGCACCTGCGCGTCGCTCGCGCCCTCCGTGCGCGCCTCCTGCAGGTGCGCGATGAGCGGAGCGAGGCGGCCTCGCGAGGACTCGGGCCACGCGTGGGCGATGCGGAGCAGGGCCTCGAAGCGCTCCGCGTCATAGGGGGCAATGCCCTCGAGCCGCTCGCGCAGCCCCGCCAGCCACGGTCCGACCCCCTGCTCGGCGATGCCCGCGCGCGCACGGTGGGAGAGAGCGCGGCCGAGCTCGGGAAGAGGGCCGGAGGCGTCGAGGTCGGGGAAGAGTCCCAGCAGCGGGCTGCCCAGGACGAGGGCGAGGGCGAGTCCGTCGCCCGGGTGGTCGGCAAGGCGCAGGAGGCCGAGGGTGCAGCGGACCAGGTGCGAGTCCACCAGGGGGCGCCCGCCCT
>JBDQFW010000222.1:0-5366 GCA_040265735.1 Planctomycetota bacterium | reverse complement strand
GCACCGAGCGCCCCACGAACGAGGCCAGACCCGCCGCTCCGATCAAGAGCCGCGCCAGCGTCCCCGACTCCCCGACCCGCCATAGGCCCGAGGAGGCGCTCGCCAGCCCGCGGGAGGGGCCAGGAGGACAGCCGGTCAGGGTGACCGCCGCCGGCCCGTGCTCCCGCGAGATCAGCCCGAGGTCACGCGCCCAGGCCAGGGCGGCCCTGACATCCTCACCGTCCGGCAGGCCCGCAAGGCGCGTGCGCCCGTGTGCGAGCGCCGCGGCCACCACGAACCGCTGAGCGATGGACTTCGAGGTGGGAACGCACGCCGCGCCGTGGGCCCGACCCCGAATGCCCCAGCTCCCTTCGGACGACGGGCGGAACGATCCGTTCTGCGCGCCGCGCGCTGCGGAGCCACCTGTGCTCGTAGCAGGGCCGAGCGCAGGCTCTTCCCCCGGCTGCCCGGCCAGGACCCCATCGTCACGCGCCTCGTTCAAGGGTCCTCCCACGCGCGCATTGTAGCCCCGCGCAGCGCTCTTCATACTGACGCGCCGTGAGCACTCCCACCTCCGCCAACGGCGCCTACCTCGGGCGCAAGGATGCCCCCCCCGGACTGGAGCAGATCGCCTCCGGCAAGGTCCGCGACCTGTATGCCCTGGACGGTGACCGCCTCCTCCTGGTCGCCTCCGACCGCATCAGCGCCTTCGATGTCGTCATGAATGCCGGCGTTGCGGACAAGGGCCGGGTGCTCACACACATCGCCGCCCACTGGTTTACACGCACGCGCGACCTCACCGCGAACCACCTCCTCTCGACCCGCGTCGAGGACATCCCCGGCCTCGACGCCGAATGGCGGGAGCGGCTGCGCGGCCGGGTGATGATCACCCAGCGCTGCGTCCCCGACCCCATCGAGTGGGTCGTCCGCGGCTACATCACGGGCTCGGGATGGAAGGAGTACCTCCAGAGCGGGACCGTGTGCGGCATTCCCCTTCCTGCGGGCCTGCAGCAGGCCCAGCAGCTGCCTGAGCCCATCGTCACCCCAACCACCAAGAACGAGGCTCACGACCGCCCCCTGTCCCCGGACGAGGCCGCGGAGCTCCTCGGCGCGGAGCGCTGGGAGGCCGGACGGCGGCTTGCCCTGGCCCTCTATGCGCGTGGCGCCGAGGACATGGCCCGACACGGGATCCTCCTGGCGGACACGAAGTTCGAGTTCGGCACCTTGGATGGAGAGGTGGTCCTGATCGACGAGGCGCTGACCCCGGACTCGAGTCGCTTTTGGCCCGAGGCTGACTACGCCGTGGGAGGCTCACCTCCGAGCCTGGACAAGCAGATCCTGCGCGACCACCTCGAGACCCTGGACTGGGACAAGGAGTACCCGGCGCCGGACCTCGACCCCGCAGTCCTCGACCGCGTGCGCGCCGGCTACCTCGATGTCTGCCGGACCATCACGGGGTCCCTGCCCGAGGGCGTGGCCTGAGGGGCACGGGGCCGACGCGCTTCTGAGCTTCCGCCCTCGGGAGCGTCAGCCCTCGGCACCGTTTCCCTCGACGGGCGCGAGAAGCGCAACGCACCCGGCTGCAAGGCACGCCGCCAGCAGCTGCACTCCGACGAATGCGGGTACGGAGCCGGGCGCAATCGCGGTGAACGAGTCCGTCAGCGCGCGGGCCACGGTGACTGCGGGGTTCGCGAAGCAGGTCGAGCTGGTGAAGAAGATGGCGCCGAACACATACCCGGCCACCGCCATGGGGATGTGAGGTCGGTGCCCCCGGCGCACGGTCAGGAAGATGACCAGCACGAGGCCGAGGGTGGCCACCGCCTCGCCAATCCAGAGCCCGGCCCCCGAACGCTCCCTGGCCGCCACCTCGACCGCGGGCAGCTCGAAGGCGAGGTGCGTGACGAGCACTCCAAGGACACCGCCGACCACCTGCACGGCCACGAGCCCGGGAACGCGGCCCCAGGGAGTGCCGCCGAGGAGCGCGTCAGCGACCGACACAGCGGGGTTGAAGTGCGCTCCGCTCACGCCTCCGAAGGCGACGATCAGCGCCGCGAGGGCCGCGGCGGTCGCAAGGCCGTTCTCGAGGAGCTGCAGGCCTTCGTCCCCTGGGGAGAGGCGCTGGGCCATGATCCCCGAGCCGACGATCGCCGCCAGCAGGAAGGCTGTGCCGAGGAGCTCGGCCACCAGGGCGCGCGACGAGGAGCTCACGAGCAGCCCTCCGCGCCAAGGAGCTCCGCCAAGAGGCCCTCGACCCGCTCGCGGATCTGATCGCGGATCACGCGCACCGCGTCCGCTCCTTGGCCAGCCGGATCCTCGAGGGCCCAGTCCAGGTAGCGCGTGGCCGGCAGGACCGGGCAGCGGTCGCCGCACCCCATGGAGACCACCACATCGGCCTGCTCGACCATGGCGTCGGTCCAGCGCTGGGGCTCGTAGGCGGCGAGGTCGATGCCGACCTCGGACATCACCTCGACCGCAGCGGGGTTGACGCTCTCCGCGGGCGCCGACCCCGCGGACAGGACCCGGACACGCTCTCCGCCCAGCGCTCGCAGCCAGGCGGCGGCCATCTGCGAGCGGCCGGCGTTGTGGACGCACAGGAAGAGCACGGTTGGCACGCGGACCTCCGGTAGCTCGAGCTCCCCGACCAGCGCCTGCCAGCGCTCCTCCTCAAGGCGGAACCAGGCCCACTTGCCCCGCTGGGTGCGGCTCAGCAGGCCGGCCTCGGTGAGGGCGCTCAGGTGATGGCTGACCGTGGGTTGAGCTCGCTCGACCGCCCCCGGGAGCTCGCAGGCGCAGGCCTCCCTGCCGGGGCTCTGGGCCAGGTGGAAGAGGATCCGCAGGCGCACGGGATCGGCCAGCAGGCGCAGGCTGTCCGCAAGGTGCTCGGCACCGCTGCGCGTGCCCCAGCCGAATGCAAGGTCCTCGGCGCCCGCAGTCGGCTTCGCAAGCAGCTGGTCACCGGAGGCGGGGCCAACCGACGCGGGCCGGCCTGAGCTGGGATCGCTGGAGGGGATCGACATGCGCGCATCATATCGACCGCGATCGATGCGTCTACCGGCGCCCCCCCTCGAGGGCCCAGAGCCGTGGTCGGACACAGAGGGACGACTGGACCGTTCCCGATCGCCGGCCCCAAGATCCAGCCCCAGAGCCGGCCCCTCAGGACCGCTCGGCAGGTCTTGTGCCCAGGCCCGCGCCCTGGAGGACCTCGAGCGCGAGCGGGACAAGGGCCGCAGGGCCTCGATGGAGAATCCCCTGGGCCACCTCGACCCTGGCCGAGGCCTCCAGCCGCACAAGGACCTCCATCTGCCGCCGCGCGACCCGGGGATCCGCCGGCTGTAGGTGCCCCGCAACCAGAGTCCCCCAGGCCTCCTGGTTCCAGGCCCGCGCCGCCACGACACCGAGCCCCGCGAGCTGTCGGGACGCCTCGGCGCTCCGCAGCAGGTCACGGACCTCTGCGATGCGCTCGAGCCACTCTTGTTCAGCTTTCAGCCAGGCCTCGAGCCCCGCTGGGGTGGCTGGGGCACCAACCGTGAGGCACCAGCGCTGTCCCGCAGCACGCACCCGCGCGTCCGGGCTCTCGAGCGCGCGCGCGGCAACGACCTCGCCAGCGCGCAGTCGAGCCAGCCCTGCGAGCGCCAGCTCCGCCGAGCGCGGGCTGGATGAATCCGCGAGGGCCTCCAACGCGAGCACCGCAGCACGACGGAGCTCCAGGTCGAGGCCGCGCTCACAGCGCTGTAGGCTCGGAACCACGGTCTCCGCGGGGGCGCTTCCCTCGGCCACGACCTGGGCCAGCAGGTCTCCATCGACGGGCTGCCCGCGATCGGCGAGGGCCTCGAGGAGCCAGCGTCTCGGAACGCCCTGCAGGGAGCGGATTCCCGCGAGCAAGACCTTCCGCTGCTCCTCGTCCGCCTCTGCGTGAAGCAGGCGCTGGAGACCCCGTCGCACGAGGCGGCCATCGTCCTGCGCTGCGCTGCTCTCGGAGCCCCCCTCCACAGCCTCGCCCTCGAGGGCCGCCAGAGCACCGCGCAGGTCCAAGGCCACGACCTGCAGGTGGAAGGAGCCCAGGAAGGTCGACCGCTCAGGCGCCAGGGCGCGGACGCGCGGTCCAAGGCCCGGGCGACAGGCACACGCATCGAGCAACAGCTCGAGCTGCACCTCGGACAGGGTCTGCTCGGGCTCGTCCCCCCAGGCCGGAATGCGCCCCGTCGCAAGGATCTCGGCTACGGCACGCTCCTCTCCAGCGAGGTCCTGCGCCCAAGCGCTGCAGTCCAATTGGTCGCGCCGCCATCCCGGTCGCCGGGTCGCGCGAAGGGGACCCTGGAGTCGTCCACTGGCCCCCAGGCCGTGGCTCCGTTCAGCAGTAGGCCGGCGGCCAGGCCGAGCGTCAGGACCCTGGGAGGGCGCGCTCTCTACCTCCGCGGCGAATCCGACGCCTGCGCACGCCAGGCCCATGAGCAGGAGCCAGTTCCCCCTCATCGCTCCCTCCAGGAGACGGGCGCCGAGAGCCACGAGGAGAGGGTCCACTCCGTGGACGCATGCGGCCCCTCCTCGGCCAGGGCCTCGTCGTAGTGGATCTGGCAGTTCGAGTCGAGGATGACCCGGCGAGCCACGAGGGACCCGAAGAGCTCGAGGTTGCTGTCGATCTCGACCACGGCATTCGGGGCGTAGACCGTCCCCCAGACCTCCGTGTTGGAGTCGAAGTCCACCTCGTCCAGGTCCACCTCCTGGTCCGGGTCGATCACGTTGTCACTCACGAGGTTCACCTCGAGGTCCGAGGGCCTCCCGCGGTCCGACCCCAGGAAGGCGTTGGAGTGCAGGAGGAAGTCACCGATCACGAAGATGCGCACGGGTCCGTCCTCGGCATCGATCTCGAGCCGGGCGTTGGAGCGCAGGCGAAAGGTGTTGCACACGATCGTCGCGGGCCCCTCGATGGTGAGCGACGAGTTGTTGCCGATCTCGAGGTCGTCGAAGGCGCGGGGGCCGCTCCCCCACTCGTTGCCCTGGCTCGTCACGGTCAGGCTGCCCTCGGACTCGAGGCCCGGGACCTCGATGGGAGGCAGCTCCTGGGATGCCGGCGCCTGGTGAATGCCGCCCACGATCAGGGCGTTGTCGAGCTGGGTGACCGCGCCGCCGGGACCGCTCACCGCGCGGCCTCCGACCTGGGCGTTCTGCCGCACGAGGATGTCGGCGTTGCTGCCCACATCGCCGTTCCACAGCGGCGGCGCCGCGTCGGGGGCCCCCAGCCGCGAGTCGAAGCTGTCCGTCCGTGCGTTGCTGCGCACGACGAGGCCCTCGTCGCCGAAGGCCGCCCACCGGAAGAGGCTGCTGGTCTCCTGGGTGAAGGTCACCCGAGCCCGTTCGGCGGCATGACCGGCGACGGCGGTCGAGGT
>JBDQFW010000221.1:0-5375 GCA_040265735.1 Planctomycetota bacterium | reverse complement strand
GGTCCGGGCCGTGGGGGAGGCGTGGGGGAGCCCCGCCCTGGCGCTCCTGACCCGCCTCGCCTCGGAGCCCGGCGCGCCGGCCGCCCTGGGCTGGCTGAGAGAGGGAGCCTCCCGATGAGCGAGCGCGCTCCCCGTCCCCCCTGGCAGCGCTTCAAGGCCGCCCTCGACGCCGCAGGGTTCCGGCCCAGCAAGCGCCTGGGGCAGAACTTCCTCCTCGACGAGAACACCGCGCGTGCCATCGTGGAGGACGCTGCGCTCCCGGAGGCCGCTCACGTGGTCGAGGTCGGGCCCGGCTGCGGCTTCCTCTCCGTCCACCTGGCGCACGCGGCGGGTCGGCTGGTTTGCCTCGAGGTCGACCCGCGGCTGGTTCCGGTGGCCGCCGGGTTCCTCGAGCCCTATCCCCACGCCGAGGTCCTGGAGGCCGACGCCCTGGCGGGCAAGCACGCCCTTGGGGAGGGCTGGGAGCGCGCCGTCCCCGCTGAGGGCCCCTGGCACCTCGTGGCCAACCTCCCGTACTCCATCTCGGCGCCCGTCCTCGCCCTGGTGGCGGGCATGGAGCGTCCTCCGGCGAGCTTCACGGTCCTTGTGCAGGAGGAGCTCGCGGATCGACTCGGCGGGAGCCCGGGCACCGCGGACTGGGGGGCCCTGACGGTGGCCGTGCAGCTCTCCTACCGGGTCCGCGCGGGCCGCAGAGTCCCGCCCGGAGCCTTCACCCCGCGTCCGCGGGTGGACAGCCGCCTGGCCCACGGGGTCCTGCGAGAGGACCTGCCCGGGGCCGAGGAGCGCTCGCGGGTGCGGGTCCTGGCAGGCGCCCTCCTCCAGCGGCGGCGCCAGATGGTGCGTCGCGTCCTGGGCGATCACCTGGGGGAGCGCGCCCTCGCGGAGGCAGCCCTCGAGCGGGCTGGGGTGGACCCCGAGGCTCGCGTTCAGGCCCTGGACCTCGCGGCCTGGACCCGCCTCGAGGGCGCTCTGGGCGCCAACTGAGGGCCTTTCGTGCCCCGCTCCGGGACGGAGCCACGGAATCGGGGCACTGAGAATCCTTTTCTCGCCGCCGGTTCCATCCCCCCGGCCGGTGGGCTAATCTTCGCAGAACTGGGAGCGTGCCTGCTTTCCCACCTGCGAGGACGGTCGTCTCACTGACCCCTCGAACCCCTTGGAGCAGGCACCACTGGCCCCGTTCCACAAGAACCACCAAGCCCCTCCCAACCAGGCGACGCCTTCTCCGGACCCGACTCGTGCATGCGGTCGGAGACGCGCCTTGGGGCACCCCCCTTCCCAGACCGCGGCCTCGCGCCACCGGTCCCTCCGTGCCCCCGTCGACCTCGCGTCGACTTCCGCCGGCGTTGTGCCGGACCCCCCATGTCGTCCGATTCCCACGAGTTCAAGCGTTTCGTCGAGGAGGTCAAGTCCAGACTTCCCGTCGAGAGCCTCGTGCGCGAGTGGGGGAAGGAGCCGATCCACCGCAGCAACCGCCTGTGGGCCTGCTGTCCGCTGCACGAGGAGGACACGCCCTCGTTCACGATCGGCCCCGATCCGGGCCTGTGGTACTGCTTCGGCGCCTGCAGCACCGGCGGCGATGTGCTGGACCTGATCCAGAAGCGCCTCGGGCTCAGCTTCATGGAGGCCCTCGAGGACGCGGCCACCCGAGTCGGGCTCGAGGTCCCGCGCAGGAAGGGGCAGGGCCCTGGCGCCGGCGACTCGAGCGACGAGCCCGCGCTGAAGCTCCTGCGCCGCGCGGAGGACTTCTACCGCAAGTGCCTCGCCGGCCCCGAGGGGCGCGCGGCGCGCGAGTACCTCCAGTCCCGCGGCTTCGACCAGGACACCATCGACTCGTTCGGGCTGGGCTTCGCGCCCCAGGGCGCGCCGATCGCGCGCCGCCTCGAGGCGCAGGGGGCGGACGCGGTTCGGCTCGGCGAGGCCGTTGGCCTGGTGCGCAGGCGGGACGACGGCAGCGCCTATGACTTCTTCTGGAACCGCCTCATGGTTCCGATCCGCGACGCGCGCGGCCGCACCGTGGGCTTCGGCGCCCGCCTGCTGCCCGGCGCGGATGGCCCCAAGTATGTGAACACGCCGGAGACGGACTGGTTCAAGAAGGGCAGCCTGATCTACGGGTTCGACAAGGCGCTCAAGCACGCTCGCACCAAGAAGCGCCTGATCCTCGTGGAGGGCTACACGGATGTGATGGCTCTGCACGCGGCGGGGCTGCGTGAGTCCGTGGCGGTGCTCGGCACCTCGACCACCAGCCAGCACGCTCGGCTTGTGCGCAAGACCGGCGCCCAGACCGGGATCCTGCTGTTCGACGGCGACGAGGCCGGGCGCAAGGCGGCGGTGAAGGCCCTGCTCGGCCTGCTGCCGCTGGAGCTCGAGCTCAAGGTCGTCCGCATCGACGGGGGCGAGGACCCCGCGGATGTGATCGCGCGCGACGGTGCGGCCGGGATGGAGGCGCACCTCGAGAACGCCATGGGCTGGTCGGAGTTCCTCCTGGAAGGCCTCCGGGACATGCGTGGACGGGAGCGGATCAGCGGCCTCGAGGAGCTCTTCAAGCTCGTCAGCGTGCTGAAGCACGCGACCATGGCGGACGAGGTCCTGCGGCAGGCAAGCAGCGAGCTCGACATCCGCTACGAGGCCCTGCGCGCCGACTACGACCGCTTCGCGCGCGACCAGCGCGGCTCGGGGGGGATCGGCGGCGCCGGGCGCACGGGCGTTCGCGGACCTGGCAGGCGCGACACTGCGGGCGGTAGCACTGCAGGCGGTAACACCGAAGGAGGGGACTCCGGAGGCGATGAGCCCACCTCGAGCCGGTCTGGCGTTGAGCGCAGCGAGCAGGATCGTGCCGCGCTGACCAAGATCCTGGCGGACCTGCTCGGAGCCGTCCTCGTGGACTTCGAGGTCTTCCCCGGCGTGCGCGCAGCCCTCGACGAGCACCTCCCCGCCAAGAGCCGGGCGATCTTCGAGGCCATGTGCAGCCTCTGGGACGAGGACAAGGACCCGACCCCAAGCGCGGTCCTCAGCCAGCTCGGAGACGACCCCGCCCGCCAGAAGGTCATGAGCCTCGCCCACCGCGCCATGACCGCCGAGAGCCCGCGCTCCCTTGTGGACCAGGCCCTCAAGGCCCTCGACATGATCCTGCGCAAGGAGTGCCTGGAGCACCTCACTCGCGAGATTCAGGAGCTTGAGAGGCGCGCGGAGGCCGGCGATGAGACCGCTGAGGCCGCCCTGCTGGACGCCGTCCGCCTCCTCGCCAAGGTCCGAGCCGGCGGCGAGCTGCCCGAGCTGTGCACCGCGGGCCCCTCCTCCGGCCCGCCCCCCTCGAACGAGGGACCCGATTACCAGACGCCCGGCCAGGAGCCGGCCGTCTGAGCCAAGACCCCGAACACCGGCGCCCCCCCGCGCCGGCCGCCAAAAAGACCCCCATGACTGACAAGACCGAAGACGCCGTGAAGGTCCTCCTCGACGAGGGCAAGCGCAAGGGCTTCCTGACCTTCGCGGAGATGAACAAGCTGCTGGAGGACCAGTTCCTTCCGCCGGACAAGATGGACCAGGTGTTCGTCGCCCTCGAGGACGCAGGGATCGATGTCCTCGACGACGACCCCGACGAGGGCACGCCCGTCGCGGAGAGCGCCAGCTCCTCGTCCTCGAAGCCGGCCTCCCCGGCCCCGGCCACGCCGGCCCACCCGGTGATCGCCGAGAAGATCGACGACCCGGTGCGGATGTACCTCACCCAGATGGGCGAGATCCCGCTGCTCACGCGTGAGCAGGAGATCTTCCTCGCCAAGTCGATCGAGATCACCCGCAAGCGGTACCGCAAGAAGGTGATGGGCTCGGGCCTCTCGATGACCCTGGCCCTCAAGGTCCTGCACCAGGTGCTCGACGGCGAGCTCGCCTTCGATCGCACCCTGAAGGTCAACCCCAACCCCAAGCCGGACGACGATCCCAAGATCGTCGAGACCCTCGGCAAGCAGTTCCTCGCCAAGCGCCTCCCCGTCAACGTGCGCACGATCGAGAACCTGCTGGCTCGGGTCCGCGAGGCCTACCGGCCGCTGCTGACCGACGAGCTCCAGGGTCAGGCCCGCTCGGAGGTCATGGCGGAGGTGCAGCGCCTGCGGCGCAAGCTCGTGATCCTGATCGAGGAGTGCCACCTGCAGGTCAAGAAGGTGCGCCCGCTCGAGGAGGCCCTCGAGGAGCACTTCCGCGACATGCGTCAGGTCGAGCGCAAGCTCGAGTCCGCGCAGCGGGCTGCTGACGGCGAGCAGATCGCCGAGCTCACCGACGAGCTGATGCGCATGGAGCACGAGACCCTCGAGCCGGCGTCCCGCGTGAAGCGCCGCCTCGACCAGATCCGTCTGCACTTCGAGGAGTACGAGGAGGCCAAGCGCCAGCTCTCGAGCGGCAACCTGCGCCTCGTGGTCTCGATCGCGAAGAAGTACCGCAACCGCGGGCTCTCGTTCCTCGACCTCATCCAGGAGGGCAACACCGGCCTGATGAAGGCGGTCGAGAAGTACGAGTACCGCCGCGGCTACAAGTTCTCCACCTACGCAACCTGGTGGATCCGGCAGGCCATCACCCGCTCGATCGCCGACCAGGCGCGGACCATCCGCATCCCGGTCCACATGATCGAGACCATGAGCAAGCTGCGGAACGTGACCAAGAAGCTCGTCCAGGAGAAGGGCCGCGACCCGTCCGTGGAGGAGGTCGCCGAGGCCACCGGCATCACGATGGAGGAGGCCAAGCGGGTCATGAAGATCAGCAAGCACCCCATCAGCCTCGACCGCCCCATCGGCGAGTCCGACGACAGCTACTTCGGGGACTTCATCGAGGACGAGACGGCCGAGAGCCCGCTCCAGGCCGCAGGCAAGGAGATGCTCAAGGAGCGCATCGACGATGTCCTCGGCACCCTGACCTTCCGCGAGCGCGAGATCATCAAGCTCCGCTACGGGATCGGGGACGGCTACACCTACACCCTCGAGGAGGTCGGCCGGATCTTCCGCGTCACGCGTGAGCGCGTGCGGCAGATCGAGGCCAAGGCGGTCCGCAAGCTGCGCCACCCGGTGCGCGCACGGCAGCTGGCCAGCTTCCTCGACGGCGTCGAGGTGGACGACGAGGAGGGGGATCCCCGGGATCTCTGACCTCGTGGGGCATGACCCCCGACCCATCAGGCTCGTGGCGGCGAGCCGAGACCCCGCGGCGCGGCGGGCCCTGGCGGGGGCTCGGCGCGCCGCGCCCTTTGGGGACGGAGTGCGCCCATGGGGCCTCCTTGGCGGGGGAGAGGGCCTTGCTGCAGCGGCTCTCGGGTGCTTTGGACTCGACCCCTGAATGCCCCTCGCCCCGCGCCCGCAGCCGCCCCACCCGCGCTATGCTGCCCGACCGCTTCCCGG
>JBDQFW010000220.1:0-5467 GCA_040265735.1 Planctomycetota bacterium | reverse complement strand
AAGCTGCACGGTATGCGGTCCGAGCTGCAGCGTCCCAAGGTCCACCTCGTCGTGGTCATGTCCATGGGCGTCCCCGTGCCCCTCCTCGCTGGCATCGGCTGCCGGGGCAGCAGGAGGGTGGGCGGCAGGGAGCTGGGCCTTCGGCGAAGATGGCTCCGGGGAGGGCTGGCAGGCCAGAAACACGCTCGCAGAGCAGGCAAGGAGGGACGAGCGGGGGAGCACGGCGGAGGGGCTCATCAGGGAGTCGGGTGGGATGCGCGCAGGCTGCCCGCGTAGAGCATGGCGTAGCCCGCAGGGACGAGGACGAGGTTCAGCAGGGTGGAGCTCAGGAGCCCCCCCATCATCACCACGGAGAGCGGCGCCAGGATCTCGTTGCCCGGGCGGTCGCCCTCCAGCACGATCGGCAGCAGCGCGAATGCCGCGGTCAAGGCGGTCATCAGGATGGGCACGAGGCGCTCGAGGGAGCCGCGCTGGATCGCCTCCGCGACCGTGCAGCCCTCCCGCTCGATCAGGTGCCGATAGTGGTTCACCAGCAGGATCCCGTTGCGCACCGCGATGCCAAACAGAGTGATGAACCCAACAAGGGACGCGATCGAGAGAACGGGCGCGGTGAAGCGGCCTCCCGTGAGCAGGGCCGTGAGGGCCTGGATCACATCGGGCGACTCCGCGAGGAACACCGCGACGATGCCCCCGATCAGCGCCAGGGGCAGGTTCACGAGCACCAGCAGCGCCACGCGGGCCGAGCCGATGGCGACCTGCAGCAGCACGAACATCAGGACCAGCACGACGGCCGAGGCGGTTCCGATCGCCCGCAGGGCGGACTGCTGCGCCTCGAACTGCCCTCCGTAGTGCACCCGGTAGCCGGCCGCGCGCACGATCGGGTCCACCCGTTCGCGCACCTGCTCGACGAGGTGCCCGAGGTTCGCTCCCTCCGCGAGGTTGAGCGACACCACCGCCTTACGCTGGGAGTCCTCACGGGTGATCAGGTTCGACGCGAGCTCGGGCCCGAAGCTGGCCACCTCCCGCAGCCGCACGCGAGCGCCGCCTGCCCCCCGGAGGATGAGCTCGCCCAGGTCCTCCACGCTGTCACGCTCGCCCGGATCGAGGCGCACGGCGAGGCCGTAGCGGCGCAGGCCGTCGTGGACCTCCGCAACCTGCGCGCCGTGCACAGCGTCCCGAACCTGCTCCGCCGCGGCTCGCGGCGTGAGGCCGTGCGCAGCCAGCAGGTCCGAGCGGAACTGAACGGGTAGGGACTGGATCATCACCTCACGGTTGGCCGTGACCTCCCGCGCGCCGGGCAGCCCCTCGAGGGCCACCTCCAGCTCCTTCGCAATGGCGCGCAGTCCGTCCAGGTCGTCGCCGTACACGCTGATCGCGATGGCGGCCGGGGTCCCGGAGAGGATGTGGCTCAGGCGGTGCTCGATGGGCTGGCCGACATTCGTGGTGATGCCTGGGACCTGATCGAGGAGCTCGCGAACCCGCCGTCGCACCTCGTCCCGGGGTGTCCCAGGAACCAGGGTCACCTCCAGCTCGGAGTTGCTCACGGGCTCGGCGTGCTCGTCGCGCTCGGCACGGCCCGTGCGCCGGGTGACGCTGCGCACGCCCTCCACCGCGAGGAGACGCTGCTCCACGGCGGCGGCCAGTCGATCGCTGGCCCTCAGGGAGGTCCCGGGCGGCGCGAACACCCCCACCGTGAAGGTGCCCTCGTTGAACTCCGGCAGGAAGGAGCTCCCGAA
The DNA here is from genome assembly GCA_040265735.1 of Planctomycetota bacterium. Taxonomy (GTDB): domain Bacteria; phylum Planctomycetota; class UBA1135; order UBA1135. The sequence continues at coordinate 3,731 of JBDQFW010000220.1, read as the reverse complement.
GGTAGAGCCCAGAGCAACGGCAAGCCCGGTGGCCACGACAGCGCCCGCCAGAACGAGCGCTCGCCAGCGCACGGCGGCCCGCAGGGCCGGCTCGTAGAGGGCCTTGAGCACGCGAACGACCGCGCCTTCGCGCTCCCCACTGCCGGCCAGCGGGCGCGTCAGGAGCAGCCGGCACAGGGCGGGCGTGACGGTGAGCGCAACGAGGAGCGACGCGCCCAGGGAGACGACGAATGCCACGCCGAGGGGCCGGAAGAAGCGCCCCTCGATCCCGCCGAGGAGCATGAGAGGCAGGAACACCAGCGCGATGATCACGGTCGCGAACACCATCGCCGGACGAATCTCGTTGCTGGCCTCGAAGATGACCTCGCGAGGGCTGCGGCGCTGTCCCTCGGGAAGAAGGCCGTTCTCACGGAGGCGGCGAAAGACATTCTCCACATCGATGATCGCGTCATCGACGAGGCTTCCCACGGCGATGGCGAGGCCCCCCAGGGTCATCACATTGATCGTCTCGCCCAGGGCGTCCAGGGCGAGCAGACCCGCCGCCAGCGAGAGCGGCAGCGCGGTCAGCGTGACGAGGGTCGTGCGGGCATTGAGCAGGAAGAGGGCCAGAATCACCGTCACGATCAGGGCCGCGTCCCGGAGCGCGCTGACCACATTCCGGACGGCAAGGCTGATGAAGTCGGCCTGCCGGAAGACCTGGCGGTTCACGCGGAGCCCCGACGGCAGGGAGGGCTCGAGGCCATCCAGGAGCGCGTCCACCTCGCGGGTGATCGCCAGGGTGTTCGTGCCCGGCGCCTTCTGGACGGTGAGCACCACCGCAGGGAGCCCGCCGTCGGCGCCCGTCCCCCGCCGGGGGGCCGCGCCCAGGCGCACCTCTGCAACCTGTCCGAGGGTGATCGGCGTGCCCTCGTGCAGCTTGACGAGGGTGCCCGAGATGTCCTCCAAAGATCGCACGCGGCCGCTCTGCCGCACCGGAAGCTCGAAGTTGCCGACATCCGGCAGGTAGCCGGCGCTCAGGCTGCTGTGAGAGGCCTGGGCCGCACTGGCGACCTCCTGGAGCGTGAGGCCGTAGGAGCTCAGCGTCTCCTGCCGCACAACGACCTGGTACTCCGGGAGCTCTCCGCCGATCACCGCTACCTGTGCGATGCCCGGCACCGCCAGCAGGCGGTTGCGCAGGTCGAACTCTGCGTAGGAGCGCAGCTCCAGCGGAGAGAGGTCGCCACCTGGGGATGAGACCGCGAGGAGCATGATCTCCCCGGTGATGGAGGTGATCGGCGTCATCTCCGCATGGGTCCCCTCCGGCAGGACCTCGCGAGCCGCATCGAGGCGCTCGGAGACCAGCTGGCGCGCGCGATAGATGTCCTGGCCCCAGGCGAACTCGACATAGGCGATCGAGAGGCCAATGGCCGAGGAGGTGCGCACGCGCCGCACGCCGGGGACTCCGGTAACCGCCGTCTCGATCGGGAAGGTCACATACTGCTCGACCTCGTCCGCGGCGAGGCCGGGAGCCTCGGCCATGACCACGACCGTCGGGGCGTTGAGCTCGGGGAACACATCCACCGGCATGGAGCCGAGGCGCACGGCGGCCAGGCCGAGCAGGGTTCCGGCGAGGACCAGGACCAGCGCGGCGTGGTCCAGGGAGAGGCGGATCAGATGCTTCAGCACGGCAGGCTCCTAGTGGTCCTCGTGGAACGACCCGTCGGCGTGGAAGTGGCCGCCGGGCTGGGGGCCGCTCCCCTGCTGAGTCGCGAGCTTGAGCTCGTACACGCCGTCGAGAACGACCTCGTCCCCTGGACCCACCCCGCTCTCGAGGACGACCCAGGAGCCGTCCGTTGCGCCGAGGTCCGCCTCCACGCGCAGCACCCGGTCAGGATTCCCCGGATCCCGGCGGAAGAGGACTCGGGTCAGCCCGTCCTCGACCACAGCGCGGGTCGGCACGGCGAACCGGCGCTCTCCCCCGCCGCGCAGGACGAGCTCCAGGAAGGCCGTGACCCCTGGGCGCGCCCACGGCGCAAGCTGGACGGGCTCTCCGAGGACCTCGATCGTGCGCTCCGAGGGGTGGGCCTCGAGCCCGAGGGACAGGGACGCCTCGAGGGGCTCCACCCCGCTGGACGCGGGAACGATCCTCACGGAGCGCGGCTCGAGAAGCTCCTCGAGGTCGGCCTGCAGGGCCAGCGCGCGGAACCGAAGGCGTGCAAGGTCCACGGTGCGCACGACCGGCGAGGCCGCCTCGAGGAAGGCGCCGCTGGGCACGGCGAGGTGCTCGACCCGCCCCGGCTCATCGGCCTGGACCTCGATCCAGTCGATGCTCATGTAGCGCGGGCGCAGCTCGCCCTCGTGCCCCACCGGCTTGAGGAGCTCCTGCTCCGTGAGCCCCGCGGCGGCGGCTGCGCGGTGCAGGGCGTGCTCCCAGGTCGCCGTCGCGTTGAGGAGCCGCGCCCGCGCAACCTCGAGCTCCGCGCGAAGGCGCGGGAGGGAGGCCTCGAGGCCGCGGGCCGACTGCTCTAGCTCCGCGGGCTGCTGGCCGAGCTCGGCGAGCGAGGCCTGGCGCGCGCGGAGTCCATCGAGCTGAGCACGCGCCTCCACGATGCGGGCGTCCGCGAGCGCGATCTCTGCGTCCGCGGTGCGGCGGGCCTGCTCGCCGGCGAGGATCTCGTGGAGGAGCTCGGGCCAGGTCGGTGACTGGAACCGGTAGAGAGGCGTCCCGGGCTCGACCTCTTGGTACTCCGCGACCAGCAGCTCGATCCGTCCGCGCAGGGGGGTCCGATACTCACGCCGAGCCCGCGCGGGGAGCTCGAAGAAGCCCGGGATGCGGAGGGTGTCCTCGACAGTGCGCACCTCCACTGGCGCAAAGGTCATCCCGAGATTGCGGCGGACCTGGGGCGGGACGGCGACGACGCCCCAGGGCAGGGAGTCCTCCTCCGCGGAGCTGACCGGAGCCGCCTCGGCTTCACCAGTCGGACCATGGGTGTGGTCCCCGTGATCATGGCCATGATCGAGCCCTCCCGGCCCACAGGCGGTGAGCGCTGCGAAGGTAAGCAGGAGGGTGCGGTGCTTGGTGCTCATCGTTCGTTCTCCTCGTGTTGCGTGCGGGGCTCCGGCCCCATGGCCCATGTGAGGTGGGCCTCCTCGTTGGCCTGCCTGCGCGAGGCGGCGACGCGCGCGAGGCGTGCCTGTCGCGCTCGATCCACGCACTCGAGCAGCGCGAGGCTCGAGAGCTCACCGAGCGCCGCGAGGCGCGCGGCCTCGGCCAGCTGATCCTCGGCGACCGGGAGGAGGCCGCTGGCGAGCGTCTCGTGCTGACCCAGCAGGCCTTCGAGCTGGGCACGCCGCCAGGCGCGCTCGACCTCGAGGGCCTCTCGCTCGACCTCGAGCTCGGTCCGCGCTCGATCCCGCGCGTCGCGGGCCTGCGCGATGCCCAGCCGGTTGCCGTTGAAGGGGGGCAGGGTCCAGCCCAGGGTGAGGCCCCAGCGGAGCTGGCCCCCGTCCGACTCGAGCATGGGCCCGACGAGGGGATCCGTGAGCTGGCGCGCCAGGGCCAGGCGCAGGCCCTGCTCCGCCTCCTCGTAGCGAGCCTCGAGGTGCTGGAGGCGCGGGTGTCCCCGCCTGTCGACGGTCTGGAAGGCGGGCGGCGCGGTGCGAGCCGTGAGGTCGAGGGGCACCAGCTCCACCGCGGCGCCTGCGAGGGCGCGCGGTTGCGCCTGCTGGGGGAGCTCGGGCTGCACCCCAGC
>JBDQFW010000219.1:0-5618 GCA_040265735.1 Planctomycetota bacterium | reverse complement strand
TCCCGGCGCTCCACGCGATGAGACCCCACCGCCACGCCCTCGCGGCTGCCCTGGCCCTGTGCCTGCTCCAGGCGCCGGCCCTGGCCTACATCGGGCCCGGCGCCGGGTTCGCTGCGGCCGGCTCGCTGCTCGTGCTGCTGGGCACCTTCGCTCTGGCGTTCGGGATCATCCTCATCTGGCCCATCAAGGCGGTCATCAAGCTCGCCACCTTCAAGGGGCGCGGCCAGGCAAAGGTGAAGCGCCTGGTGATCGTGGGGCTCGACGGCTTCGACCCGGGGCTCGCCCAGAAGTACATGGACGAGGGGCGCATGCCGAACTTCAAGCGGCTCGCCGAGGAGGGGTGCTTCCACCCCCTTGCGACCGCCATGCCGAGCATCTCGCCCGTGGCCTGGTCGACCTTCGCGACGGGGGTCGATGCCTCGCGGCACAACATCTATGACTTCCTCACGCGGGACCCATGCAGCTACATGCCGGTCCTGTCGTCCACCGACACGCGCACGGTCCCCCGCCACCTGAACCTGGGCTTCGCGAAGGTCCCCTTCGGCTCGCGCGCGGTCTACAAGATCCTCCAGAAGAGCCAGCCCTTCTGGAAGCTGCTCGGCCAGAACCATGTCTGGTCGAGCATCCTGCGCGTCCCGATCACCTTCCCGCCGCAGAAGTTCAAGAACGGCACCCTGCTCGCGGGGATGTGCGTCCCCGACCTCCAGGGGACCCAGGGCTCGTTCAGCTACTACTCGACGCGCGAGCGCAGCGGCGAACACATCGGCGGCCAGCAGTTCCGCATCGCGCTGCGCGGCGGACGCATCGAGTCGAACCTGAAGGGGCCTGCTGGCAAGGACGGTCACGCCATGAAGTGCCCCTTCACGGTGGTCCTGGACGAGGCGTCCCGGCGGGCGACCATCACCGTCGGCAAGGACACCGTCGAGGTTGGGTTCCAGGAGTACACGCCCTGGATGACGGTCCCCTTCGATGGCGGCGTCCAGGGGATCGCCCGCCTGCGCGTCCAGGCCTGGAGCGCAGAGGAGATCGGGATCTATGTGACGCCGATCAACATCGACCCCGAGAAGCCGGCCATGCCGATCTCGGAGCCCTTCGTGTACTCGATCTACCTCTCCAAGATGATCGGCAAGTACGCGACCCTCGGGCTGGCGGAGGACACCTGGGCCCTCAATGAGCGCGTCATCGACGAGCAGGCCTTCCTCGACCAGTCCTGGCTGATCTTCGAGGAGCGCAAGAAGCAGCTCTGGGATGCGCTGGACAAGACGCGTCGCGGCCTCGTGACCTGCGTCTTCGACACGACCGACCGCATCAGCCACATGTTCTACCGGACCCTCGATCCGGACCACCCGGCGAACGAGGGCAAGGAGGTCGAGCGCTACAAGGACGTGATTCCGGACCTCTACGCGAAGATGGACGCGTTCCTTCCCGAGATCCAGGCGAAGGTCGGCAACGACCCCGACACGGTCTTCATGGTCATCAGCGACCACGGCTTCTGCAACTTCCGTCGCGGCGTCAACCTGAACGCCTGGCTGCGGGACGAGGGCTACCTGGTCCTGAAGGACGGGGCGACGACCTCCGGCGACTGGTTCCAGAAGGTGGACTGGGAGAAGACGCGCGCGTTCACCCTTGGCCTGACCGGGATCTTCCTGAACAAGAAGGGCCGGGAGCGCCACGGGATCGTCGATCCCAGCGACGCCCCCGCGCTGTGCGCGGAGCTGCGCGCCAAGCTCGAGGCCCTCGTGGACCCGAAGACGGGTGAGGGGATCATGAACGAGGTGTTCCTCACCTCGGAGGTGCATGACGGCCCCTACGCCGACCTCGCCCCCGAGCTGCTGATCGGCTACAAGCGCGGCTATCGCCACTCCTGGGACTGCGCCACGGGCTCGGTCTCCGAGGAGGTCTTCAGCGACAACACCAAGAGCTGGAGCGGTGACCACTGCGTGGATCCGCGCCTCGTCCCCGGCGTCTTCTGGTGCAACCGTGAGATCAACACGGAGCAGCCGAGCCTGGCGGACATGGCTCCCACCGCGCTGGACCTGTTTGGCGTGGACATCCCGCGCTACATGCTCGGCGCGCCCCTCTTCGGCGACCGCAAGGGCACCAGCAAGCTGGCTACGGACAAGATCCCGGGTCGCGAGGTTGCTCGCGCCGCGGCCGGTACCGGGGAGGCGCGCTCATGAGGCTGCCCCGCTGGACGACCTACCCCGCGCTCGCGACGATCGCGGCGCTCGTGGTCACTGCTGTCCCCGAGCCGGTGACGCGTCCGGCCGCCGGCGCCGCAGCGCGCGCTCGGGCGGGTCTGCCCGTGACGGAACACCCTCGTCTCGTCGTGCTTGGCATCGACGGGATGGACCCGGACATCCTGCGGGACGTGGTCGCGCGCTATCCCGAGCGCATGCCGCACTTCCGGCGGCTGATTGAGGAGGCCGACGGCGTGCGCGACCTGGGGACCTCGACCCCGCCCCAGAGCCCCGTGGCCTGGTCCAACTTCATCACCGGGCGCAACCCCGGCGGTCACGGCATCTACGACTTCATCCACCGCTCGACGGCCAACTACGGGCCGATCCCCGCGACGGTCACTGAGACGACTGCGGGTCAGGTGGACCTTCCCGGCGCCTACCGCTTCCCCACCTCCTCCGGCGGGGACTCGAATCGCTCCGGCAAGGCGTTCTGGACGCTGTTGGGAGAGGCCGGCGTGCCCGCGGATGTCTGGCGCATGCCGATCAACTTCCCGGTCGAGCCGGGAAGGGGCTGGTCCTTCCCCGGGATGATGACCCCGGCCGTGGACTCGGCCTACGGCGAGCCCACGCTCTACACCTCCGAGCCCGAGCTTGACCAGCTGGGCCAGGAGAAGGTCGTGGGCCTCGAGGTGCGCCGCGGCGTGGCGCGCACCTACGTGCTGGGTCCGGAGAACGCCTTCAAGGACCCCGATGTGGACGGCCACCTGGAGCGGTCTCGCGCGCCCATGGACATCTTCGTGGACGAGGACGCGGGCGCCGTGGCGGTGCAGGTCGATGGCGGTGCGCCGCTCGTCCTGACCCCCGGCCAGTGGAGCGGCTTCGTCCCGGTCACCTTCTCGATGCTGCCCCTCGGTCTCTCCGACATGGGCGGCATCGTGCGCTTCTACCTGCGCGGCCTGAGCCCGCTCGAGATCTACGCCTCGCCCGTCAATGTGGACCCGCGCGCGCCGATCCAGCCGGTCTCCGCGCCGGACACGGCGGCCGTGGACCTCGCCGACCTGATCGGGCTGTACTACACGCAGGGCATGGCCGAGGACGTCAACGGCCTCAAGAACCGGATGCTCACCGATGCCGAGTTCATGATGCAGGCGTCGCTGGTCTACGAAGAGCGCGGGCGCATGCTCGACGTGGCCTTGGACCACTACATGGCCAAGGAGGACGGCGGGCTGCTGTTCTTCTACTACTCGTCCGTGGACCTGGCGATGCACATGATGTGGCGCCATGCGGATCCCGAGCACCCGCATCACGACGAGGACTTCGCCGCGGACGCGAGTGACTGGTGGTCGGGGCGCGAGGGGAGCGTCTGGCGCGAGGTGATCGACGACCTCTACCTGCGTATGGATCCGATCCTGGGGCGCGTGCGCGAGCGAGTGGGCGAGGATACGCCCATCGTCGTCATGAGCGACCACGGCTTCGCCCCGTACCGGCGCAAGTTCTCCCTCAACACCTGGCTCCTCGAGAACGGCTACCTCGTCCTGAAGGAGGAGTTCGAGCGCGAGCTGCCTGAGGACTCCCTGGAGTACTCCCCAGTCTTCATCCAGGTCGCGGCCGACTGGTCCAAGACGCGCGCCTACGGAGTGGGCTTCAACGGGCTCTACCTGAACCTGGCCGGTCGCGAGTCCGAGGGCTGCGTGCAGGCGGGCGAGAGCGAGGCCCTGCTTGCCGAGATCAAGGCCAAGCTCGAGGCGCTCACGGACGAGGATGGCTCCAGCGTGATCCTGCGCGCGGATCTCGCTTCCGCGGTCTACACCGGCGAGCGCCTCGCAGAGGCCCCCGACCTGCTGGTGGGCTACGAGCAGGGATACGGCAACTCGGACGAGGCCTCTTTGGGGCAGATTCCCCACGCGGTCCTCAGCGATAACCTGGGCGGGACCTTCAACGGCAGCCACCTGATGGCTCCGGATGTGGTCCTCGGCACCCTCCTCGCGAGCTTCCCCATCACGCTCGAGGACCCGCGCCTCGAGGACCTGACCGTGTCCATCCTGCGCCACTACGGGCTCGAGCCCGACGAGGCCATGGACGGGCGCGACGCATTCCAGTGAGGCCGGCACGCCTCACCCTTCACCCGACGCCCAAGCGGCACCCACCCTCAACCACCACCACGGAGAACCCCATGTTCGGCGGAAAGAACAAAGTCACCATCGACAAGGACCTGCTCGAGCGCATCAAGAAGATCTCGGAGGTCGCGGGCTACGCGAGCCACGAGGAGTTCATCCACCATGTCCTCGAGCGCGAGGTCTCGCACTTCGACGAAGCGGGCTCGGACGAGGACATCACTGAGAAGCTCAAGGGACTCGGCTACATCAGCTGAGCCCTGCTCCGCAGAGGAAGACCCCGTGAACGCGCTCAACTCCGCAGCCAACGGCCTGTTCGACCTGCTCCTCGCACCGCTCGAGGCGGTGGGGGCGTGGCTGGCGCTGACGCTCGTGAGCGGGATCTTCGGCGTCCTGGCCCTCGTCGTCTTCAAGCACATCTCGTGGCAGGACGGCATCAAGGGCACCAAGGACAAGATCAAGGGCCACATGATCGAGATCCGGATCTACCAGGACGACCTGGGTCTGGTGAGCCGCGCGATCGGCAAGGTCCTCCTTCGCAACCTCCAGTACGTGGTCCTGAACTTCGGACCCTTCCTGCCGCTGATGATCCCGTTCGGGATGGTCGCGGCCCAGCTGGTCGTGCGCTACGGCTTCGAGCCCGTCGAGGTGCAGTCCCTCGAGGACGGGCGCCTCGCCGGCTCCGCGGTGACCTTCGAGCTCCACTTCCGCGAGGATGCCCGCCAGGCGGCTGCCGACCTCAAGCTTGAGCTCCCCGAGGGCGTGGCGCTGGCCTCGCCCCTGGTCCGCGTTCCCGATCAGGGAAGGGCCTTCGTCGAGGTTGTTGCGACTCAGCCCGGGATCCATGAGCTCGTCTTCGTGGCGGGCGGAGTGCGGGAGACGAAGCTCCTGCACGCGGGCGCGGAGGGACTCCAGCGCGAGATGCAGCCCGAGCGCGGCCGCGGCTTCCTGGCGGCCCTGCTCTGGCCCGCGGAGGAGTCCTTCACGGGTGAGAGCCCGTTCGAGCTGATCCGGACGGTCTATCCCGAGCGCGAGCTCGGCTGGCTCCCTGGAGGCGGTCCGGCCGGCGTGCTGATCGCATTCGTCCTGCTCTCGATGGTCTTCGGCTTCGCGGCCCTCAAGCCGCTCGGCGTTCAGATCTAGGAGCGGCTGACGCGCGGGGTGTGGCCGCGCTGCGTCACTCGCCCGGACGGCGTTCTGCTCGGTCCACCTGCGAGGGCCTGGTCCCAGATGCGCATGGGACGAGTCTAGAGGCCGGGGCGAAGGGGACCGAAGCTCCGGTGCCATAGGGGAGGCCTCCGCCTCCCCCAGCCGCCCAGAAGGG
>JBDQFW010000218.1:0-5631 GCA_040265735.1 Planctomycetota bacterium | reverse complement strand
CTGGGAGCATGTCTTCGCGCACGAGGCGACCTGCTCCATCGGGGATGTGACCGTGGACCCGAGCGCTCCCGAGACCGTGTGGGTGGGCACCGGCGAGGCGCACCTGGGCGGGGTCTCCTGGGACGGGGTCGGCGTGTACCGCTCCCGGGACGGGGGTGCGACCTGGGAGCACCGTGGCCTGGCCGACAGCGCGCGGATCGGCACCGTGCTCGTGGATCCGCGTGACTCGGACCTCGTTCACGCGGCCGTGATCGGGCCGCGGACCGGTGCGTATCGCGGGCGCGGAGTCCATGTGACTCAGGACGGCGGAGAGACCTGGGAGCAGACCCTGGCTGCCGGAGAGCATGTCGGCAACCTCGACCTCGTGCGGGACCCTCACCAGCCCAACCGCCTCTGGGCGTCGGGCTGGGACCGGCGGCGCGGCGGTGAGGGGGGCGTGTTCCGCAGCCTCGACAACGGCCTCACCTGGGAACGCCTGGAGGGTGGGCTGCTCGCGGGCAAGGAGGTGGGGCGCGTGGCGCTCGCTGCGGCGGCCTCGGCGCCCGGGGTCGTGTACGCCCTGATCGTGGATCACTCTCCCCCGGGAGAGGGCCGCTACGACGTCGGCGGCGCCCTCTTCCGGAGTGACGACGCTGGTGACACCTGGCGGCGCACCTCTGCCGAGTATGTGGACACCTATGTGGGCTGGGACTTCTGCGATGTGCGCGTGGCCCCTGACGACGCCGACACCGTGTTCGTGTGCGGCCTGCGTCTGATGGTCTCACGGGACGGTGGCCAGACCTTCGCGCGCGGGGGAGAGGATGTCTTCCGCCTGCTGGAGCACCCCGGCGAGGGCATGCACTTGGACATGCACGAACTCTGGATCGACCCGGCGAGTCCGGAGCGCATCCTCCTCGGCACGGACGGGGGCCTCTACCTGTCCATGGATCGGGCTCCCACCTGGCTGCATCTGAACAACCTGCCCATCGCCGAGTTCTACACGGTCCTCGTGGACGGAGCCGACGAGCCCCGCGTCTGGGGCGGGACCCAAGACAACGCGTCTCTCTCTGCGCCGCTCGGCGCGGGGCTCGATCGCCTGCGCAGCGACGCCTGGGAGTATGTCTATCTCGACCCGTGGGACGGAGGCGACGGCTTCGCCACCTTCCCTGATCCAAGCGGGGACGGCACGGTCTACTACGAGCACCAGAACGGAGACATGAGGCGCAAGGCGCCCGGCGCGCCGCTGCGGTGGGGGCGTGGCTCCGGTCGGCGCATCACGCCGCGCGCGGCCGAGGGGGAGGCGCCGCTGCGCTTCGCGTGGAACACCCCGCTGATGGCGTCCGCGCACGAGGCCGGGGTCCTGCTCTGCGCGGGGCAGCGCGTCCTGCGCTCGAAGGACCGCGGGGACTCGTGGGAGGCGATCAGCCCGGACCTGGCGCAGCGGGGCTCGATCACGACGCTCTGCGAGTCGCCGCTGGAGGCCGGCCGCCTCGCCGCGGGCTGGGGACGGGGCGAGCTGCGCCTGACCGCGGACGGCGGGGCGACCTGGACCGCGGCGGGCGACGGCCTCCCGGGGGCCGGCGTCGAGAAGGTCGCGCTCTCACCCCATGACCCCGAGAGGGTTCTCATATGCCTGAGCGACGGCCAGGGCACGGCCCATGTCCTCTGCTCCGACGACTTCGGCGCCACCTGGCGAGCGCTCGGGGAGGGCCTCCCGAGCTCCGCGGTCCATGTCGTGCGCGAGCACCCCACGCGTGATGGCGTCCTCTTCGTCGGGACCGACCTCGGCGTGTGGGCCTCCGTAGACGGCGGGGCGACCTGGGGCAGCCTGTCCCTCGGCCTCCCCACCGCGCCGGTCATGGACCTCGCCATCCATGCCCCGACCGACACGCTCGTCGCCGTGACGCACGGGCTGAGTGCCTTCCGGGCGTCCGTCTCGAGCGTCGCGCCGTGAGGCGCGCCCAGCGACCTGCGCCGTGAGGCGCGCCCAGCGACCTGCGCCGTGAAGCGCGCTACATGAAGTTGCGCGTGTGGAGAGCCGAGAGGGCCGCGGCATCGTCCGCCGTGAAGCCCAGGCGTGCGAGGCGCTTCTGCCGGTCGCGGTCCATGTCCGCCTTGAGCTGACGGACCTTGGCGTGTCCGGCGCGCAGGGCCTCCGGCTCCCAGGAGCCTGCCGCCAGGAGGACGAGGGCGTCAAACACCTCCTCGTTCAGCCCCGAGGTGTGCTGCAGGCTGTCGCTACGGCGCTCGATCGCTGCCCTCAGTCGCGGCTGGAGGGTGGGGTCGAGGGCCGCGTGGCGTTCGAGGTGAGCGAGGCCGAAGGCCACGTGCCGGGCCTCGTCCTGGGCGGTCATGCGGGCCACCTCGCGGGTGAGCGCATCCGGCGCGTGATCCCTCAGGAACCACAGCAGCGAGAGGAAGCTCCCCTCGCCCATGACTGAGAGCAGGAACATGGCGAGGGCGAAGTCGGGCTCGTCGAGGAGCGTCTTCAGCGAGGCCTGGCCGCCCACCGTGGACAGGCCGAGCTGGTCCCGCTTCAGGAGCGCGCGCCGGGTGAAGACCTCTACATGGCGCGCCTCGTCGGCCACCTGGATCGCAAGCAGCTGGACGACCTCCTTGAAGTGGGGGTGGACCTGCCCCAGGAAGCGCGCCGGCACCGTCAGCGCCGCGTTCTCGTTCTCGATCAGGTAGGTCATCACCTGGACCACGGCGTCCTCGACCTCCTCCGGGAGCTCGAACTCGAGGTCCCAGGGCAGGGCCGCGTCCGGGTCCCACTGGGCGGCCGCGGCCTGGCGGTAGAGCTGCTCCAGGCTGTCGGCCCACAGCTCGTCCTTGCGGCTGAGCCGGAACTCGAACGCCGGGGCCCCGGCCTCCACGGAGGCTCCGCGCGCTGCCAGGCCCCAGTGGGCCGGGGGCTCGTCCACGACCTCTGCGCGCCCGCCGCTGCGCTCGGCCCCGCGCCAGCGTCCCAGCTCGGCGGAGCCGCGCACCAGCACTCCGGCGACCCCGCGTCCTACCCCGCGCTCGAAGCCGTGCCCCTGCTCGCGGCACCAGGCGGTGAGGTGCAGGGCGAGCTCGGTGGAGGACCCGGTCACCAGCAGCCGCTCCCCGGGATTCACCTCGCGGAGTGCACGCTTCACGAGGAGGTGACCCCCCTCGTCGAAGCGCAGCTCCCCAAGGTCCAGGGACGCGGGCTGCCGAGCCTCCGCAGTCATCCGGCCATGCGCGCCAGCCAGGCGTCCAGGTAGCCGAAGCGGTCCACGGCCTGCTCCAGCTGGGCGTAGCCGCTGACGCGCCCCTCGCGCCACTGCTTCAGGCCCTCGAGGTCCAGCAGGGGCCGCACCTCGGGGTCGTCGTAGGACATGGCCAGCAGCAGCTCCTTGAACCGCGCGACCTGCTCGTCCGGAGCATCGTCGAGCACGGTGAAGTTGCAGTGGTCGAACGCAGGGGTCTGGGTCAGCACCTCGGTCTGGCCGGCGGCAAGCGTCCCCTCACGGGTGAAGGCCAGGTGGTTCGCGTCCAGGATGCACGCGGCGTCCGCCTTGCCTGCGAGCAGCGCCTTGACCGCGTCCCGCTCGCCGCCGATGTGGTCCCCATGCTTGCCGACCAGGAGATCGTGGCGCTGGACCTCGAACTCCTCGTGCGGGGTGAGCCCGGACTCGTCCGCCAGGTGGAGCAGGGGGATGAGGGTCGCCTGGGGGGAGTCCCCCGCGCCGACGGCAACGACCTTCCCGCGCAGGTCTGCGCTGGTCGAGATGCCTGAGCCCGCGCGCGTCAGGATCACCGAGGTGAGGTCCTGGTCGCTGTCGCGCATGGCAATCGCCTCGGCCCGGCGACCTCGCTGGGCACAGACGCGCTCGGTCTCCACCCAGGCCAGCGGAGAGTTCCAGGCCACATCGAGATGCCCCGCGAAGTGGGCCTCCACCTGGCTCTCGTAGTTCGTGTACAGGATGTAGTCGAACGGCAGTCCGCGGTCCTCGAAGAAGCGCAGGAAGCCGTCCCAGATGGTGACGACCTTGGCGTCGTAGGCCACGGCGCCGAGGGTGAAGGGGCGGTCGGGTCGGGACATGGGGAGCTCCTGGATCAGAACAGGTCGAGGCCGCAGAGAGCCTTTCCAATGAAGTCGTAGAGCTGGTCGGTGGTGGGGGCCATGACGGTCCCTGCACGCCCGTCGCGGAAGCGGCGCTCGACACCGACCTCCTTGCGGAAAGCCATGCCACCGCAGACCCGCATGGCGAGGTCCAGGACCTGCGTCGTGGTCTCCCCAACAGCAGCCTTGCTCTCGAGCACCCGCAGGACGGCATCCGGGCGTCCGGCGGCGAGAGCCGCGCCGGTGTCCTCCACCAGCAGGCGCGCCTGGTCCGTGGCGATGCGCATGCGCGCCACATAGGCGCGGATCGTGGGCAGCTCGGCCAGGGAGGTGCCCAGGTGCTCGTAGCGCTTGCCGGAGACGTGCTCGATCGTCTTCTGGACAGCGCCCTCCATCAGCCCCAGATTCACCGCGCTAATGCAGAGGTTGAACATGGGCAGGACGGTCCCGAGCATCAGGTCCATGCCGGCGCCGTCTTCGCCCAGGCGATTGCTGGCGGGGATCCGCGCCCCGTCCGCGTGCACGGGCACGGAGCCGTTGCCACGCAGGCCGATCGCGTCGAATTCGCCCTGGCACTCGAGGCCGGCGGTCTCGCGAGGAACGAGCCAGAGGGTGCTCGGGGCCTCGCCCGCGGTGGGCTTGCTGGACCACACGTAGGAGTCCACCTGGCGGGCCGCGGTGACCCAGCTCTTGCGGGCGTCGAGGCGGACCTGGTCGCCCTCAGGGGTCGCTGTGCCCAGGGGTGCCCAGAAGTGGCTGCGAGAGCCGGCCTCGGAGAAGGCCAGGGTCGTGAGGTGGCGCCCCTCGGCAATGGCACGGCGTGTGGTCTCGTCGCCGCACTGCTCGATCACGACCGTGGCCGCGTAGTGCATGCAGGTGATCATGGCCGACGAGCCGCACTCGCGCGCGATGCGCTCGACCACGCCCGCGGCCTCTGCGTGGCCCCTGCCTTGGCCGCCCACCTCGGGCGAGCTGATGAGGCCCAGGAGGCCGGAGGAGCGGATGGCATCGAGGGTCTCCGCGGGGTACCGGCTGGCGGAGTCCACCTCCGGGGCGTGGGAGGCGGCGGTGCTCGAGGCGATCTCGCCGGCGAGGGTGATGGGGTCGGTCATCAGGTGTGCAAGGGGGCTCGGCGCGTGGCCGGTCCCCACACCTGGGGGCCGCCTCACGCGCGGTGGGGATGGAGGTCCGGGCACGCCGGACCGAAGGTCATGGCTCAGGGGAACGGGCGCATGGCGGAAGGATAGTCTCGAGGGGCCGAATCCCTGTCAAGTCGGCAGAAGGAGCGGGCCTGTTCAGGAATCGTCAGTCGTCGATCGCGGCGGGATCGATTGCGAGGTCGAGCCGAGGCGGCAGGGCCTCCTCGGGCTCGGCGGCGAACAGCGGGCTCGGCTTGAAGCCTGCGGCCTTCGCCAGCAGCACTCCGGGGAAGCTCTGGGTGCGCGTGTTCCACTCCGTCACCGAGTCGTTGAAGTGACGGCGCGCGTGCGCCAGCTTCTCCTCGAGGGCCCACAGGCGGCTGTGGAGGTCGAGGTAGAGCTCGCTGCTCGAGAGCTCAGGGA
>JBDQFW010000217.1:0-5651 GCA_040265735.1 Planctomycetota bacterium | reverse complement strand
GCGGGTAGGCGGGCCGATCCAGCAGGCGGCGCGGACGCAGGGACTGGTCCTTGAGCAGGTGGTCCCGCGGCTCGAGGGCCTGCGTCAGGCGCTGTGCGGAGAACGACGCCGCCCCGCCGCCAGGCCGCTCGTCGAGCCGCGGGACCACCTGCTCAAGGACCAGTCCCTGCGTCCGCGCCGCCTGCTGGATCGGCCCGCCTACCCGCTGATCGAGGCCATCACCCGCTTCCCCGCCGAGCACGCGGGCTTCGTGGTGCGGCCGCGGCACACCCGGCGCTGGCGCGCCTTCGACCGGGGGCTGGTGCGCAGCCAGGGTGTCGATGTCGTCGACGAGCCCCGGCCGCTGCTGGCGGGCCTGGTGGGCGCTCTGCGCTCGCCGTCCCTGCTGCGGGTCCTGCGGGAGCGCGACGACCTGGAGCGCGCGCGTGCCATCGAGGCCGGCCTCGACCGCAACCTCGAGGGCTTCGAGGAGCTCGCGCGCATCCACGGCAGCGCGGTGCATGCGCAGGAGAAGGTGGGGGGCTCCGGCCTCGAGGCCCACTTCGATGTCGAACTTCGTGGCCGCCACGGGTTCCGCGAGTCCATCGGCCTGACCGAGCGCGGCGAGGCCGGGTTCAGCGGCGAGGTGCCGCCCCTGGACGGCCCGGACCTGCGCCTGACCCTGGACCTGGACCTCCAGCGCGCGGCCCTCGAGGTGCTCGAGCGGCCCGAGCCCCCGCGCCTCCCCAGCGGCGCGCTCGATCCCAAGGCCGACCCCGACTGGTGGCGCGACCCGGTGGGGGCCCTCGTCCTCGCCCGGGTCGACGGTCAGGTCCTGGCCGCGGCCTCCGTCCCCACGCGCGAGGTCGAGGCAGGCTCCTTCGCGGGCGCGGACCGGCGCGACGGAGAGCGCCTACTCGGCGGCCTAGACCGCACCCTGCGCATGCGCGGCTTCCAGCCCCCGGGCTCGACCCTGAAGCCCCTGGTGGCCCTCTGGGGCCTCGACCGCGGCTGGCTCGATGAAGGCGGGCGCCGCCAGGCGCTGACCGCGCGCACGCCGGTGGTCGCCTGCCTGAATGATCATGGGCACTCCTCGGGCTGGGGGCAGGTCGCGTGCAACTCCTACTGGGGGCACTCCCTCAAGCTGCACCAGCAGGCCCCCGGCGGGCCGCGGGTCCCGGACATCACCCTGCAGGAGGCGCTGCCCCACTCCTGCAACGCCTACTTCGCCTGGCTCGGGGCGCACCTCTCCCCCGACGACCACCGGGCCCTGGCGGCCACCTTCGGCCTCGGCCAGCCCACGGGCGCGCGCCGACGGCCTCTCGAGGAGGAGCGCCCCTCCGGCGCGGGGCTCGTGGAGGACGCGCGCAACCGCGGCTTCCTCGCGGAGCTCGGGGAGCACGGCCGCCAACTCGCGGGCAACGGCCTCGGGGTCCTGCAGGTCACGCCCATGCAGCTGGCCCGGGCCTACGCCGGTCTCGCCACCGGGAGCCTGCCGGAGATGCGCCTCGTCCTCGAGGCGGGGGGCGAGGAGCTGGTGCCGCGTGCCATGCCCCTGCCCTTCGCCGCGGAGCACCTGGCCACGGTGCGCGGCCTCCTGCGTCGCGTCGTGACCGAGGGCTCGGCCAGCGCCGCCCGGCTCAGTGAGGCGGACCTGGGCTTCCGCTTCGCGTGCAAGACCGGCAGCGCCGACATCACAGGGGCGGAGGGGGGCTGGGTCCCTGATGACGAGGGCGGCTGGAAGCGGGGCGTGCGCAAGCACACCTGGGTTGCCGGATGGTTTCCTGCCGAGGCGCCCGAGTTCGTCGTCGTCCTGCTCGTGCACGACACCTCGGCCACGAGCGGCAGCGGAGCGGTCCATGTCATGAGCCAGTTCCTGCGGCGTGAGGAGGTGCGCGCGCTCGCTCGCTGAGCGCCTATTCCATGTTCGGCCTGCTCGATCCCCGCCGCATCCTCGACCCGCGCGGCGTGCGCTGGCGCGAGGTGGACTGGCATGTCCTGCTCGTGGCCCTTGTCCTCGTCGCGGCCGGACTCGTGTTCCAGAGCGCGATGGCCGCCGCCGAGCCCTCGGGCGTGAGCGGGGGCGTGGACTACGCGGGCCACCGGGAGAAGCTGCTCGTGACGGCGCCCCTGCTGCTGCTCGCCCTGGTCGTGCGTCCGGCCTGGCTCCGCAGCGCGGCCCCCTGGCTGTTCGCGGGCTGCCTGGTGCTCCTCGTCGCCGTGCGCTTCGTCGGCGTCGAGCGCAACAACGCGCGCCGCTGGATCCCTCTCCCGCACTTCGACCTGCAGCCCTCGGAGCTCGCCAAGCTCGGCCTCGTGCTGGTGCTGGCGACCCTCCTCACTCGCCGGCGCCTCGAGTCCGCCGGCGAGTGGGTGCTGCCGCTCCTGGCTCTGCTGGTTCCCCTCGGGCTCGTGGCGTCCCAGCCGGACCTCGGAACGGCGCTGACCCTGCTGCCGGTGACCCTGGGCATGCTGCACCTCGCGGGGGCGCGCGCCAGCGCCCTCGGCGCCCTCGCCCTGGCCGCGGCCGCGACCGGGCTGCTCGGCTGGCGAGCGGGCCTGATCCAGGACTACCAGCTCGAGCGGGTGGAGACCTGGGCGGCCTCGTGGGACGCGGAGGAGCTGATCGACGGACGCTACGGGCCCGCCTTCCACGCCTACCAGGCGCGCACGGTGCTCGGCAACGGCGGCTGGGTCGGGACGGGCCTCGGGGAGGGCGTCGCGAATGGCGCCCGCACCCTGCCGGAGCGCGACAGCGACAGCGTCTTCGCGGTGGTGGGTGAGGAGCTCGGCTTCATCGGCGGGGTGGGCTTCCTGCTCCTCTACGCGCTCCTGCCCGTGCTGCTGATGCTCTCGGCCTCGCGCCAGCGTGACCGCTTCGCGCGCCTCGTGGTCGGGGGCGTGGCGCTGCTGTTCGCCTCGCACCTCGTGATCCACGTGGCGGTCAATGTGGGGCTCGTGCCGATGACCGGCCTGCCCCTGCCCCTCGTGAGCGCAGGGGGCTCGAGCCTGCTCGCCACCCTCCTGGCCCTGGGCCTGGCCCTCGGCCAGGCCGCGCACCGCACGCAGAGCCTCGACCGCGACAGCTTCCGCGCGTACTGAGCGCGCGCCCCGGGCACCGGCCTCAGCCGCGCGGCGCGGCCCGGCGCAGGCCCATCCATGCGCCGTAGGTCACCGCGCCCAGCGCCAGGACGCCGACCCCCAGGGAGGTCACGCTGGCGTCGCTGCTCGTGAGGTTGCCCACCACGACGCCCGTCGCGATCAGGGCGTACAGGACCGGGAACAGCGGGAACAGCGGGCTGCGGAACGGCCGCTCCGGGGCCGCCGGGGCGAGCCGCAGCAGCGCCAGCGCGCAGAGGCCGTGGAAGATCCACTCGGCGAAGACCACCGAGTCCCCGAGCTGGCCCTTCACATCGCTGGTCCAGGCGAGGTATGCGCAGCAGACGGCGGCCTGGACCAGGAGCGCGCGCACCGGGGCGCCCGTGCGCGGGTGGACGCGGCCGGCGCTCTCGAAGAACAGGCCCTGTCGCGCCATGGCCACATAGATCCCGGGGGTCGAGATCAGGGTGGCGACCAGGAAGCCGAGGGCGCTGATGGCCATGGCGGCCGAGAGGAAGCGGGCGCCCGAGGCGCCGAGGGTGGCCAGGGCCAGGGCGCTCGCCACATCCGGCTCGGTGGCGAGGGCGGGCAGGCCCAGCACCCGCACGTAGGCGAGGTTCAGCAGGCCGTAGACCGCCGCGACTCCCGCGACCCCGCCCAGGATGGCGCGGGGCAGCGTGCGCACGGGGTCCTTCACGCTGGGCGCGATGTAGGTCACCAGCTGCCAGCCGCCGAAGGTGAAGAGCACGGGCAGGGTGGCGCGGATCAGGCCCACCGGGACCGAGGGCGCGCCAGCCGGCGCCGGGGCCGGAGCCGCGGGGGCGACGAGGGCGAGCCCCGCCACCACGAAGACCGCGATGGCCAGCAGCTTGGCGGCCATGCACGCGTTCTGCAGGACCGCGCCGGCCTTGAGCCCCAGGCAGCCCATCCCCGTCACGCCGAGGACGACCACGGCGGCCAGGGCGCGCAGCCCGCCGGGGCTCGCCTCCCATCCGAGAACGCGCGAGACCTGGAACGCGCAGAACTCCGCCACGCCCGCCGAGGCTCCCGTCGAGATCACGAGCAGCACGATCCAGGCGAACAGGAACGCAGGCAGGCGCCCGACGCCCTCGCGCAGATACTCGAACCAGCCTCCCTCGCGCGGGAGCAGGGCGGCGAGCTCGGCGAAGGTCATGGCGCCCGCCACGGCCGCGAGGGCGCCGACGCCCCAGGCGGTGAAGTAGGGGGCGGTCTCCGGGAGCAGGCGAGCCACCTCGCCGGGCTTGTAGAAGATTCCCACGCCGATGATCCCGCCCATCACGAGGAAGGTGGCGTCGAGCGTGGAGAGCGGGCGCGGGCCAGCCGCCGCGCTCTTTCCTGAGGAGTGGGACGAGGCGCTCATGGGAGCCGCTTGCGCGGCTGGGCCACGGTACCAATGCGCCGCGCGGGGGCAGCCGCTGGTCTCCCCGCCCCGCTCCGCGCTCGGTCCTGCAGGCGCCGGGCAGCCGGGCCTTCCTGGCGTACCCTGGGAGCGTGATCGGACGAAGGAGACTGCTGCAGGGGACGGCCCTGCTGGGAGCGGGCGCGGGGCTCTATTCCTGGTCGCGCTTCGAGCGGCTCATGGCACCCTCCGCTCTGGGGGCCCTCGGGGCTGGCGCGCGCGAGCGCTCCCCCGAGGCCCAAGCTCTCGTGGAGGAGCTGATCGCCTCCCTGGACGGAGCGCCTCTGCTGGACGCGCACGCGCACCTGGCCGGCCGCGGCTCAGGCTCGGGCTGCTGGACCAACCCGCGCCTCGACGATCCCTCCTCCCCCGTGGACATGGTGCGGGGGCGCGCATTCCGCGCCGCGGGGATGCCGGATCCCGACGCGCCGGACAAGGCGTGGATCGACCACCTCGGCGCCCTGGCTGCGGCCCTGCCCTTCCCTTCGCGCCATCATGTCCTGGCCTTCGACTACCGGCACTCCGCCGACGGGCAGAGAGACCTGGAGCGCAGCGAGTTCCACGTGCCGGACTCGTGGGCGCAGGAGGCCGCCGCGCGCTGGCCGAACCGCCTGGTCGCAGGCGCCAGCGTCCATCCGAGGCGCCCCGGGGCCCTGGAGGCCCTCGACGCCCTCGCGGCCAAGGGCGTCCGGGTGGTCAAGTGGCTGCCGAGCGCCATGGGCATCGACCCGGCCTCCAAGGCGCACCTGCCCTTCTACGAGCGCGTGGCCGAGCTCGGGCTCTGGCTCCTCGTGCACACCGGGGAGGAGCGCGCGGTGGGGGATGCATCGGAGGCCGACTGGAACCACCCCCTGCGCCTCCGGCTGCCCCTTGAGTCCGGGGCGCGGGTCCTGGTGGGCCACTGCGCGGCTGGGGGGGCCTTCCCCGACCCGGATCGGGCGGACCGGCGCCGGACCCCGGCGGTGGAGCTCTTCCTGCGCCTCCTCGAGGAGTTCGCGGACAGCGGGCGCGTCGCCGGCGAGATCTCCACCGTCTGCAACATCAACCACTTCGGCCAGGCCCTGGAGCCTCTCCTGGCCCGTCCCGACCTGCACCGGCACCTCCTGAACGGCTCGGACTGGCCCCTCCCTGCCGTGGGGCCGCTGGTCATGCT
>JBDQFW010000216.1:0-5653 GCA_040265735.1 Planctomycetota bacterium | reverse complement strand
TGGACCACGCCCTGCCGGCCTGGGCCCTCGGCGCCGGGGTCGCCACCTTCGGAGGTCTCCGCATTGGACAGGCCGAGGTGGACCTCATGGTCGAGGTGCAGCCGGCGGGGGTGGAGGTGGCCGTCGGACACCGAGGCGGCGGCCCCGCAGAGCTCGTGGTGGCCCTCCCCCTCGTGCGCGGGGCGAGCGTGCGGACCGAGTACCTGGACTTCGTGCGCCAGGAGGACCTGCACGGCGCGCGCGCGCTGGTGGTGCGCGCGGAGGACGAGGAGCCCCGGGTGCTCTACGGACGGCTGGCCCAGGAGGAGGGCGACCTCCCCGCGCCGCCGCGCCCGGGGGCGGCCCTGCCGCGCGCGCTGAGCGAGGCCGGCCTGCGCCTCGTCCCTGCCAACGGCGCTCCCGACGCGGGCCCGGCGGCGCGTGCCCTCGGGCAGCTGCTCTCGATCGAGGCGACCGTGGGCCCAGCCGAGGACGCCGGGCGCGCAACGGTGGTGCGCGTGCCCGCGGGGCCTGAGGGCCGCGCGGTGCTGCGCGCCCTGCGCGCTGCGGTTGAGGAGCGCCTGCTCGCGTCCCGCTGAGGCGTCGGCCGAGCGCGCGCGCGCGAACTCCGGGGCGCGCGCCCCAGCTGGCCGCTCGGCGGGCTAGGCTCTGGCTCGCGAGCGCCCCTCCCCACCAGAGCCCGCACCCGCCATGTCCATCTACCGCGAACACCGCCAGCGCTTCCTGGCCACCCTCTGCGAGCTCGACGCCGCCGCACTGATTCCGACCAACTCGGCCAAGACGCGCAGCAATGACACCGAGTACCGCTTCCGTCCGAGCAGCGACTTCTGGTACCTGACGGGGTTTGCGGAGCCGGAGTCCTGGCTGCTGCTCCTCCCGGGCGCGGGCGGCGGCCGTAGCGTGCTGTTCCTGCGCGAGCGCGATGTGCAGCGCGAGATCTGGGACGGCAAGCGCCTGGGCGTGGAGGCCGCTCCGGAGGCGCTGGGCGTGGACGAGGCCCATGACGTGGAGGACCTCTGGAGCATGCTGCCCGAGCTGCTCGCCGGGCAGGACACCCTCATGTGGGCCACGGGCCTCGACGCCGAGGACGACCGCGCGGTGAACGAGCTGCTGAGCCTCCTGCGCACCCGCGCGCGGGGCGGCGTGCGCGCCCCCGCGAAGCTCCTGCACCCCGGCCCGTACCTGCACGAGCAGCGCCTGCTCAAGAGCGCCGGCGAGATCGAGGTCATGCGCCGCGCAGCCGCCGTCACCGACGAGGCCCACCGCGCAGTGATGGCCGCGGCTGCACCCGGGGTCAACGAGTGTGAGCTCGATGCCCTGCTCGACTACACCTTCCGGCGCCGCGGCGGGACCGGGGCGGCCTACAACAACATCGTCGCCGGAGGCGCCAACGCCTGCATCCTCCACTACGTCGAGAACGACCAGCCCCTGGCGGACGGATCGCTCTGCCTCGTGGACGCCGGCACGGAGCTCGAGCACTACGCGTCCGATGTCACGCGCACCTTCCCCGTGTCGGGCACCTTCACCGAGCCGCAGCGGCGGGTCTACGAGGTAGTCCTCGCCGCCCAGCTGGCCGCGATTGCCAAGTGCCGGCCCGGGGTCCCCTTCGACGAGGTCCATGAGGCGTCCCTCGAGGTGCTCATCGACGGCATGCTCGAGCTGGGCCTGTGCAAGGGCACGCGCGAGGAGATCCTCGAGTCCGGCGCCTATCGCCAGTGGTACATGCACCGCACCAGCCACTGGCTCGGCCTCGATGTGCACGACTGCGGCGGCTATGACGACGCGAACGGCTCGCGTCCCCTGGAGCCGGGCATGGTGCTCACCGTCGAGCCGGGCCTCTACATCGCACCGGACGCCGAAGGCGTGCCGGAGGAGCTGCGCGGGATCGGCGTGCGCATCGAGGACGACATCCTCATCACGGCGGACGGTCACGAGAACCTGACGGCCGCGGTCCCCAAGACCCTCGACGAGGTCGAGGCCGCCTGCCGCGCCTGAGCCCTGCGCGCCCCCGCGAGGACGGCGCTCGAAGGGCGAAGGCCCCGGCCTGGCTTCACGGGTCCTGCCTGACGCAACGCCTCCGGAGAAAGCCGGCTCCGAAGAAAGGACGAGAGGCGCCCCGCATGCGGAGCGCCTCTCGATGAGTGGGTGGTGAGCGCGCCAGGGCTCGAACCTGGGACCTACTGGTTAAAAGCCAGTTGCTCTACCGACTGAGCTACGCGCCCACTCGAAGGGCCGGAAGTCTAGGGCCCGGGGAGGCCGGGGGCAACCCCCCAGCGTCCGCGGCGCCGAGCCCTCCGGTCAGTTCTCGAGGATCTCGGTGGTCTTGCGCTCCTGGATGTCGCCCACGGTCTTCTCGAACTCCTTGAGCAGGTCCTGGATGCGCTCCTGGAGCTTGCGGTGCTCGTCCTCGGTGACCTCCCCGTCCTTGAGCAGGGCGTCGGCCTCCTTGTTCGCGTCGCGGCGCAGGTTGCGCAGGGCCACGCGCCCCTCCTCGCAGAGCTCCTTCGCCTTGGCCGCGTACTTCTTGCGCTGGTCGCCCGACAGGGGCGGGAGGTTCAGGCGCACCACCTTGCCGTCGTTCTCGGGGCTGATCCCGAGGTCCGACTTCTGGAGGGCCTTCTCGATCTCCTTCAGGGCCGTCATGTCGAACGGCTTGATGACCAGGACGCGGGCCTCCGGGACCGAGACCTGGGCCATCTGGGAGAGCGGCGTCATGGTGCCGTAGTAGTCCACGCGCACGTTGTCGACCAGGGCGGAGGAGGCCCGGGAGGTGCGGATCCCCCGCAGCATCTCCTTGGTGTGGTCGATCGCCTTGTCCATGCGCTCGCGGGCGCTCTTCAGCAGGGTGTCCTGGCTCATGCTTCGCTCCTGATGGTGGTGCCGAGATCCTCTCCGCGCACGACACGCTCGAGGTTTCCCACCTCGAAGGCGTCGAACACGACCACGGGGACCTTGTTCTCGTTGCAGAGGGTGATGGCGGTCATGTCCATGACGCGCAGCCCCTTCTCGAGCACCTCTGCATAGGTGAGGCTCGAGTAGCGCGTGGCCGTCGGGTCCTTCTTGGGGTCCGCGCTGTAGACGCCGTCGACCTTGGTGGCCTTGAGCAGGGCCTCGCAGCCCAGCTCGCTCGCGCGCAGGGCCGCGGCCGTGTCGGTGGTGAAGAACGGGTTGCCGGTGCCCGCGGCCAGCAGCACGACGCGCCCCTTCTCCAGGTGGCGCTCCGCCCGGCGGCGCACGAAGCCCTCCGCAACGGCTGAGATCTCGAGGGCGGTCATCACACGGCTCTCAACGCCCTGCTGCTCGATCGCGTCCGAGAGGGCGAGGGCGTTGATCACGGTGCCGAGCATCCCCATGTAGTCAGCGTTCGCCCGGTGGCCTCCAAGGCGCGAGAACTCGGCGCCGCGCAGGATGTTCCCCCCGCCGCACACGAGGGCCACCTGGACCCCAAGGCCCGTCACCTTCGCAATCTGCTGCGCGAGGGACTGCACCGACTCCGGGTGGATGCCGTGGCCGGTCGTCGGGTCGCCCAGGGCCTCGCCGGACAGCTTGAGGAGGATGCGCTTGTACATGCGGGTCGTGGACGCCTGCGAGCGCCGCAGGGGCAGGATAGCGCGCCGCTCGCCCCGGGCGAGGCTCCGGCGGAGGGTTCCGCAGCTCGCCTCGCGGGGTGGGCAGCGTGTGGCCGCGCAGCATGGCGCACTGCGTCATCTCGTGGCGCGGCCCCGCCCCCGCACCGCGGCGCACGGCTCAGGAGGCGCGGAACGCGGCGTAGCCCGCGAGGGACCAGGGCGCCCCCAGCAGCCGCTCGAGCTCCACCTGCACGGTGCTGGTCGCGTCGAGGCGCCAGGGCCGGTCGACCACGGCAAAGGGATCGAAGAGCTCCTCCGGCCCGTGCTCCCCCACGACGACCTCCCAGGCGCGCTCCTCGTGGATCTGGGCCGCCAGCATCGAGAGGGCGATCCTCGCCCGCGGCGCGCTGCCCGCGGACTGGGCAGCCAGCAGCACGGCACCGTCCCCGTCCGGGCTCGTCCAGCCGTGCACCCAGCCGCGAGGGACCTGGAAGCGCGCGATGCGCTCCACGGCGAGCGCCGCTCCCACCGCGTCCGCGCAGCGCTCCAGGGCCCAGCCTGCGCTGGGCCCCCCCGCGATCCAGTCCTGACCAGCGAGCTCCTCGAGGTTTGCGGGGGCGCGCACCCGCACCTGCTCCGCCAGCAGGTCGGCGAACTCGCGCACGGCGCGCGCACGGGCCGCACGGGGGTCCGCACAAGACAGCTGAACCATTGCGCCGCTCAGGCCGTCCTGGGAAGTGGCGACCGCGACCCAGCCGTGGGGCCTTGTGGGACGCGCCGGCAGGTCCATGGCCCGAGCCTACCCCGCTCGCGGCTCGGAGGTCGAGCCTGCCCCACTCCGTGGCCTGGCGGCCCCCCCAGGAGAGCCGCCCAGGCCTGTCAGACGGCCGCTCATGACTCCGCGCCGCGGCTCCGCCTCGACTGAGCAGCCCCGCAGACACCCCCAGCCCCAGTGGACGCCCGCAGAGCGAGCCCCGCCGCGGCCGACGGAGGCGAGCCAGGGGAGCAAGGTCCACGCGGGAACGAGCAGAGCGCCCCGCGGCCAGGCCGCGGGGCGCTCTGCGCTCAGGAGCCGCAGCTCCCCGGACGGGTCACTCGTCGCCTTCGCCGCCGGAGTCGCCGCCGACCTCGACGCGGGAGAACCCGGTCAGGACGGTCCCGGCACCCATGGCACCCTCGAGGGCCTTCTGCACCGTGGACTTGTCGTCCTTGATCCAGGGCTGCTCGGTGATCACCTGCTCGGCGAAGAACTTCTCGAGGCGGCCAACCATGATCTTCTCCTGGATCTCGGCGGGCTTGCCCGCGAGGTCCTCCTTGATGATGGCCTTCTCGCGCTCGACGAGGGTGGCGTCGATGGCGTCGCGGTTCAGCGCGCCGGGGTTGAACACCACGATGTGCATGCAGAGGTCACGCAGCACATCGGCGTTCGCCTCGCCGCCCGTGTCCACCGAGACGATGGCGCCCTTCTTGTTGTCGTGGTGCACATAGGCCTGCACCGCGCCGCCGGGGGCGTCGAAGGTGCAGACATCGCTGATGAGGATGTTCTCACCCAGACGGCCGATGAGCGCCTTGAGCGCATCCTCGACCGTGCCGTCACCCTTCCAGGTCTGGCCCAGGCAGCTCGCCACGTCGGCCGGCTTGTGCTCGAGCACATGGGCGGCCAGGTCCTTGAGGAAGCCGTCGAAGTCGGGAGTGTTGGCGACGAAGTCGGTCTCACAGGAGATCGCGACCATGGCGCCGGCCTTGGCGTCATCGGTGAGCGCGCACCAGACGCGGCCCTCGCCGGTGGTGCGGCCGGCCTTCTTGGCCGCAGTCTTGAGCCCCGCCTTGCGCAGCTCGTCGAAGGCGGCCTTCGCGGCGTCGAGCTGGCCCTGCGCCTCGGACGACAGGCCGCCGCGCCTGCGAGCCGCCTTGCCGGTCTCCACCACGGGAGGCGCGTTCTCGTCGCGCGCCAGCGGCGGCGCGAAGTCCTCCGGGAGCGGCGGCGAGACGCGCGTCGCGGGAGGAGGAGGCGGCGTTGGAGGCGGCGGCCCGGGAGACGCGCATTCGTTCGCGCTCGGCTGCTCGGACGGCGTCGTCAAGAT
>JBDQFW010000215.1:0-5659 GCA_040265735.1 Planctomycetota bacterium | reverse complement strand
GGGGAAGCCTGCAGGGGCTCGAGCGCCGAGCCGACGCGGCGTTGGAGCTGGAGCGCCTGCGCCAGGACGGTGAGCTGCTCAAGTCCGCCCTCGGCAGCCTCAAGCGCGGCGACCGCGAGGCACGCGTGATCGACTGGTTCGACGCCGAACAACCTGAGCGCTGCATCCCGCTCGACCCCAAGCGCTCGCCCCAGGAGAACCTGCAGCGACACTTCGAGCGCGTCGCCAAGCTCGAGACCCAGGCCGCCAGCCTGGCCGAGGAGCGGGCCCGCGCCGAGCAGCGCATCCGAGACCTCGAGGAGCTGCTCGTGCAGGCCGTGGACACCGACGACCCCGAGGCCCTCGATGCCGCCGCCGTCGAGCGCGGGCTGCTCGAGCACCTCCAGCAGGCGGGCCCCCGCCGCAAGGCCCCTCCGGCTCCCCGCGTCCCGTACCGGACCTACCGCTCCTCGGATGGGTTCGAGATCCGCGTCGGCCGCACCGCGCGCGACAACGATGCCCTCACCCTCCGGCACGCGCGGGGGCTCGACCTGTGGCTGCACACGGCGGATGTGCCCGGCAGCCACGTGATCCTGCGGGTGGAGCGCGGCCGTCCCGCGAGCGAGCGGGCCATCCTGGAGGCGGCCCTCCTGGCGGTGCACTACTCGCCCGCCCGCGGTGCCCTGCGCTGCCCGGTGCACGTGGTCGAGCGCAAGCACGTGCACAAGCCCAAGGGGGCGAAGCCCGGCCTGGTGACCCTCGCCGGGGGCCGCACGCTGACCGTGCGCGCGGATCCCGAGCGCCTGGAGGCGCTGCTCAAGGGGCTGACCTGACGCAGTCGCGTAACCGGGCCACCGGCAGCGCGTATCCTCTGCGCCCATGCAGCCCCTTCGCCGCAGCACTAGCGCCGCCCTGGTCCCCCTGGCCCTGCTCCTCGCCGCCTGCGGCGGTCCCAAGGTCGACGAGGACGCGCTCCTCGGCACCTACATGGAGAGCGCCTCGCGGTACTTCCAGATGGGCCAGTACGAGCGCTGCGTGCACCAGGCCAACAAGGGCCTGGAGCTCGACCCCCAGAACGAGCGCTTCAAGCTCATCAAGGGGCGCTCGCTGCTGCTGGTGCGCGACAACAACACGGCCGCCCTCGAGGAGGCCTACCGCGTCCTGGCCCAGATCGAGGGGCTCGACGACTGGCGCGTGGATGTCTCCCTGGGCGAGGTGCAGGAGCGCCGCGGAGTGGTGCGCCTCGACGGGGCCACCGAGATCGAGGCCGGGGAGCGCTACACCGACGCCGCCGATCCCCTGGCGCGGGCCGCGGAGCTGCGCGCAGAGGCACGGGAGCTCTGGAGCAAGGCCCTCGGGCACTACGACGAGGCCTTGCAGAAGGTCGCGGGCAACAGCGAGGCCCTGAACGGAAAGATGCGCGCGGCGACCCTCCTCGGCGAGGAGACCCTCGCCCTCGAGTCCGGGCGCCAGCTCATCCAGTCCCTCACGGAATCCAACCAGCTGCTCCAGCGAGACATTGAGGCCAAGCGCAACGAGGCCTCGGATCCGGTGCGCGAGCGCCGCGGCCTGGAGGCCAACGAGGAGGTCATCCTTACGACCCATGTGCACCTCGCAGAACTGCACCGCAAGGCCGGCCGCACGGCGGCGGCCCTGCTCGAGCTCGAGGCCGCCCGCGAGGTGAACGGCCTGCGGCCGGAGATTCACGGGCGCATCGGCCAGCTGCTTCTGGAGCTCGGGGACGCCTCGGGTGCGAAGTCCTCCCTCGAGACCTTCTTCGCCCTCAGCGACCTCGCCTTCGACGACCCCGACATGCTCAAGGCGCGGCAGACCATGCGCGCCTGCGACGAGCTCCTCCAGGAGCAGGCTCGGCAGGGAGGCTGAGGCAGCTCGACGCGAGCTCAGCGCGGGTACAGCAGATGCGGCTGCACCTGCCGCCACCAGGCATCCAGGGGTGCGCCGGGGCTCCAGTCGAGGGCTGCTCGTCCGGCCTCCTCCCGAGGCGCAGCCAGGCGCTCCACGACCTTGCTGACCTCGAAGGCTTCCCCGCCAACGGCCACCAGAGCCTCGGCCAGGGTGAGCCCTGCCGCCACCGGGTGGAAGGCCTCACGGTCGACCACCTGCAGGTGAATCCCCCCGCAGGTCTCGCCCGCGAACTTGGAGGCGTCCGGGACGAACTCGATCGGCGTCACCACGAGCCCTGGGAGCGAGCGCTCACGCAGGCGCAGGGCGAGGGCGCGTCCATCCAGCCAGGGCGCCCCCACGCGCAGGAACGGCTCGTCGGTGCCGCGCCCTACGGAGAGGTTCGTGGCCTCGAGGAGGCCGATGCCCGGGTACAGGACCGCGGCCTCGGGCGTCCGCAGATTCGGGGACGGCGGGATCCACGCGAGGCCGGTCTCCTCCCAGTGCTGGGCAGGCGCCCAACCCTGCACGGGCACCACCTCGAGCCGGAGGTCCAACTCCTTGCGCGCGCGCTGCCAGCGGGCGAACTCCCCCAGCGTCAGGCCGTGGGCGACGGGCATGTCATCGGGGCAGATGAACGAGCGATGCTCGGGCAGGGAGATGGGCCCCATGGCGCCGTAGGGGCCAATGGGGTTGGGACGGTCGAGCACGACCACGCCGACCCCACTGTCGGCGCAAGCCTGGAGGAGGTACAGCAGCGTCGTGGAGTAGGTGTAGAAGCGAACCCCCACGTCCTGAACATCGAACACGACCCAGTCGAGGTCCTCGAGGTCCGCCGCCGCCGGCCTGCGCGAGTCCCCGTAGAGACTCCGGATCGGCAGGTCCGTGGCGCTGTCGCGCGAGTCCCCCACCTTGCCCTCGACGATCGAATCCAGGCCGTGCTCGGGCGTGAAGAGGCGCACGAGCTCCACCCCGGGAGCCGCGGCCAGGGCATCGATGGTCCTCCGGCCGTCACGAGTCCGCCCGGTGCGGTTGGTGAGGAGCCCCACCCGAGCCCCGCGCAGGAGCGCGAAGTCCTCCTGCTCGAGCACGTCGATGCCGGTCAGAGCCTGCGTCGGCGGGCCGCCTTTGGCGGCCGCATCGTCGGAGGCGGTGGCGCAGGCGAGCAGCGGGAGGAGGAGGGCAGCGCGGGCGCAGAGGCTCATGCCGCGACCATAGCGCGGGCCGCCTCCGTCAGGGAGCCTGGAGCAGGACCCCGTAGATGGCCCCGATCGCGCCATCCGGCTCGAGGACCAGGACGCCGCCCGGCTCCAGTCGGCAGGCGCGTCCGTTCGCCATGCAGCGCATGGCACGCGGCGCCTCGCCGCTGACCAGCACCCGGGCCCTGCCGTTGGGGTACCTGCGCAGCTCGACGAAGGGCGACCGCTCCACCGCAAAGGTGCCGAGGGTCTCGTAGCCGCCCTCGGGCTCGGGGAGCGGCGCCGCGAGGCCGCCGGCCTGCTCGACCCGCAGCTCGTGGGAGACCACGGCCGGCGCCGCGGGAACGGCCGCGCGCGGCGCGCTCTCGACCCTCTTTGTGCTCGTCGCACCCGTCGCGCCCTCGACGCGGGGCGCGTCCGCGCCAGCCCGCGCGGTGATGCCCTCGTCGGGGGCCTGAGAGACGGCCTCGCCGGGACCCGGCTCGGTCGCTCCGGAAGAGCGCCGGCCACTGCCGTCCTCCCCGGACTCCTCCACGCGCGGCCGCAGGAAGGGGCCGGAGGTCCAGGCGAGGTCGGTCTCGCGCTCGGTGCGCCAAGGCCATGCCCCACGGTCCCAGCGCTCGGTCTCCGCAGTGCGATCCACTCGAGTAGGGGGACCCGCTCCGAGGGCCACGCTCTGGCCGGCGCGGAGGCGCAGGTCCGGACGAGCCCAGCCGGTGGTCGTGCCCCAGCGCAGGGCGAGGGGAGCGCCGGCCTGGTGCTCGACCCGCACGGCCTCGGTGGAGCACTGCTCCACGCGCAGGGCCTGCCCGTCGACCGGGACGACCCAGTCGCGCCCCAGGAACAGGCGATGCTCCCCGCGTCGGCCCTCGAAGGCGGCGCGTCGCAGATCGTGCAGGTGGATGTCGAGGCCGCCGCCAGGGAGCGCGCGCGTCGCCGCTTCCGCTCGTTCGGGGTCCTGTCCGGCGCGCCACTCGACCGCTGCCGGTCCCTCGATGGAGAGACTGGCGCGGCCCGGCCAGCGGACCACGGCCCGCGAGCCCGCGCGGATCTCCAGGTGCCCCCCCTCCGCCGGCGCGAAGGCCCGCTGCCCCTGGCGCAGGGAGGCTCCCGGCTGGCTGCGGCTCACCAGCCACGCACGGCCCTCCTCGATGAGGACGCTCGCCTGGGTCGCCGCAGGCGCCTCGGGCAGGACGGTGCGCTGGGGAGCCAGCGAGAGCAGCAGGACGGGGAGCAGCATGGGGTCAGGGGGGATGGCCCACGGAGGGTGGACCCCAGGCAGATCGACCCTCGAGGCCTCGCCGCGGGAGCCGCGCCGGCGGCTGCCTCTCACCGGGACAGCGACAGGAGCACGCGGTCTCGGATCGAGACGCAGGGCGGCAGGGGCTCCTCCGCTGGGCCCGGCCCGCGCCGAGAGCGCGGGCTGCGCCAGAAGCCAGCCCTCCTCGAGTAGGGCCACGCGGACGCAGCCCCTCAGCCGCGCCCCGAGAACGCCGAGCGCAGCAGCGAGGCGCGGAGCTTGCGCCGCTCCGAGGGCTCCAGCAGGGCTCCGCCTGCGGTGCCGTGGAGGGCCTGGAGGTGACCCCGCTGGATCTGCACCGCCAGGCGGTTCAGCAGGCCGATGTCGAGGCCTTGCACGAGGTCGAGGTGATGGCCGAGGCGCACCCAGGAGAGGTGCCGCAGGGCGGCCTCGGTCTGCATCGACATGCTGGTGCGGAGAGTCGCGAGGCTGCGGGCCACGCGGTCCTTCAGCGCCTCGCGTCGGTCCTCGAGGAGCGCCTCGCGCATGGCGCGCTCCGCGGCAACGATGCGCTCGACGATCCCCAGCAGGCGCTCCACCAGCTGCTCCTCGGTCGCCCCCAGGGTCACCTGGTTCGAGACCTGATACAGGTCGCCCGCCGCCCGGCTCCCCTCGCCGTGCAGACCGCGCACGGCGAGGCCCGTGTGCTGGGCCGCGTGGAAGACCTTCTTGAGCTCCGTGCGTACCGCCCCCAATCCCGGGAGGTGCAGCATCACCGAGGCGCGCATCCCCGTGCCCACGTTCGACGGGCACGCGGTGAGGAAGCCCAGGCGGTCGTCCACCTGGTACTGGAGGTCCCCCTCGAGGGTGCGGTCCAGCGCCACCACCCGTCCGAGGGCGCCCTCGAGGTCGAGCCCGGACGAGAGTCCCTGGAGCCTGAGGTGGTCCTCCTCCCCCATGAGGATCGCCAGGTCCTCCTGGGGCCAGAAGGCCACCGCCCGGCCGGCGAGATCCGCGCCGCCCTCGCGGCCCACCATCTCCCGTGTGGCGAGGTTGCGCTCGAAGAGGACCCAGCGCAGCACGTCGCTGGCCCCTTCGAGCTCGACCGAGATGACCTCGCCCTCGAAGGTGAGGCCGCGGGCGAGCGGGAGGACCTTCTCGGGGATGGTGGCCGCCTCACCCGCCGGGGTCGCCAGGGGGAACGGCGAGCCGCTCAGGTTGCGCGCGAGGCGCACCCTGCTCGAGACCACCACGTCCGACTCGGGCCCGCGGCCGCTCAGCCAGGACCCGGTGCGGGCGGCCAGGTCGTCAGGGTCGGGCGGGGTGGAGTGCACGGGGC
>JBDQFW010000214.1:0-5676 GCA_040265735.1 Planctomycetota bacterium | reverse complement strand
GGCCTCCCCCACCTGCAGGTGTCCCCATGTACGGAATGGTCAACCGAGCGCTCCAAGAACTCGTCGTGCAGGAGCACGGCGAGGCGGCTTGGCAGCGGATCAAGTCCCAGGCGGGCGTCAGCCTCGAGGAGTTCTCCTCAATGGCGTCCTACGACGACAAGATCACCTACGACCTCGCCATCGCGGCCTCCGCGGTGCTCGAGGCCCCCCTCGATCAGCTGCTCGACGCCTTCGGACGCTTCTGGGTCCAGTTCGCGCAGCGCTCCTCCTACGCGATCCTGCTGGAGCAGGCCGGCAAGGACCTCCACGAGATCCTGCCCATGCTCAACGAGCTGCACACGCGCCTGGCGCTCTCGTTCCCCGAGCTCCAGCCGCCCTCGTTCGAGGTCCTCGAGGACACGCCGGAGCAGATCCTCCTGCGCTACGAGACCTTCCGCCCGGCCCTCGCCCCGTTCGTGGTCGGCCTCCTCCATGGCCTGGCGGAGATGGTCCAGACCCCCATCGAGGTGGACCACCTCGAGGCCAAGGGCGACGAGCACGACGCTGACCTCTTCCGCATCCGCTTCGTCGCCGCATGAGTGAGGTCGCTGCGACCCTGGACCTCGTGAGTCCGTTCCACCTGCGCTGCGACGCGGAGTGGACGGTCACGGGCGTGGGCCGCAGCCTCGCCAAGCACCTCGGCGCAGAGGTGGTCGGGCGCCCATTCGATGAGCTCATCGAGGTGCGCCGCCCTGCGCGAGCCAACGCCAGCAGCCTGGAGCGGAGGGCTGGACAGATCCTCCTGCTGCGCGTGCGGAGCACGGGCCTGGACCTGCGCGGACAGTGGGCGGCCCTGCCCAACGGGGAGCGGGGAGTGCTCTGCTCTCCCTGGGTCACCAGCGAGGAGCAGTGGCGCTCGAGCGGCATTGAGCTGACCGACCTCGGTCCCCAGGACGCCGCCGGCGACTACCTCGTGCTCCTGACCGCGGCACGCCAGCAGTCCCTCGACCTCGAGCGCCTCGTCGAGGAGATCGGAGCCAAGGAGATGCGCCTTGCCGCGATCGTCGAGAACATGCGCGAGGGTCTGCTGCTCCTGACCGACAGCCAGCGCATCGAGTCCGCCAACCGCAGCGCCACGCTGCTGCTCGGCGTCCCAGAGGCCGCCCTCGTCGGGCAGTCCATGAACCGCTTCATGCGCGCGGTGCCGGGGTCCGCGGAGGATGAGGAAGTCCTCGAGTGGGAGGTCCTGCCCGATGCGGGCCGGGAGTTCCGAGCGCGTGGCTCGAGCTATGAGATCCGCACCCCCAAGGGCGCTCGGACCGTGGTCCTGTTCCGCGACGCCACCGAGGAGGAGCGCCTCCTCGAGCAGCAGCGCGAGTTCCTTGCCATCGTGAGCCACGAGCTCCGGACCCCCCTCTCCTCCATCCAGGCCCCCCTGGGCCTAGTGGCCTCGGGCACCATGGGCGAGGTCTCTGCGGAGGCCCGGGAGATGCTGGAGATTGCCTCGAGGAACGGAAGGCGGCTGCGCCAGCTCGTGGACGATGTGATCGACCTCGAGCGCCTGCAGAAGGGCAGCCTACCCATGGAGCTGCGGCCTTTCTCGCTCGCGGACCTCGGACAGCAGATCGAGGACGCGCTTCGTCCGGTCGCCCAGGCCGAAGGCGTGCTGCTCGAGGTCCAGGCCTCCGATGAAGGCCACGGCCACGGCGACCTCGGCAGGATCCTGCAGGTCGTCGTCAACCTGGGCGCCAACGCGATCAAGCACACGCCCGCCGAGGCCGCGGTGCGCATCGCCCTGATCGCCTCCCCGGAAGCCCTGACGGTCGAGGTCGAGGACGAGGGGCCAGGGATCCCTGAGGACCTGCGTCAGCGCGTCTTCGAGCGCTTCTTCCAGGTCACCGGCAGTGATCGACGCCAGGGAGGCACGGGCCTCGGGCTCGCCATCAGCCGACTGATCGTGGACCAGCACGGGGGGACCATCGAGGCCCTCAGCGCGCGCTCGGGACCCGGCAGCCTGTTTCGGGCCACATTTCCGGGGCCGCGAGGAGCCGACGCATGACCCACCGCATCCTCATCGTGGACGACGACGCCGACCTCCGGCGCCTGCTCACCCTCTCCCTAGAGCGCCTCGGAGGCATGTCTGCCCTGGCGCTCAACGGAGGAGAGGGGCTCCTCGAGGAGGCGGCGACTGGCCGCTGGGACGCGGTCCTGCTCGATGTGATGATGCCGGGCCTCGACGGCCCGGCCTGCCTCGAACAGCTCCGCCAGGACCCTCGCACTCGCGAGCTGCCCGTGATCTTCCTCACGGCCAAGGGCGACTCCGCGGAGCTGCTGCGCCTGCAGGAGCTGAGCGGGCGCCCGAGCCTGCGCAAGCCCTTCGACCCCACGACCCTGGCCGACGAACTGCGCGCGATCCTCGCGGGCTGAGCCCAGGAGAGGCTCGAAGCACAGCGGGGGCCCCGGCCGGCAGACCGGGGCCCCCGCTGCAGGGAAGCCGCTCGGGCCCGCCGCTCAGGGGCAGAAGGTGACCTGAACGGCGTCCGAGAAGTTGAAGCTCGAGCCGCCGAATCCCGGGTCGCGGTACCAGAAGGACCAGTTCCAGGTCTGGCCAGCCGAGATGGCGCCCAGCCCGGTCAGGCTGGTCAGGTCGACGGCCTGGGTGAAGGTCCCGAGGGGATCGATCTGCCCCGCCCCAAGGCGGAACAGGTTGCCACCCACGCACCGGACGCCGGCCCCGGAAGGCACCGTCACCTGAGCGCTGCCGTAGAAGACCAGGCCGAACTGCCCGGGCACCGCGTTCGAGACGACCAGCCCGAAGTTGTTGTCCGCGATGCTGGCCGAGCCGAAGGGCGACACGAACGCGCCCGTCGAGCTGTAGGAGTTGGCCGAGGTGCCGCAGTAGGTCGTCGGTCCCGGGCAGGTCGTCGGGTCCTCGAGGTAGCTGACCCGCACATCGTCGAGGGCGGCCTCGACGATCGAGCCGCTGCCCAGGTCGGATGCCCGCACGCGCATGCGCACGGTTGCCGTCGGGACCACATGAGCCGCCACGTCGACCACGTGCTCGAACCAGCCGCCCTGGGCCTCAACGCCCGTGGGCCCGACCATGTCGACGGTGACCCAGCTGGCCCCGCCGTTGTTGCTGAGATCGATCAGCAGCGTGTCGGCCTGGGGCGAGGCCCCCGTCTGGTTGGAGTACCAGCGCCAGTACCGGATCTGGTGCCCCTCCCCCGTGGAGAGGTCGAAGTCCGGGGACTCGAGGGTCGTGGTGCCGCCATCGACGTCGTTCTCACCGAGGGTGCCGCCGGCGGAGCCTTGGCCCGTGAACCAGCAGTTCGCTCCGGGGATCGAGTGGTCGTTCTCGGGCTGCGCAGCGGTCCCGATCGGATCGCCCCGCTCCCAGATGCCGGTGGACGCGTTGTTCGGCGCGGTCACGCTCCAGCCCTGGGGGCCCGACTCGAAGTCGTGGTCGGCCACGATCACCGGGGTTCCGACGCTGAAGGTCAGGGGGCCCGCGGCACCGGCGTCAGGGAACGAGGCTCCCTGGCCCCCGGAGTCGGTCCCGCTCACGAAGTAGGACACCACGGCCGCGCCCTGGAAGTTGGGGATGTTGGCCTCGTAGGTGTCTCCGCCCACGCTCTGCATCGGCACCTGGACGAACCCGCCCGAGCCCACGCGGAAGTGCAGGGTGGCCGCAGCGAGGGGCGGGTTGATTCCCGCCACCACATCGGCGCTGACCGTGTACGGCCCAACGTTGTCGCTCACATCAGGCAGGTCGGTGACGCTGCTGATCTGGACAAAGGGCAGGTCGTAGCCGGGGAAGCCCTGCTGGCGGAACCCGCCGTCGATCGCGGCGTAGTTCGGGGTGCCGTTGCCGATGCTGCCGTCGTCGTCGTCCAGGGTGAGCCACTGGATCTCGATGATCGAGTCGATGGCCGTCTGGTTGTAGCCGTTCATCCAGCCCATGAAGAGGCCGTTGGCGGTCTGGCCGCCGAGCGCGGCACCGAGGGAGTTCTTGAGGTTGGTGCGCACCTTCCAGGCTGCGCCCATCCAGACCTCCCCGTCGGTATGCACGGCGCCATAGCAGCCTCCGTTGCCGTCGCCGCAGTACTGGCGGGTGTTGGTGCCGTTGCGGATCTGGCCGGTGCCCGCGAAGAAGCCCTCTCCGATGACGGGGGTATCGTAGGTGTACATCGCCCACACGTCGGCGTTGCCCTCGCCCATGCCGTCGCCACCGTTGCCGGTGTTGTAGCGCACGTTCAGCCAGTGGCCGAGCTCATGGGCCACCACATTGGAGAAGGCCGTGTTCGAGCAGCCGCCGCCAGCAGCGAAGTAGTTCGTGGAGAACCCGTCGAAGTAGGCGTTGCAGGTCGAGGCCAGGTTCGTGTTCGAGACAGCCTGGAAGTCGGCGGTCGTGTCGCCCGGAGCGGTGTCCAGGATGAACTGGCGCACGACCCCGTGGTGGATCTGCGAGTTGGCCTGGGCCGTCACGAACTGCGTCGGCGACGGGTTCATCTCCAGGACGTTCGCCTGTCCGGGCTGCACGCCCGTGAATGTGACCGAGTAGTCCGCGCCCTGGTCGTGGTTCGTATTGCAGTACGGCCCGAGGAAGGTCGCGGTAATGTCCACCGGGGAGTTCGCCCCCACGATGGTGAAGTTGCCGTCACGGTCCGTGACCACATCGCCAGCCGACGAGGTGAGGGTCACATAGGGCACCGGGATCGGAGTCTCGGAGGGGACCGTATCGTTGGAGCCCGTGCCCCCGGTCGCGCGCGCGTCCAGACGGCCGGTCACGTCGAGGGCGTAGTGGATCGCCTCGTCCCGACGCAGCCAGGCCCCGTCCTCGGCGGAGAGGCAGTAGGTGGCTCCGACCGGATCGGCGCCGCTGGCCTTGTGGAGCACCGTCACCTTCCACGCCAGGCGCGCGGTGGTCGGGCCCTCGCCCACGAGACGCGCAAAGAGCAGCTCCGGCTCGCCGATGAAGGTCGGCTCGAGGCGCGTCTCCGCAACGAAGAAGCGACGGGCGCGCGCGCGCGCGCTGTCCGCGTCCAGGTTGGGCGAGGACGATGCGCTGGCAAGGCCGGGGATCGTTGTGTTCGCCAGGGAGAGCAGGGCGCCCGACGGGGTGTACAGGGCGTTCAGGAAGCCGCCCTCCACGGGCACGCCGCCGAGCTGCTGGCGCAGCTGGACGCTCACCTTGTCGGTGCCGCCGTGCATCCCGAGGGGCAGGAGGAGCTGTCGGTCGGGGACGAGCTCGAAGGGGTGAACCCCGAGCAGGGAGAAGCTCTCCGCCGCCCACAGGTGGGTGAGGTTGAACCAGTCCTCGGCATCCGCCGGGGCGAAGGGGCTCTCGGCGTGCCAGCCGTAGACCATCTCGGCGTACCCGGTCCCACGGTCCTTGCGCAGCCTCCAATCGGGGCCGAAGGACTCACGCCAGGCCTCGAAGGCCTGGTCGGTCGGGGGCACGAAGCCGTCCTGGTCAGCGCCCTGGGGCGCGGCCAGCGAGAGGAGAGCAAGGAGGAGGGGATTCATGGCAGGGCGCGGGGACGCCTGGATGGCGTTCAGCCTTCAAGTGTGGCCCGCTCAGGGCAGGCCTGCACTCCCCTTGGACGAGGAACTCGGGGAGAAGGATCCCTCAATCGCCGTAGGACATGCCCCGGACGATGGCCCCAGGCCCCGCGCGAGCGCCCGGTCCGGGGG
>JBDQFW010000213.1:0-5681 GCA_040265735.1 Planctomycetota bacterium | reverse complement strand
CATGGAGGCCCTGCAGGCCATGGTTGCGATGCTGGGCATGGTGAGCCCGGCCTGTGACCTGAAAGACGAGGCCTCGCGGCACGAGGCCTCCCTGCGCGTGCTGGCGGCGGTTCCCGTCCTCGTGGCGTGCTTCGAGCGCCTGCGCCGAGGAGAGGAGCTGGTCGAGCCCGACCCGAGCCTCTCGATCGCTGCCAACTTCCTGTGGTGCATGAACGGCGTGAAGCCGAGCGCCATCGAGGAGCGCATCCTCGACTGCGCCCTGGTGCTGCACGCCGAGCACACCATGAACGCCTCGACCTTCGCGTGCCGCGTGGTGGCCTCCACCGAGACCGGCGCGTACACGGCGGTCAGCGGAGCGGTCGGCACCCTCTATGGCCCGCTCCACGGCGGCGCGAACGAGCGCGTGCTCAAGCAGCTCGAGGAGATCGGCGGCCCCGAGAACGCCAAGGCCTGGTTGACGCGAAGGTCGCCGCCAAGGCCAAGGTCATGGGCCTCGGCCACCGCGTCTACAAGACCAAGGACCCGCGCGCGCACTCGCTCCAGAACCTGGCGCGCGAGCTGTTCGAGAGCCACGGCTCGACGCCCCTCTACGACACCGCCCTCGAGATCGAGCGCCTCGCCGCTGACACCTTCGGCTCCCGCGGCATCTGGCCGAACGTCGACTTCTTCAGCGGCATCGTCTACCAGAAGCTCGGCATCCCCACGGACGTGTTCACGCCGATCTTCGCCATCGCGCGCACCGCGGGCTGGCTGGCGCACTGGCGCGAGCAGATGGGGGACAACAAGCTCTTCCGCCCCGGCCAGATCTACACCGGCGTGCACGACGCCGAGTGGAAGGACCTGGACGACCGCGGCTGAGCGCTGCGACCGCCGGCATGAGCAGGCTGGAGGCGCTCCGGGTGAGTCCCGGAGCGCCTCCTCTGCATCTCGGGCCCGGCGGCGCGCGTCTCGGCGTCCTCCCCGGATGACCTCAGCGCGCCTCGACGGGGTTCGGATTCGGGCGGGGCATCAGGGCGCCGACTCCCTCACGCCAGCCCTGCAGACGGGCTGCGAGGGCGGCGGCCTGGGCGGGCCGCGCACGGGCCAGGTCCTGCTGCTCCCCGGGATCGCGCGCCAGGTCGAAGAGCTCGAGCTTGCCGTCCTCGTACCACTCGATGAGCTTGAGGTCGCCCACGCGGATGGCTCCGCTGGGGGCGCCGCCCTGGTTGCCGTAGTGGGGGTAGTGCCAGTGCAGCGGACGGTTGGCGAGGGCGGTCCCCTCGCGCAGGAGGCCCGCGAGGCTCATGCCGTCCAGGTGCTGGCGCGGGGCGGCCGGCAGCCCGCACAGCTCGAGGAGGGTGGGCGCCAGGTCGTTCGAGATCACCGGCGTGTGGTCCGTGACTCCTCGGCGGATCCCCGGCCCGCGCACGATCAGGGGCTCACGGATGCCGCCCTCGTACAGCCATCCCTTGCCCGCGCGCAGGGGCAGGTTCGACGTGGGATGTCCCTCGCTGGTGGAGAGGCCGCCGTTGTCGCTGAAGAGCATCACGATGGTCTCGTCCGCGAGCTCGAGCTCCTCGAGGCGTGCGAGGATGGCGGCCACCGAGCGGTCCACGGCCTCCACCATCGCGGCGTAGACCGCGTGCTCCTGCACGAGGCGCACCTTGCGCCGGCGCTCCTGGCCCCACAGGTCCTCCTCGGCCACGCCGAGGGCACGCTTCTTCTCGCGGTAGTGCTCGACCCGGTCGGGCTTGGCCTGGAGCGGCGTGTGCACGTTGTAGTACGAGAGGTAGAGGAGGAAGGGCTCCTCGCGCACCTCCTCCATGAACGCGAGGGCGTCGGCGGTCAGGCGCTCCGGCAGGTACTCCCCGTCCGGTCCATTCTCGAGGGCCGGGTTGGTCCAGGGAGCGAAGTACCCGCCAGCGGGCGAGCCGGCGCGCCAGCCGGCCACATTGCGCTCGAACCCCTGCTCCAGAGGGCCGAACCCCTCGCCCCCGAGGTGCCACTTGCCGAAGAAGCCCGTCCGGTACCCGCCGTCCCGCATGCGCTCGGCAAGGGTCTCCTCCTCGAGGGCGAGCTGCGGGTCGTAGTCCGCCGGCAGCAGCGGCCCCGGCCGCCGGCCGCCGAACCAGTCGGTGTTCCGCAGCCGAGCCGGAGCCTTCCCCGCCAGCACGCTCGCCCGCGTCGGCGAGCACACCGGCGCCGCCGCATAGGCCTGCGTGAACCGCACTCCCTCAGCAGCCAGCCCGTCAATCGCCGGCGTCTCGTAGAACGACGACCCATAGCACCCCAGATCCGTCCACCCCAGGTCATCCACGAACAGGAAGACCACATTGGGCGGCTGAAGGCGATCGGGCAGGTCTTGCTCGCCGGCACCCGTCAGTGAGGTTGCCGCGAGGAAGAGGAGCGGGAGGAAAGCGCTCATCCGTCCGCCCGGGTCATGGTGATCTCCATGACCTTCTGGTGCTCGCCGCCTTCGGTGCCGCGGTAGAAGGTGCTGGTCTGGGTCGTGGCGGACTGGATGGTGTCGGACCAGTGGTCGACCAGCTCGCCGGTCATCCAGTCGGGGGCCTTCCAGCGCATGCGCAGGGTCTCGCCGTCCTCGAGGTAGTTGCCCTCCATCCAGGCGAAGGCGGCGGACATGTTGTCCACCCAGTCGCCTACGAAGAGTCCGCGGTCGGGGTCGTAGCCCACATGGCCGTTGCCCATGTAGGGCATGCCCATGAAGTCGCAGGTCATGGTGCAGACGGTCCAGAAGCCGCCCACGGCCTCGACGACCTGGGTCGCCTCCACCTGCACCGGCTCGGGGCCCGCCTCCCACGAGGTCAGCGTGCCCTTCCAGCGTCCCACGCCCTCGAGCACCCTGGCGTGCTCCGGCGTGGGCTCGGGCATGGTCATCATCTCCTCGCCCGCTCCCGGCAGCTCCGCGGCGGCTCCCTGGGGGGCCTCCCCGGAGCTGGCGGTCGAGGCGCAAGAGGCGAGGAGCAGGAGGAGGGTCGTGGACTTGATCTTGGCGCTGTTCATGGGATGTGCCTGCGGTCTCGAGGGTGGTAGGGACACCGGGACTCGAACCCGGACGGCCTCGCGGCCTGCGGCTTTTAAGGCCGCTGCGTCTACCGATTCCGCCATGTCCCCACGGGGTCCTCGAGGAGCCCCGAGGAGCCGAGCATACGAGGACGGCGTCCCGGAGCGAGGCCTCCGGCGGCGCGCCGCTTGACCGGCCCCCCGGTGCGGCTATCCTTCCGACGCCTCCCCGCGACGCGGGGACACCTGGGCGGCATGGCCAAGTGGTAAGGCGTCGGATTGCAAATCCGAGATCCCCGGTTCGAGTCCGGGTGCCGCCTCCAGCTCGGCGGTCGAGCACGGCTCCCGCCTGGAACAGCACGGCTCCCGCCTGTGGGAGCTACCCGCTCGCCCCGCCCCGCCCTAGGCTCGCGGCCATGAGCTGCC
Source organism: Planctomycetota bacterium (assembly GCA_040265735.1). Classification (GTDB taxonomy): domain Bacteria; phylum Planctomycetota; class UBA1135; order UBA1135. The sequence continues at coordinate 2,252 of JBDQFW010000213.1, read as the reverse complement.
TGCCTCTTCTCCTCGCCCTCGCCGCTCCCGTTCTGCAGGACCCCGCCGAGGCTTGGCGGCGGCCGCCCGCGGCGATCGAGGAGGCCGTGCTCGCCCCCGTTCCGCCGCGCGTCCAGGCCGGGCCGCGCGGGCAGTGGCTGCTGCTCCTCGACCGCGAGCCCCTTCCGCCGCTCGCCGAGGTGGCGCGGCCCTGGATCGGGCTCGGGGGCATGCGCGTCGATCCCGCGACGGACGCGTCGTTCAGCAGCACCTCCTTCCGCTCGGCGGCCCTGCGTCCCCTCCAGGGAGGCGAGCCCCAGGCGCTTCCCCTGCCGGAGGGGACTCGCCTCGAGTGGGCCTCGTTCTCACCCCAGGGCGACCGGCTCGCGTGGTGCGCGCGGGCGGCCGACCACCTGGAGCTCTGGCTCGCTCCGACCGCCGACCTGGCGCGCGCACGGCGGGTGACCGACCGGCTCTCCACCGTGATGGGCGGCGTGGAGTTCACTGCTGGCGGCGGCCTGGTGTTCCGGCGCGTGCCCGAGGCGCGCGGTGAGGCTCCGCGTCCTCCCGCGGTGCCGCAGGGCCCGCTCGTGCAGGAGACACGCGGCGTGCAGGCGCCTGCGCGCACCTACCAGGATCTGCTGAAGAACCCCGAGGACGAGGCCCTCTTCGAGCACCACGCGCGCACCGAGGTCGTCCTCTGGCGCGCGGGCGCGGAGCAGGTGCTCGTGACGGGAGTGGTCGGTGGCATCGACCGGGCTCCCGGCGGGGAGGCCGTCCTGGTGGAGCTGCTGCGCGGCCCCTGGTCTCGCACGCTTCCGGTCTATCGCTTCTCGCGCGACAGCGTCGTGCTGGTGCGCGCCGAGGGAGGCTGGTCCGAGGTGGCCCGCTTTGCCCAGGACCTGCAGGAGGAGATCCCCATCGGCGGCGTGCAGGTCGGGCCCCGCAGCATGCGGTGGGACCCCCTCGAGCCCGCGCGCCTCGTGTGGTGCGAGGCCCTCGACGGCGGGGATCCGGGCCGCGAGGCCGAGGCCCGCGACCGGTGGCTCGCCCAGCGCTTCCCCGAGGAGGCCGAGCCTGTCGAGCTGCTGCGGACCCAGCACCGGGCGCGCGGTCTGACCTTCCTCCCCGAGCCCGGTCAGGTGCTCGCCGAGGAGTACGACCGCGATCGGCGCTGGACGCGCACCCTGCTGCACACCGTCTCGGAGCGCCGAGGGTCCGTGGCCTCGATGGTCCTCGAGGACCGCAGCGCCAAGGACCTCTACGCCGACCTCGGCGCGGTCCTCACCGAGCCGGGGCCCCTGGGAGCCGAGGTCGCCGTGGTCCGCGACGGATTCCTGTGGCGCAGCGGCCGTGGGGCGACGCCCGAGGGCGATCGGCCCTTCCTGGCGCGCCAGTCGCTCGAGTCCGGTGAGCCGGCCACCCTCTGGAGGTCCCCGGAAGGCGCCTATCACTCCCTCACGGCCTTGCTGGAGCCCGAGGCCTCCGCGCCTCGCTTCCTCGCCTGGCACGAGTCCAAGACGGAGGTCCCGAACCTCTTCCTGCACGAGGGCGGCAGCGCGCGCCCGCTCACGGAGCGCGAGGATCCCCAGCCCATGCTGCGTGCGGTGAGCAAGGAGCTCGTGACCTACGAGCGGGCGGATGGCGTGCCGCTCTCCGCGACCCTGTACCTGCCGCCGGACCACCAGCCGGGCGACCGTCACCCGCTGCTCGTCTGGGGCTATCCCCTCGAGTACTCGGACGCGGACACCGCGGGCCAGGTGAGTGGGAGCCCGCACCGGTTCACGCGCATGGGAGGCTCCTCCCACCTGTTCCTCACCCTCCACGGCTATGCCGTGCTCGACGGGGCGACCATGCCCGTGGTGGGGGACCCCGAGACGATGAACGACACCTTCATCGAGCAGCTGGTGCTCTCGGCCCAGGCCGCCGTCGACTTCGCGGTCGAGCGCGGAGTCGCGGATCGTGAGCGCTGCGCAGTCGCGGGGCACAGCTACGGCGCGTTCATGACTGCCAACCTGCTGGCGCACTCGGACCTGTTCCGCGCGGGCATCGCCCGCAGCGGCGCCTACAACCGCTCGCTGACGCCGTTCGGCTTCCAGAGCGAGCGCCGGACTCTCTGGGAGGCCACCGAGACCTATGTGAAGGTCTCTCCCTTCTTCCACGCCCATCGCATCGACGAGCCCCTTCTGCTCGTGCACGGGACCGACGACAACAACTCGGGGACCTTCCCGATCCAGTCCCAGCGGCTCTACCACGCGCTGGTCGGCAACGGC
>JBDQFW010000212.1:0-5698 GCA_040265735.1 Planctomycetota bacterium | reverse complement strand
GCCTAAATATGATATAAAATAAGCCAAATTCTGAAACGACTGGTTTTTGAAACAACAGGTTTTTCCCCATATGAATAATCGATTATAATATCTCCGAGCGCCGCGGCCGCGGCCTGATGCAGGGCCTGGTGGTTCCCGGCCGCGCGGGCGAGCTGGCGGACCGCTGCTTCGACGCGGGCCTCTTGGTCTGCACCGCCGCCGCGGATGTGGTGCGCCTCGTGCCCCCCTTCGTGATCACCCCCGAGGAGCTCGACGCGGCCCTCGGGATCCTTCAGTCCACCCTCTCCGCGATGGAGAGCCCTTCAAAGGAGACCGCGTCATGACCGCACCCGACTGCTCGAACTTCCCCCACCAGGACCTCGTCAGCCTGGCCGACTGGTCGGCCGAGGACATCCAACGCGTGTTCTCGGTGGCGCGCGCGAGTCCGTGCCGGACATGGCCCACAACCTCGAGCGCTGGGTCGACATCATCGTGGCGCGCACCTACCGCCACCGCCATGTGGCCGAGCTGGCGGACCACGCCTCGGTCCCGGTCATCAACGGCCTCTCGGACCTCCTGCACCCCTGCCAGGCCCTCGCGGACCTGCTGACCCTGCACGAGAAGTGGGACGGCCAGCTGGCGGGCAAGAAGCTCGTCTACATCGGGGACGGCAACAACACCTGCCACAGCCTGCTGCACGCGGCGCCCAAGCTCGGCATGCACATGACCGTGTGCACCCCCGAGGGCTATGAGCCCAACTTCAAGGTGATGGAGTCCGCACGCGAGGCGGCTCGCGCCATGGGCGTGTCGCTCGAGCACACCTCCAGCCCCCAGGAGGCCGCCACCGGCGCCCACGCGATCTACACGGATGTGTGGGCCTCCATGGGCCAGGAGGACGAGACCGAAGAGCGCGCCGCGGTGTTCATCGACTACCAGGTCGACGAGGACCTGATGAGCTACACGGACGACGCCTTCTTCATGCACTGCCTGCCCGCGCACCGCGGTCAGGAGGTCACAGCCGGCGTCCTCGACGGCCCGTCCTCGATCGTCTTCGACATCGCCGAGAACCGCCTGCACGCCCAGAAGGCCGTGATGGCGCTGCTGCTCCTCGGCCAGTCCGCTGCCCCCGCCATGACCCCGGAGCTTGCCGAGGTGAACGCGTGAACACTCCCCAGTCCGACAACAACAAGATCGTCCTTGCCTACTCGGGCGGCCTCGACACCTCCATCATCATCCCCTGGCTCGCCGAGCGCGGCTGGGAGGTCCACTGCTACGCCGGCGATGTGGGCCAGGGTGCCGGCGAGCTCGAGGGCCTCGAGGAGAAGGCCGCCGCCACCGGGGCCGCCTCCTGCAAGGTGGGCGACCTGCGCGAGGAGTTCGTGACCGACACGATCTGGCCCGCCCTGCGCGCGCTGGCCGTGTACGAGGGCAAGTACCTGCTGGGCACCTCCCTGGCGCGGCCGGTGCTGGCCAAGGGCCAGGTCGAGTACGCCCGCGAGGTAGGCGCCGCCGCCGTCGCGCACGGCTGCACGGGCAAGGGCAACGACCAGGTGCGCTTCGAGCTGGTGTACCAGGCCTTTGGTCCGGACCTGCAGATCGTCGCCCCCTGGCGCGACTGGGAGATCACCAGCCGCGAGGACGCCATCGCCTACGCCGAGGCCAAGCAGATCCCGATCACCGCCACGCGCGAGAAGATCTACAGCCGTGACCGCAACCTGTGGCACATCAGCCACGAGGGCGGCGCGATCGAGGATCCGAAGAACCCGCCGCCGGCAGACGCCTGGATGCTGACCTGCGATCCGATGGAGGCCCCGGATGCGGGCGCCGAGGTCACGATCGGGTTCGAGTCCGGGATCCCGGTGTCCGTGGACGGCCAGCGTCTTGACCCGGTGGTCCTGGTCGAGACCCTCAACGCCACCGCCGGCGCTCACGGCGTGGGCCGCGCGGACATCCTCGAGAACCGCCTCGTGGGCATGAAGAGCCGCGGGCTCTACGAGACGCCTGCGGGCACCGTGCTCTACGAGGCCCTCGGCCAGCTCCGCGCCCTGTGCATGGAGCGCGAGACCCTGCGCCTCGCCGAGGAGCTGGGCCCGCAGTACGCGCGCCTCGCCTACTACGGCCAGTGGTACCACCCGGCGCGCGAGGCCCTCGACGCGTTCTTCCAGACCGCCATGGCTCCCGTCACCGGGACCGCGACCGTGCGCCTGTGGAAGGGCACCGCCACGGCCATCTCGGTGGAGGGTCCGGGCTCCCTGTACTCGGACGACCTGGCGAGCTTCACCATGGGCGCGGGCTACGACCCCAAGCACTCCGAGGGCTTTGTGCGCCTGTTCGGCCTGCCCGGGGCCGTCGAGCGCAAGGCGCGCGGCTTCGCCATCGGCTCCGCCCCGGCTCCTGAGCCCGCAGCGACCCGATGAGCGGACCTCGCCTGTGGGGCGGCCGCCAGTCGGGCGCCCTCGACCCGGCCTTCGAGGCCTTCAACCGCAGCCTGCCCTTCGACCGGCGGCTCGTGGACGAGGACCTCGTGGGCTCCATCGCCTGGGCGAAGGCCCTGGGCGGAGCGGGCGTGCTCTCCGAGTCGGAGGTCGAGGCCCTTCCCGACGCCCTGCAGGAGCTGCGGGGCGAGGTCTCCGCCCACCCCGAGCGCCTGGCTGAGTCCCCCGCCGAGGATGTGCACGCCTTCGTCGAGAGCGCCCTGGGCGAGAAGGTCGGGGATCTCGCGAAGCGGCTGCACACCGGGCGCTCGCGCAACGATCAGGTGGCCACGGATGTGCGCCTGTTCCTGCGCGGCGAGGCCCGCGACCTGGACCGCTGCGTGCGGGAGCTGGTCGCGGAGCTCGTGAGCCTGGCCGAGCGGGAGGCGGACACGCCCCTACCGGGCTACACGCACCTCCAGCGAGCGCAGCCCATCACGGCCGGGCACCACGCCCTGTGCTACGCGGAGATGCTGGCGCGCGACGCAGGGCGCCTGTCCGACGCGGCGGCACGCATGGACACGTCCCCGCTCGGTTGCGGCGCCCTGGCCGGCACGGCGTTCCCCGTCGACCGCGAGGCGCTCGCGGACGACCTCGGCTTCACCGGCGGTCCCGCGCACAACAGTCTCGACGCGGTGAGCGACCGCGACCATGTGCTCGAGCTGGTCTTCGCGTCGTCCGTCGTCATGGTGCACCTCTCGCGCCTCGCCGAGGACTGGATCTTCTTCGCGAGCCAGGAGGCCGGCTTCCTCGCCATGGGCGATGAGGTGACCACCGGCTCCTCGCTCATGCCGCAGAAGAAGAACCCCGACGCCCTCGAGCTGATCCGCGGCAAGTGCGCCCGAGTGATCGGACACCTGACCGCGCTGGCCTCTCTGCAGAAGGGCCTGCCCCTCGCCTACGACAAGGACCTGCAGGAGGACAAGGAGGCGCTCTTCGACGCCCTCGACACGACCCGCGCGTGCCTGACGGTGACGGCGACCTGCGTGCGCACGGCCCGCTACCGGGCGGACCGCTGCCGCGCGGCCTGCGCCACCGGGCACCTGGACGCCACCGACCTCGCCGACCTCCTGGTCGCGCGCGGCGTCCCCTTCCGCGACGCGCACCACAAGGTGGGCGCCGCGGTGGCCGCCGCCGAGGAGCTCGGCTGCGTGCTGGCCGACCTGCCCGGGGAGGTGCGCGATGAGCACCTGCCCGAGCTGGACGGCGTGGCCCTCGCGGAGGAGCTCTCCGTGGAGGCGATCCTGGAGCGCCGCTCCGCCCTCGGGGGCACCGCCCCCTCCCGTGTCCGAGCCGAGGTGAAGCGATGGAAGAGTCGCCTGCAGTCGTGGAACGCGTGACCCTGCGCCCCGCCGTGGTCGGGGATGTGGAGCTGATCCTGGACCTGGTCAACGAGCTGGCCACCGCCGGGGAGATGCTCCCTCGCTCGCCCTCGACGACCGTGGAGCGCCTGCGAGACTTCGTGGTCGCGGAAGTGGACGGGGAGTTCGCCGGGTGCGGTGCCCTGGCCCTGGTGTGGACCGACATCGCCGAGGTGCGGTCCATCGCCGTGAAGCCTGAGTACCGCAAGCTGGGCGTGGGCAAGCTCATGGCCGAGGCTCTCCTCGCCGATGCCAAGCGCCTTGGGGTGGCCCGCGTGATGGCGTTCACCTATGTGACCGGCTTCTTCCTCAAGCTCGGGTTCCAGGTGGTGGACCACGCGTCGCTCCCCCACAAGGTCTTCCACGACTGCCTCAACTGCCCCAAGTTCCACAAGTGCGATGAGGTGGCCGTGGCCAAGGACATCTTCGCCCTCCCGGACGCGCCGCCGCTGGGCCCCCTGAGCCTGCCCATGCCGGGCCGGCACATGCCGCGCCCCGCGCAGTAGGAGGCCGGCGCCTCCCGGTGCCTGAGTGGCTCGGGGACTCGGTGGCTCAGTGGCTCGGGGACTCGGTGGCTCGGGGACTCGGGGACTCGGCTATGCAGCCGGCCAGGCCCCCGCCCGCTCAGCCGCGCACCAGTACGCGGCAGCCCCAGGCGGTCACGCCCAGGGGACTCTCGCCCGTCACCTCGACGGCCGCGTCGCCGGGGCCGGCGGGGCCCCAGACCTCCTGCCACTCCCCGTGCAGCGCCTCGTCCTGGATGCGCACGGCCAGCCCCTTGGGAGAGAGGTTGGCGAGCACGAGGACCTCCTCCCCGCCCCCCGAGCGCGCGAACGCAAGAGCGCGCTCGCGCTGGTCGTGGACCACGGGCTCTAGGGCGCCGCCCCAGGGCGGAGCGTGCAGGGCCAGGTGCTTGCGCCGCAGCTCCGCGAGGCCGCGAAGCCAGTCCTCCAGGGGCAGCAGGCCCTCCTCCCAGCGGATGGGGTCCCGCTCGAAGAACGCAAGCCGGCGGGGATTCCCGACCTCGTCCCCGTTGTGGATCAGAGGCAGCCCCTCCATCAGGAACGACAGGGCGAACGCGAGCGGGACGGCGGCTCCCAGCTGCTCCTCGGCCGTGCCCTCCCAGGCGTTCTTGTCATGGTTGCTGACGAACAGCATCCGCTGGCCGCCAGGGGTCCAGGCCTTGAGGTGGGTCGAGCACCAGTGCTCGAGGGCGCGAGCGCCCGCCCGGCCCTGGGCGATCTCGACGAGGACCTTCTGCCAGGTCCAGCCGTAGGTGGAATCGAAGGCCCGCGCGTGCAGGTCGCGCTCCTCCCACTCGGCCAGGAGGAAGACCGGGCGGACCTGCTCCAGCTCGGCGCGCACGCCCTCCCAGAAGTCCAGCGGCACGAAGCCCGCCACATCGCAGCGGTACCCGTCGAGGCCCACCTCCTCCACCCAGTACCGCAGCTCGCCGGCCATCGCGGCGCGCAGGTCGGGGCTTGCGTAGTCCAGGTCCAGCACATCGTCCCAGTCGCACCAGGGCGGAGGCATGGGGCGGCCCGCGCGATCGCGCCGGTACCAGTCGGGGTGCTCCTCGACCCAGGCATGATCACGGGCCGTGTGGTTGGCGACCCAGTCGAGGATCACCGCGAGGCCCAGCTCGTGCGCGCGCTCCACGAAGGCGCGCAGGTCGTCGAGGGTGCCGAGCTCGGGATTCACCGCGCGGTAGTCCCGCACGGCGTAGGGGCTGCCCAGGGAGCCCTTGCGCTCCACCTCTCCGATCGGGTGGATGGGCATCAGCCACACGCAGCGCACCCCGAGGTCGGCGAGGCGCTCGAGCTGCTCGGCGGCCGCCGCGAGGGTGCCCTCGGGCGTGAACTGCCGCGTGTTGAGCTGGTAGAG
>JBDQFW010000211.1:0-5726 GCA_040265735.1 Planctomycetota bacterium | reverse complement strand
TCCGTGCATCGTGGACACCATCGGGGAGCTGGAGCGGCTCTACTCCCTCGCCTCGCTGGCGTTCGTGGGGGGCACCCTCATCGAGCACGGCGGGCAGAACGTCCTCGAGCCGGCCGCTCGTGGGCTTGCGGTGCTGCACGGGCCGGATGTCGCCAACTTCCGGCAGGAGGCCGCCCTGCTGGAGCAGGCGGGGGCCAGCCGGGTCGTCGAGGACGGGCCGAGCCTCGAGCGGGCCGTGAGGGAGCTCCTGGCGGATCCAGCCGGCATGCGTGCCATGGGGGAGGCCGGGCGGAAGGCCGTGGCGGGCCAGCGGGGCGCGACCCAGCGCACGGTGGAGGCGCTGTATGCCCACGGGATCCTCGGGCGGGGCGCCTGAGGCCACTCTCGCCGGGTTCCGGGGGCGGCGTAGGGCAGCCCAGGGCCCCTCTCGGGCCCCAGGGAGGTGGTGCACACGCTCGTATCGGTGTATCCTGATATGTCGAAATGTCTGCTCCTGGACGGCCGCGCAGGCCGATGGGAGCGGAACCCAGACCCCGCCCCCTGACAACCCCGGGCCCTTGCCCGCGGCCGCGAGGGGCGCTGAACGAACCTCCCCAGACATGTCCCGCACTCTCTTCACCTCCGAATCCGTCTCGATGGGTCACCCCGACAAGGTGGCTGATCAGGTCTCTGACGCCATCCTGGACGCGCTCCTCGCCCAGGACCCCAACAGCCGCGTGGCTTGCGAGACGATGGTCACCACCGGCCTGTGCGTCGTGGCCGGCGAGATCACCACGAACGCCGTGGTGAACTACCAGGAGGTCGCGCGCGACACCATTCGCCGCATCGGCTACACGAGCGACGCGTTCGGCATCAACGCGGACACCTGCGCCGTAATGGTCACCCTGGACAAGCAGTCGCCCGATATCAGCCAGGGCGTCTCCGAGGGCGAGGGCCTGCACGCCGAGCAGGGCGCCGGCGACCAGGGCCTGATGTTCGGCTACGCCTGCGACGAGACCGATGTCCTGATGCCGTTCCCGATCCACTACTCGCACCGCCTGGTCGAGAAGATGGCCGAGCTGCGAGAGAACGGCTCCTTGCCCTGGCTGCGTCCGGACTCCAAGAGCCAGGTCACCGTGGAGTACGAGGGCGACAAGCCCGTTCGCGTCCACACGGTGGTCATCTCGACCCAGCACGACCCGGAGGTCAACGGCAAGTCCGAGGAGCGTGAGGTCCTCGAGGAGATCCGCCGCGAGGTGATCGAGAAGATCATCAAGCCGACCCTGCCCGCGGACATGATCGACGACGACACGATCTACCACGTGAACCCGACGGGCAAGTTCGTCCTCGGCGGGCCCCACGGGGACTGCGGCCTCACCGGGCGCAAGATCATTGTCGACACCTATGGCGGCATGGGCCGTCACGGCGGAGGAGCCTTCTCCGGCAAGGACCCCTCCAAGGTGGACCGCTCGGCGGCCTACGCGGCCCGCTGGGTGGCCAAGAACGTGGTTGCCGCCGGGCTGGCCAGCCGCTGCGAGGTCCAGCTCTCCTACGCGATCGGCGTGGCGAAGCCTCTCTCCGTGCGGGTGGACACCTTCGGCACCAACAAGGTGGACGACGCCGCCATCGAGAAGGCCATCGGCCAGGTGTTCGACCTCACCCCGGCCGGCATCATCGGCGCCCTCGGACTGAAGGCGCCCGTGTTCAGCCAGACCGCCTATCACGGCCACTTCGGCCGCGAGGGCTTTGCCTGGGAGAACTGCGACAAGGTCGACGCCCTCAAGGCCGCTGCGGGCGCCTGAGCCGGCCTGTCACGGCGCGCTCCTCGGCGCCCGATCTGCGCGAGCGCCGCGTCCCGCTGGGGCGCGGCGCTCGCGGCGTTCCGGGCGCCAGGAGTGACCTGGCCCAGGGCGATGGGTAGGCTTGGGCGGACGCCCGAGCGGCGTTCAGACCGACCATGCGCCCCGTGACCGCCTCCCTCCGCCGCGCCGGCTTCACCCTGATCGAGCTGATCGCGGTGATGGCCATCATCATGATCCTCGCCGTCGCGCTGCTGCCGCGCGTGAACGCGGCCTTCGAGCAGGCCCAGGTGACCGCCTGCACGGCGAACCTCGGCAAGATCCACCAGGGGCTGATGATGTACCACAGCCAGAAGAAGCGCTGGCCCAAGGAGGGCGGGGTGGGCTTCTTCGCGTCGCTCGTGGCTGGCGGCATCTGGGAGGACACCGAGACCAGCACCAAGGGGCTCTCCTGCCCCTCGGTCGAGAGCTCGTTCCTCACCCCCTCCATGGAGGGCATCCCCATGGGCGAGTGGTACACCGACCTCTCCCGGGTCGACGGCTCCTGGTCGGCCTACGCGGGGCGGGACATCAAGCAGTACCCCCTGCGCAAGTATCCGGCCTCGGGCAAGGAGGTCCTGGTGGCCGATGACAACGACCCCGAGGGCAACCACAAGCTCATGACCAACGCCCTGTTCGGTGACGGGGCGGTGCGCAGCTTCGACGTGTTCGAAGAGCGCGAGAAGGGCAACGCCGACCCCGAGGACGAGTTCCTCCGTGTGGGTCCCGACGCGCGCATCGAGCAGCTGCGCGTGCTGACCCTCGACTGAGGGCCAAGAAGGCGCAGCGATGTCTCTGCCCCCGCTCCTCGCGGCCCTCCGGCCGCACCAGTGGGTGAAGAACATCTTCGTGGGGGCGGCGTTCCTGTTCGCCCTGCCGGAGATGGGCCGGGATCCCATGGCGCGCATCGACGAGCTGCAGCGCGTGCTGCTCGCGGCCGCGGCGTTCTGCCTGGCGGCGAGCTCCATCTACGTCCTGAACGACGTGATGGACCGTGAGCAGGACCGCAAGCACCCCGAGAAGTGCCGCCGGCCCATCGCCTCGGGCGCGGTCAGCGTTCCCGCGGCACTGGGCCTGGGCGCGCTCTGCCTCGGCGCGGCCCTGCTGCTCGCGAGACGAGCCGGCACGGCCGAGGGCTCGGTGCTGGTGGTGGTGGCTGCCTACGCGGTCATGAACACGGCCTACTCCCTGCGCCTCAAGCACATCGTCCTGGTGGACGTGTTTTGCATCGCGTTGGGGTTCCTCCTGCGCGTGCTCGCAGGGGCCTTCGCCGTGGGCCGGCCGATCTCACCCTGGCTGGTGATCTGCACCTTCTTCCTGGCGCTCTTCTTGGCCCTGTGCAAGCGCCACGCGGAGCTCGAGCTGCTCGGCGACGACAGCGGCAGCCACCGGCGCAACCTGCGTGAGTACTCGCTCGGATTCCTGGATCAGGCCACGGCGATCCTCGCCGCGTGCTCGGTGCTGAGCTACTCCATGTACACGGTCGATGACCGCACCCTCGAGAAGCTCGGGACCACCGACCTGATCTACACGGTGCCGTTCGTGGTGTTCGGCATCTTCCGGTACCTGCTCCTCGTGCAGACCCGGGGCGGGGGCGGCAGCCCCTCGCGGGTGCTGCTCGGGGGGGACGCCACCTTCGTCGCCAACGCCCTGGCCTGGCTGGGGACGGTTGTGTGGCTGCTGGTGCTGCGGCAGGCGTGAGGAGCCATGGCGCCTCGCCCGCTGCGCTGCCTCCTTGCTGCCGCCCTGCTGGCCGCGTCCGGAGCCTGCATGAGCGCGTCGCCGGTGGATGAGCGCCTCGAGGACCTGGTCGCGACCATGGCCGAGGGGCTCGACACCACCGAGCCCAGCGCACACTTCACCCGACGCATGGAGGCCGCGACGGTGTTCGGGGGCTCCTACGACTGGCACTCCTGCGTCATCGCGCACTGGGCGCTGCTGACCCACGCCCGGGTGATGGGGGACGACGAGGCCTCGGCGGACCTCTGCGCGCGCCTCTCGCCGGAGGTCCTCGCGCGGGAGCCCGAGCTCCTGGCGACGCGCGACCGCCGGCTGCGCGGGACCGCGCCCTACGACGAGGCCTGGCTCTGCATGCTGCTCGCCGAGCGCGAGCGGCACGCTCGCTCACCCGAGGAGCGAGGCGCCCTCCTTGCCGTGCGGGCGCGTCAGGAGCGCCGGGTGGTGGACCAGCTGGCCTCGTCGCCGTTTCCCGAGGGCATCCCACCCGTGGAGCGCGGGGGCTCGGGCTTCTGTGGCTTCTACCGCTCATGGCTCTGGGCCTGGCTCCTGCTGCGCTGGAGCGGGCCCGTGGACCCGCGAACGGAGGTGCTGCTGGAGCTCTGGCGGCGGGAGCGCATCGAGCCCCAGCGCGACGCCATCGCGGCGCTCTCAGGGAGCCACGGCTACGACTTCCTCTCGGTGCCCGCGGTCCTCGCTCTGGTCGACCGGGCGGGCGGCAGCCCCCGCACCTACAGCGCACCGGCCTTCGAAGGCTGGCCGGAGGCGGTCGAGCTGCGGACGGTGCATGTGCTCGGGCTGGAGCTCTGTCGCGTCTGGCCCTGCGCCGCGGACGGCGACGCCGCGAGCCACCAGGCCTGGCTCGACCGCACCGCGAGCCTGCTCGCCCGGGACGAGCTGTGGCGGGGGGACTTCGCCGTGGTGTCCCACTGGGTGCCCCAGTTCCTCTTCATCGGCTGGTGGCTCCAGCACGGCCGCCCCTGAGCCGGGGCGTCTCGCCGCGGGGCTAGCCTTCGAGGAGCCCCGGCAGCTGGCTCGCGAGGCTGGCGGCGCGGGACCTCCGTCGCGCGATGGCCCGCTCGGTGTTCGGCAGGGCGCCCGGCGGGTCGGCGTGGCCGTCCCAGGTGCGCAGTGCCTCCTCGAACCCGACGCGCGTCGTGGCCGCGCCTGCGCGGAGCCAGGCGCCCAGGGCCACCTCGGCCTCGCTGGCGTCCGCCGCGCTGCCCAGGCGCTCGGTGAGCCAGGCGGCTGCCGTGTCGCCCTCGCCGAGTCCGACCAGGGCGGTGGCTGCGGCCATGCGCAGGTCTTGGGGGGCCGTCGGGGTGCCGAGGCTCTCGAAGAGCGCGCGCACGGGCGCCGCGGCCTCGGAGAGTCCGAGGGTCCCAAGGGCACGGACCGCGCCGACGCGCAGCTCGTGGGGGCGCTCGCTGCCGGTGCACTCAAGGAGCGCGGCAACGGCCTCGGGTCCACCCACCCGGCCCAGGGCCTCGGCGGCGGCTGGGGCCACCCCCGGCTCGGCCAGCGCGTGGAGCAGCTGCGCCTCGACGACCCGCGCGCGCGGACCCATGGTCTCGAGCACCTGGGCGCAGTGCAGGCGCAGCCAGGGGTCTTCGTCCACGAGGGCGGAGGCCACTTCGCGCGCGCACCAGGGGCCCAGCCGCGAGAGCACATAGCGCGCGTCGTCCACGGGCCGCAGCTGGAAGGTGTCGCCGGAGAGGTCCAGCACGAGGTCCCAGACCTCGCGCAGCTGGGCGTCGCTGGGGGGCGGGAGAGGCAAGGCCTCGGCGTCCACGCCGCTCCACAGGGCGAGGGCCTGCTCGGCCTCCATCCCCAGGGGCTCGACCACCGCGGCGAGCTCCCCTGCCGCCAGCGCGGCGCGGGCGTCCTCGCGCGCGGCCAGCTCCATCAGGCCGCCGAGGCCGGCCAGGCAGCCCAGGCGGCCGAGGGTCGAGGCGACCCAGAGGAAGGCGTCCGGGTCGCGTTCGTACTTCAGCCGCAGCACGAGCCCGGGCACCACGTGGTCCGAGCCGCAGGCCGCGAGGCGCCAGGCCGCGTGGGCCCGCAGCCAGGCCTCCGGGGAGTCCTTGGCGAGGCCCAGGAGGCGCTCCGCCGCGGCCGGGGTCCGGAGCGCGCCGAGGCGACCCGGGCCATGCTCGAGACCCGCGTCCACGG
>JBDQFW010000210.1:0-5800 GCA_040265735.1 Planctomycetota bacterium | reverse complement strand
CCCGAGAGCCCTATGGACCCTGCCCCCTCCCAGGCGACCTCCCAGCGGGTCCTCCTGACGGGGGTCGTCGTGAACACCGCGCTTGCGGTGCTCAAGATCGTGGGGGGCCTGCTCTCGGGCTCGCCGTCCCTGCTGGCGGATGGCTACCACTCCCTCGGGGACCTCGGCACCAACGGCCTCGCGTGGCTCACCTGGCGCTGGGCCCAGCTGCCGCCGGACGAGGATCACCACTATGGCCACGGCAAGGTCGAGGCCGCCGCGGCCCTGCTGGTGGGGGCGGTCCTGATGGGCACGGGGGGCGTCGTTGTGTGGGAGGCCTCCCACGGCACCAGCCCCTCCTATGAGGGGGCCGAGGCGTGGACCGCCCTGGGGGTCGCCCTCCTGTCGATGGGAGCCAACGAGTTCCTCACCCGCATCACCAAGCGAGAGGCCCAGCGGACCGGCAGCCCGACCCTGGCCGCCCTGGCCGCCGACAACCGCTCCGACATGCTGACCAGCGTGCTGGTCCTCGTCGGCGTCTCGGGGAGCTCCGCCGGCCTGCCCTGGCTCGAGGTCGTCCTCACCGCGGTGATCGGCCTGTTCGTGGGCTGGATGGGGATCCAGACCTCGCGGTCCGCCTTCGACACCCTCACCGATCGCGTTCCGGACACCGAGCTCCGGGGCCGGGTCCGCAGCCTGGCCGAGGGGCTCCCCGGGGTCCTGGGCGTGCAGACCATCGCGGTCCACCCCCTGGGGAGCCAGGTCCGCGTGGACATGGAGATCAGCGTTGACGGAGCCCTGACCGTCGCCCAGGGGCATGAGATTGCCCACCAGGTCGAGCAGAGCGTCAAACAGGCGGAGGACTCGGTCGTTCAGGTCGCGGTCCACGTGAACCCGGCCGGGATCTGTCACCCCTGAGCGCGTCCTACCGCCGTCCCAGGCCCACGCCGCCGCGCTCGCGCTGGGCTGGGGCTAGACTGCCCGGTCCAAACGCCATGCGCTGCACCCCCCTGCTCCCCGCCCTCCTGGCCCTGGCCGTTACCGCCTCCGGTGCGGCGGCCCAGCAGAGGGCCTCCGCCAAGCTCTTCACCCGCGTCGAGGGTGACCAGGTGTCGGCCGCGATCGAGGTCGCGATCGACGCGGGCTACCACCTCTATCACGACGACCTCGGCGACTATGTGGGCGAGCCCACCGCGGTCGCGGGTCTCGGGGAAGATGTGGAGTGGACCTCCTGGACCCTTCCCAAGCCCAAGAGCGGCTACGACCCCTTCCTCGAGCAGTTCTACGACAAGCACGAGGGCACGATCGTCATCCGCGGCGAGGGCCTCTTCCTCGGGGGAGATCCCGAGGCGATCGCGGTGCGCATCACCGGGCAGACCTGCGACGACCGCGGGTGCGTCCCCTACGAGCAGGAGCTGGAGACTCTCGGAGCTGGCGCCGACGCGCTCTTCGCCGCGGCCACCTCGGCGGCGGGTGACCTGGCGCAGGGTCCCGCGGGCGGCGGCGCGACCTCGCCCTTTGGAGGCTTCGACGCCGCCGGACCCTCGAGCGCCGCGGACCAGAAGGCGAGCTTCGAGGCGGACCTTCAGCAGGACGGCGCCACCGCCCTGCTCACCCTGACGGTGACTGTGGAGGAGGGCTACCACCTCTACGGAGGGCCCACTCTCGAGGATGTGGCTCCTGGCGGGGCCATCGCCGTGCCGACGACCGTGGGTATCGACGGTGCGGGCGTGGAGTGGGCCGCGCCGCGGTTCCCGAAGGCGAAGAGCTACCCCGGGATGAACGAGGACTTCGAGGACATCGAGGTCGCCATCCACGAGGGCACCTTCACGATCGAGGTCCCGGGCACCGTGCGTGGAGTGGTGGGCTCCTTCGAGGTGCGCCTTGCCGGCCAGACCTGCAACGACTCCACCTGCGTGGACTACTCCCAGTCCGCCACGGTGGTTGCCCGGGCCGTCCCCGTGGGCAGCCTCGAGGCCGCCGCGCCCGAGGCGGCGGCGGGGCCCGGAGACGAGCAGTCCGCGGAGGAGAACGACGCCAGCGACGAGCCGCCAGCGAAGCCCCTGGGCCCCTTTCTGCTCGAGGCCCTGCTGTGGGGACTGATCACCCTGCTGATGCCCTGCACCTATCCCATGATCCCGATCACCATCAGCTTCTTCACGAAGCAGGCGATCGCCCGGGACGGGAACGTGCTCAGCCTCTCCCTCAGCTACGGCGCGGGGATCGTGCTCGTGTTCATCCTGATCGGGGTCGTGATCGGCGCACCCATCCAGGAGTTCGCGAACAACCCGATCTTCAACCTATTCATCGCGGCGATGTTCGTGTTCTTCGCGTTCTCGCTGTTTGGGTGGTTCAACCTGCAGCCGCCGGCCTTCCTGATGCAGGCGGCGGGCAAGGCCAGCACGACGGGCGGCCTGCTGGGTGTGTTCATGATGGGGCTCACCCTCGTGATCACCTCCTTCACCTGCACGGCTCCCTTCGTGGGCACCCTGCTGGCCCGCGGCGGTGACCAGGGCGTGATGCGCGTGGTGCTCGGCATGGGCGTATTCGGGCTGACCATGGCGACGCCGTTCGTGTTCCTGTCCCTGTTCCCCTCGCGCGCGCAGAAGATGCCGGGCGCGGGCGCCTGGATGAACACGCTCAAGGTCTTCCTGGGCTTCGTGGAGCTCGCCGCCGCGCTGAAGTTCGTCTCCACGGCGGATCTCGCCTACGGCTGGGGGCTCCTGTCCAAGGAGGTGTTCCTGATCCTCTGGGCGGGCATCTTCGCGGTCGCGTCCATGTTCCTGCTGGGCAAGATCAACCTGAAGGGTGAGGAGTCCGGCGCGATCAGCCCGGGCCGCATGGTGGGGGGGACGATGACCTTCCTCTTCGCCATCTACTGCGCCTTCCTCACCTTCGGGTTCCGGATGGACCCGCTGCTCACCGCGTTCGCGCCGCCCTACTCGTCCGCGCCGGTGCGCACGGGCGCCGCAGAGGGTGGCGAGGAGGACGGGCACGGGTCTGAGGCCTGGGCCCAGGTCGTGGACGACTGGGACGGCGCCGTCGCGCGCGCGCGCGCCGCGGACAAGCTGCTGCTGGTCAACTTCACCGGCTTCAACTGAGCGAACTGCCGCGTGATGGAGGGCAAGATCCTCCCCGCCCCGGCGGTCGCCGGAGAGCTCAAACAACACTTCGTCGAGGCCCGCCTGCACTGCGACCTCGGACCCAACGCCAAGGCGAACAAGGCCATTCAGCAGCGTCTGACCGGGAGCATTGCACTCCCGATCTACGCCGTCGTGGATCCTGTTACCGAGAAGGTGCTCGGCCTGCAGGAGGGCCTCGCCTTCGCCGACGACTTCTTGGCCTTCCTCCAGGGCGCGCGCGCCGAGCGCTGACGGCAGGGCGTCAGCTCAGGCCCAGGGCCTGTCCGCCCTGGAACACGACGAAGCTCGCCACCCAGGCGAGGGCTGTCATGTAAGCGAACAGGAACAGCGGCCAGCGCCAGCCGTTCGTCTCGCGCTTCACCACAGCGAGCGTCGAGAGGCACTGGCAGGCGAGCGCGAAGAAGACGAGCAGGGAGAGGCCGACCAGGGGGGTGAAGACGCGAGTTCCGTCCGGGCGGCGCGCGGCACGCACCCGCTCGCGGAGCGAGACCGACTCCTCGTCCACCTCGCCGCCGACCCCGTAGACCAGGCCGAGGGTCGAGACGAACACCTCGCGGGCGGCGAAGGCGCCGATGAGGCCCACTCCGATGCGCCAGTCGAAGCCAAGCGGCTCGAGGGCAGGCTCGAGGGCCTTGCCAAGATCGCCCGCGAAGCTGGCCTCGAGCTGGGCAGCGTGCTGCTCCTGCTCGGAGAGACCCTCGCCCGGCTCGAGTTGGGGGAACGAGAGCAGGGCCCACAGCGCCACGGTGGCCACGAAGATCACCGAGCCAGCCTCGCGCAGGAACGCGACGCCCTTGCTCCAGGCTCCGCGCAGCACCGGGCCCGGCTGGGGCACGCGGTAGGGCGGCAGCTCGAACACGAGCGGCACCGAGGGACCCGTCAGCAGGGTGCGCGAGAGGACCGCCGCGGCGACCAGGGCGACGACCGTGCCGAACAGGTACATCGCGACCATCAGCACCGAGCCGGCAGAGAGGCCCAGCCAGATCTGAGTGGGGAAGAGGGCGCCGATGATCAGGGTGTAGACCGGCAGCCGCGCCGAGCAGGTCATCAGCGGCACGACCATCATCGTCTTCAGGCGGTCGCGCCGGCGCTCCATGGTGCGCGTCGCCATGATCGCGGGGATCGCGCAGGCGAAGCCGGAGAGCATGGGCACGAAGGCGCGCCCGGTCAGGCCCATCGAGCGCATGAGGCGGTCCATGAGCCAGGCGACGCGCGCCATGTAGCCGCTCGCCTCGAGGATCCCGAGGAAGAGGAACAGCAGCAGGATCTGTGGCAGGAAGACCACCACCGAGCCGACCCCGGCGATCAGCCCCTCGGTCACGAGATCGCGCAGGAGCGAGGGTTCGAAGGTGGCCTGCACCCAGCTGCTCAGCGCGCCGAAGGCGGTCTCAACCGCGCCGATCAGGGGATCGGACCAGGCGAACAGCGACTGGAACAGGGCCCCCATCACCACCAGGAACAGGGGCAGGCCCAGCAGCGGGTGGAGGAGCACGCGGTCCGCACGCTCGCTCCAGGCGGCAGCGCCCGGGCGGACCTCGACCAGCAGCTCGGGGATGTGCGCGTCGATCCAGGCGTAGCGCGGCGCCACGAGGAGGAGGTCAGGGTCGAGGCCTCTCCCCTCGGCCCGAGCGCGCTGGGCGAGGACCGCCTCGCGCACGGGGCCGGAGATCTCGCGCAGCTCGTCGTCCGCGTCAACCGAGAGCAGGGCCCAGCGGGCCAGGGCCGCGGCGCGTCGCGCGCTGCCCCCGTGGGCCTCCGCGGGCAGCGCAGCTTCGATGGCCTGGAGCTCCTCCTCGAGCTCTGGCTCGGCGCAGCAGCTGGGGAGGGGCGGGGCCACGGGCCTGTCGAGCATCCGGGCGAGCTCCGTCCGCAGGTCGTCCAGCCCTGCGCCGGTGCGCGCCACGATGGAGACGGCCGGCGCTCCGAGGAGGGCTGCGAGCGCCTCGAGATCCACGCGCTTGCCGGCGCGCTCGAGCTCGTCGTTCATGTTGACCGCGAGCAGCGTGGGGAGGCCGAGCTCGAGCACCTGGAGCGCCAGGTAGAGGCTGCGGCCGAGCTGGGTGCCGTCGAGCACCAGAACGACGGCCGCGGGCGGCTCGAAGGGGGCGCGCCCCGTCAGCGCGCAGATCGCGATCTCCTCCTCCGCGCTCTGCGAGGAGAGCGAGTAGGTGCCGGGCAGGTCCTCGAGCCGCACCGAGCGGCTGCCCAGGGCCAGGCGCCCCTCGTGCCGGTCGACCGTGACGCCGGGGTAGTTGCCGACCTTGAGGGAGAGGCCGGTGAGCCGGTTGAAGAGGCTCGTCTTGCCGGAGTTGGGGTTGCCGGCCAGGACCAGTCGCGGCTCAGCCACGGGTCGCCTCCACCTCGAGCAGGCCGGCCTCGGAGGCGCGCAGGGAGATGCGCGAGCCCCTGGCCTCAACCTCGAGGAGGTCCTGGAGGCTCGACCGGCGAACCAGGCGGACGGGCGTGCCGGGGACCAGGCCCAGCTCCAGCAGCCGGCGCCGGTGGGCGCGGGTGCCGCCCACCGAAGTGAGGGTCGCGGTGGTGCCGGGGCTGAGGTCGCGGAGGGTGGTCATGCGGACTTGAGACTGAATCTCAATCCCTTCAGTCTAGCCCGCCCCGAGGGCTGCGAAAGGGCTGGATCGCTGCAACCCGAGCCGCGGGGAAGCGTCCCTCTTGGG
>JBDQFW010000209.1:0-5823 GCA_040265735.1 Planctomycetota bacterium | reverse complement strand
TCGTTGGCCTCGGCCAGGCGCAGCTCGCGGATGCGCTCGAGGGCGCGGCTCAGGTAGCGCACGGCGTTCAGCCGGCGGCGGAGGGGTCCAAGGTCTGCGGCTCCGCTGGGGGGGAGCGGAGTCAGGGCCGCGCCGACCTCGCTCAGCACCTCCTCGCGCTGGGCCCGCAGCTGCTCGGCGAGCGGGCCCAGGGCCTCGCGCTCGGCGCTGCCGGGGGCCGCTTCGGCGGCGTCGTCGAGGGCCTCGTTCCACTCCAGGACCTCCATCAGGAACTCCTGGGGCATCTGGCGCTCGGCGCTCTCCTCCGGGCCGCCGAGGCGACGGATCAGGTCGTCGGCGCGCAGGAAGGCGTCGGAGAGGACCTCGTGCGCGTGGTTGAGGGCCGCGTTGGCGCGCTCGGCCTGGTCGGTGGCTCCGGCGTGGTCGGGGTGGGTGAGCCGCTGCAGCTGCAGGAGGGCGCGGCGCAGGGCCTTGCGGTCCACCTCCCACGCGGGCGCGAGCCCGAACAGCTCGAACGCCCCGGGAGCCTCCTCCCACTGCGCGAGGACCCCGCAGGCCTCACAGCCCAGCGGGGTCCAAAGGGCTTCTCCGCACTCCGGACAGGAGGTCACGACGCTCAGACGCTGAAGCTCTCGCCGCAGCCGCAGCTCTTGCTGGCGTTGGGGTTGGTGAACTTGAAGCCGCGACCCATCAGGCTCTCCTCGAAGTCGACCTCGGTGCCGTTGAGGTAGAGGAAGGACTTGGGATCGCAGAGGACCTTGACGCCCTCGGTCTCGCTGATCTGGTCCGTGGGACGCTGCTGGTCATCGAAGCCCAGCGTGTACGAGAAGCCCGAGCACCCACCGCCCTTCACGCCGACGCGCAGGCCGGTCTCGGTGGGGAGGTTCTGCTCGGTGATGATGCGGCGCACTTCCTTGATGGCGCGCTCGGAGAGGCTGATGGCCATGGTGATCCAGGGCTCAGGAGCCCTGCTCCTTCTTGGTCTTGAAGTCGTTCACGGCCGCCTTGATGGCGTCCTCGGCCAGCACCGAGCAGTGGATCTTGACCGGGGGCAGGGAGAGCTCCTGGACGATCTCGGTGTTGGTGATCGCCATGGCCTCGTCGAGGGTCTTGCCGCGGATCCACTCGGTGGCGAGGGAGGAGCTGGCAATGGCGGAGCCGCAGCCGAAGGTCTTGAACTTCGCATCGACGATGCGGTCGCCCTCGACCTGGATCTGGAGCTTCATCACATCGCCGCACTCGGGGGCGCCGACGATGCCGGTGCCGACATCCTGGCTGGTCTTGTCCAGGGAGCCGACGTTGCGCGGGTTGTTGTAGTGGTCGAGGACCTTGTCGCTGTAGGCCATGGCAGGTTCGGTTCGTGCAGGGGTGTTCGGGTGGGGGAGGCAGCCGCGGCGGCGGCCGCGCGGATCAGTGGCCGGTCCAGTTGACGGTGGAGAGGTCGACGCCCTCCTGGACCATCTCGTAGAGGGGGGACAGCTCGCGCAGCTTGGAGACCGCGGCGATGACCTGGTCGGCGGCGAAGTCGACCTCCTCCGCAGTGGTGAAGCGGCCGAAGCCGAAGCGGATCGAGGAGTGGGCCAGCTCGTCGCCCACGCCCATGCTCTGGAGCACGTGGCTGGGCTCGAGGGAGGCCGAGGTGCAGGCCGAGCCGGAGGAGACGGCCAGGTCCTTGATGCCCATGATCAGGCTCTCGCCCTCGACATAGGCGAAGGAGAGGTTCGAGCAGCCGGGCAGGCGCTGGTCCTTGTCGCCGTTGATGTGGACATGGTCGAGGGCCGCGAAGACGCGGGCCTCGAAGCGGTCGCGCATGGCGATGCTGTGGGCGGCGTCCTTCTCGAGGTCCTCGCGGGCCACCTCGGCGGCCCGGCCGAGGCCGACGATGCCGGGGACATTCAGGGTGCCGGAGCGCATGCCGCGCTCGTGGCCTCCGCCGTCCATCTGGGCGACGAGGCGCACGCGCGGGTTCTTGCGGCGCACATAGAGGAAGCCGACGCCCTTCGGGCCGTAGATCTTGTGGGCGGAGACGCAGAGCAGGTCCACGCCGTCAGCCTCGACATCCACCGGGATCTTGCCGGCGGCCTGGGTGCCGTCGCAGAGGAACAGGACCCCGCGCTCCTTGCACAGGCGGCCGATCTCGCGCACCGGCTGCAGGACGCCGATCTCGTTGTTGGCCCACATGATGGCCACCAGGATCGTGTCGTCGCGGAGGGCGCCCTCGATCTGCTCGATGGTGTGGCGGCCGTCGGGGCCCGGGACCAGGTAGGTCACCTCGCAGCCGTGCTTCTCGAGGTGCTTGGCCGTGTCCAGCACCGCCTTGTGCTCGGCCAGGCTGGTCACGATGTGCTTGCCCTTGGAGGCGTACATCTCGACCACGCCCTTCATGGCGAGGTTGAGGGCCTCGGTGGAGCCGGAGGTGAAGACGATCTCCTTCTCGTGCGCGCCGATGAGGGCCGCGCACTGGCGGCGCGCCTCGTCCACGGCCGTCTCCGCGGACCAGCCGTAGGCGTGGCTGCGGCTGGCGGCGTTGCCGTAGATCTCGGTGAAGTACGGCGCCATGGTCTCGAACACCCGCGGGTCGACGGGGGTGGTGGCCTGGTAGTCGAGATAGATGGGGGTCTTCATCGGAGTCGTGTCGTGGTGCGGTCCCGGCGTCAGCGGTCCTGGGGGTCCAGCTGGGCGGCGCCCGCGGCGAGGGGGCCTGCGCCGCCTCCCGCGATGGAGCCCAGCGTGGTCGCGTCGAGGAGCGACCAGATCTTGTTCTTGAGCCGGTGGAGGGGGGAGCGGATGGGGCAGACGGCCTGCACATCGCACTCGCCGTCGTGGCGGGCGAGGCCGAGGTCGCCGCAGCCGCTGACCTGGGGGGCGCCCTCGAGCGCGCTCACCACCTCGCCGAGGGAGATGGACTCGGGCGAGCGCGTCAGGGCGTAGCCGCCGCGCGCGCCGCGGGTGCTCTCGACCAGGCCGGCGTGGGAGAGGTCCTTCAGCACCTCGGCCAGCAGCCGCTTGGGCACCGGGAACTGCTCGCCGATCTCACGCGCCGGTACGACCTCGCCCTGGCGGCGGGCCAGGTGGGTCAGGGCGATGAGCCCGTACTCGGTGCGCTTGGTGAGCTTGAGCATGGTGAGGTCGGCGTTGCGCGCGGGGCCAGATCGGGTGTTCTGCGGAGCCCGGTGCGGTCGGTCGAGGCGTCAGGGGCGGAGGCGTTGAGCCGCTTCCCGCCAAATGCCGCACCAGATTAGTGCGCTTTTCGGCCCCCGTGAAGGGAATGCCTGAACAATATCTGCCGCCCGCGTCAGGGATCCCGGCCCCAGAGGCCCCCAGGGTGCCCTGAAGGGGCCTCGGCCGTGCGTGACCCGTCCACGGCTCGCCTGCCCGGAGGGGCCGGGTCTGGGTCAGGAGGCGGGCCGGAAAGGGGGGGAGTGGGTCCCAGCACGATCCCCAGGGTCCCGATTCTGAGCCTCCCCGCTTCAAGTCCACCCTCCCCGGGCGCCGATTTCAGGGTCATGGAGCCGCGTTCCGGGACCTTCTGCATGGAGTGCAGCCACCTGCTGGTGGGCCCTCCCGTCCTGCGGAGCACCCCTGAGGGAGGCTCCTGCCGGGCCTGCGCGGACCGCCTGCTGGACGCCGTGCCGGGGATCTTCCACACCCCCTGGCCCACGAGCCGCAACCAGGCTCCGGCCACCGCGGAGGACCCCCAGAGCGCTCGGGAGCCCGCTGGAGCGCTCCTGAGGGGCCCCTGGCACGGGGCGAGCCCCTCGGCCTGAGCCGCGCCGCCGCCGCTGCGGGGGGGCCCACATCGCGCGTGCGCCGCGCCTCGAGCCCGAGCCCGCGTTCCGTCAGCCGTGGACGGCTTGGAAGGCCTCGTACAGCCCCTCGGGCAGGGGGCGAGGCCGCAGGGGCCGCACGGAGAGATCCACGCAGGCCAGCTCCACCTCGGCCTCCACCAGCACCTCGCCCGTGCCGCCCCTCAGGATCCGGTAGCCGAAGGTGACGGCCACGGGCCGCAGGCGCGCCACGCGGATTTCGACCTCGAGCTCCTCCTCGTAGTGCGCCGCCGCGCGGTAGCGCAGGCTCATGCTGCGGACCGGCAGCCCGACCCCCGCGCGCTCCAGGTCGGCGTAGGCGGTGCCCAGCGCGCGCATCCACTCGGTTCGAGCCTCCTCGAGGTAGGCGATGTACGAGCCGTGGTGCGCGACGCCCATCTGGTCGGTCTCGCCGTAGCGGACGCGCACCCGGTGGACCCAAGTCTGCGCCACGGCCGCTGCGCCGGCGGCCACAGCCAGGTGCGCTGCGGAATCCGCAGCGGGGTCCACGGCGGGCTCGATGGCGGGCTCCACAGCGGATTGCGAGGAGTCCGCACTCGCAGTGCGGGAGGGCGCCGACTCACCCGCCTCGGGGAGGCGAGGGTCCAGAGGGCTGTCCGCAGGGGTGGGGCTCACGCCCCCAAGCCTAGGGGCTGCCCCGCCCCGGCTGGCCGCCGAGGCCGCCCAGGTGCTAGAACACCCCCTTCGCAGGCCCTCCATGAGCTCCTCGAAACCCACCGGTGACCCCACGGTCGCAGCCCTCCTGACCTGGTTCGTGCCGGGCGCGGGGCACCTGTACCTGGGGCGCGCGGGCTTCGCAGTGGTGGCGTTCCTGGTGGTCGAGGGCCTCTACGCCCTGGGCCTGTTCCTCTCCGACGGCCGGTCCTTCGAGATCCTGCCCCCGGAGATGCGCGGCCAGTTCGCCCCGTTCCTCTCGCCCGAGCTGGGCAACCTCGGGGCCCTGTTGTTCCACAGCTCGCGCTTCGGCTTCGGCGGCCCGGACCCCGTCGTGTTCCCGGGGACGCTCCAGGCCGGCATGGCGCTGACCGCCACCAGCGGCGTCCTCAACGCCCTGCTCATGTCGCGGGCGCATCTGGACGCGCGCGTCCCTGCCGCGGCGAGCGCCAAGGCGACTGGCGCCGCCTCCGCCGGCGCTGCGCCCGCCGCCCGCGTGCGCCCCGAGGTCGCTGCCCTGGCCTCCTTCGCCCTGCCCGGCCTCGGGCAGATCCTCCAGGGCCGCACCCGGCGCGGGCTCCTCTGCCTGGCTCTGCTCCTGCTCCTCTTCGGCGCGGGAACCCTCCTCGGAGAGGGCGCCAACCTCGACCGCGCGCGGCACTTCTACTACTGGGGCGGCCAGTTCTTCCTGGGCCTCCCCGCCCTCCTGACCGAGGCGGCGCACGGCCACCCGCAGCTCACCCACGAGGTGGCCTACCACGACCTCGCCGTCGTGCTGGGCTGTGTCGCGGGCCTGCTGAATGTCCTGGTGATGCTCGACGCCTACGGCTGGAGCGAGGCTCTCCTCCTGGGCCGCGACCCGCGCAGGGGCGAGCGCGCCCTGGCCCTGGACGGGGGAGCCGCGGCCGGCGGAGTCGCCGCCCCGGGAGCACCCCGCACGAGCACGCTTGCGTCCCGCGTCGCAGCCCAGTCCGGGCGCCCAGCCGAGAGCGACGCCCCCGCGAACGGAGAGGGAGCCTGATGAAGGACATCGGCCTGCACCTCCTGCTGCTGCTCCTCGCGGGCACCGCCATCGTCGTGGTCACGACCCTCTTCGCCGAGCCCGACGACGGTGAGGCGCTGCGCGCGCTCCCTCGTCGCTGGCTGAAGTTCTTCATGACCACCGCCGCGGTCATCGCCGTGATGCTCCTCCTTGAGCACACGGTGGCCACCGTGAACTGAGCGGAGTCCGTCCCGGTCTCCGCCGCGGGGGCGTCCCGTGACGGCCGTCCGTAGGAGTCCTTCTGCGCGGGTGCCTCTCAGGGGTGGCCTCTAAGCGGGGAACTCCACCTGAGGCCCGCGA
>JBDQFW010000208.1:0-5857 GCA_040265735.1 Planctomycetota bacterium | reverse complement strand
CATTTCTACGGTCGTGGTGTTTGGCAACGTTGCGTTCACACGCAGGGTGGAACGGCTGACGTTGATCTGGTTGGTCAGGTCCATTCCGTAGTTCAACGACAGCTCATAAAGGAACAGGAACTGCGAGGCCTCCTCCCGCGTATTCCCAGTAGCGTCGCCACGAGGGATAGTGCCCGTGCACCCCGCGCGGGCTCAGGTCGGAGTGGTAGGGCCGCGCGGGCGCCGGACCGAGCCAGCGGTCCCAGTCGAGGCCCGGCTCGAGCTCCTCGGCGGGCAGGTCGCAAGCCACGGCCGGATCGCCGACGCCCACATGCACCGTGAGGATCTCCCCAAGGCGGCCGTTGCGGACCATCTCGCAGGCGGTGACGAACCGCTGGCTGAACTCGGTGCGCTGCTGGCTGCCGGTCTGGAACACCACGCCGGCCTTGCGCACGGCGGGGATCGCCAGCTGGGCCTCGCGCAGGGTGAGTGTCAGGGGCTTCTCGCAGTAGATGTGCTTGCCGCGCGCCGCCGCGTCGAGGATCTGGTGAGCGTGCCAGTGGTCGGGCGTGGCGATGACCACCGCGTCCACATCCGCGCGGTCCATGGCCTCCTCGTGGCGCGTCGTGGCGAAGCAGTCCGTGCCGGGCTGGCGCTCCTCGGCGAGGGCCTTGGCGGCGGCTAGGCGATTCGCATCCACATCGCAGACGGCCGTGACCTGGAAGCCTCCGCCAAGGAAGGCGTTGCGCATCAGGTTCATGCCGCGCTTGCCGGGCCCGACCACGGCGACCCGCACGGGGCTGGGGTCCTGTCGCCCAAGGGCGAGGGCCGGCGACCAGGCGGACAGGGCGGAGGCAGCGGCGCCCAGGTGGAACGCACGGCGAGTGAGGGGGGGCGTCATGGGCTCGTAGGGAGACCCTCCATCGGGCCTGGGTCTCAAGCATGGCGGCGCTTGCGCGGCCCGCCAAGGACGCGCTCGGGGCAGCGCCCGTTTCGCCAGCGAGGCGCCGCGCGCGAGCCCTATGGTGGTCTTCGATGGCCGTCCTGCTCCTGCTGCTGCCCCTCGCGGGCGGCCCCGCTGCGGATGCCCACGGGATCGTGGGCAACTCACTCGCTTCGATCGCGCGGACTGCGGAGGCGGCCGCGCGCGACGCAGCCGTCGGCCCCGCGAGCCGCGTGCTGATGGCCGAGCGCAACTGCGCGGCGTGCCATGCCGACCTCGCCGCGGCGGGGCGGATCGAGGGGCCGGATCTCGCGCTGGCGAGCGAGCGCCTGCAGCGCGGGTGGCTCGAGGCGTTCCTGGCGGACCCGCTCGGCGTGCACCCGGAGGGGCGGATGCCGGACCCGTGGCGGGGGCAGACCGCCGGGAAGCGCGCGGAGAACGGCGAGGCCTTGGCGGAGTTCCTCGCTGCGACGCGGCGGGCTCTCACGGCGCTGGAGGCCGGGGACGCGCGCGCCGGGGCGCGGGTGTTCCACGAGGTGGGGTGCTTCGCGTGCCACGGTGCGCGGGAGGAGAGCGAGCTGGGGGACGCCCCCGTGGCTCCGGAGCGCGCCGTCTCCCTCGACGGGCTTGGTGCCAAGTACACCGGGTGGGGCCTCGCGGACTTCCTGCTGCGGCCGCTGACCCACAGGCCGGGCGGGCTGATGCCGGACCTGCACCTCTCGCGGGAGGAGGCGGCCGATGTGGCCGCCTACCTCTTGGAGGGGTCCGATGCGCCTTGGGAGAGCGCGCCGGTCGAGGCGCGACCCGAGCTGGTCGTTAAGGGACGGCTGCTGTGGGAGTCCGCGGGCTGCGCGAGCTGCCACGGGCTCGACGGCCCTGCGCAGGCGCGGGATGTGGGCGCGGCGCGAGGGGATCTCGGCGGCGGCTGCCTTGCCAGCGCTCCCGCCTCCAACGGCTTCGCAGGCGGCGCGCCGGACTTCGGCCTCGACGACGCCCAGCGTGAGGCCCTGCGGGCGGCGGCGGCCTCCCTGGACGCGGAGCTCACGGCGGGGGATCGCCTTGCCATCACCCTCACCGAGCGACGCTGCACGGCGTGCCACGCGCGCGAGGGCGTGGGGGCGCGGGACGCGCGGCTCGACGGCTGGTTCACCACAGAGATCCCCGACCTCGGGGACCCGGCGCGCTTCCCTCCGCCGCTCGACGGCGTGGGGGGCAAGCTGACCGAGCCCTGGCTTGAGCGCGTCCTCGCGGAGGGCGCGGGAGTGCGCCCGTACATGGGCGTGCGGATGCCGCGCTTCGGCTGGGAGCATCTCGAGCACCTGCCGGCCCTGCTGGCCGCGGAGGACGCCCGTCCCGAGCGCGTGTACGAGAAGCCGAGCGGCGAGCGGCAGCGTGAGCTGCGCGACGCGGGGCGGGAGCTGCTGGGCATCAAGGGGCTTGCGTGCGTGAGCTGCCACACCTGGAACGGGCTCGAGGCCATCGCCTTCCAGGGGCCAGACCTGATCGGGACCTATGACCGCCTGCAGCCGGCCTGGTTCCACGACTTCCTGCTCGACCCGAGCGGCTTCCGGCCGGGGATCGTGATGCCCGAGTCCTGGGCCGACGGGATCGCCGCGCACCAGGGCATCCTGGACGGCGACACCGAGGCACAGATCGAGGCGCTGTGGCATGTGCTCTCGCTGGGCACGAGCGCGCCCCAGCCCGAGGGCCTGAGCCGCCCGAACTGGGACCTCGAGGTGGGGGATATGCCGCGCCTGTACCGCGGGCGCAGCCGGGTGGCGGGGTTCCGCGGGATCGCGGTGGGCTCGCCCATGGGCCTGCACTACGCCTTCGACGCGCACAACGGGGCCCTGGCGGCGCTCTGGCGCGGGCGGTTCGTTTCGGTGAACTGGAATGGCCAGGGAGCCGGGGACTTCAACCCGCGCGAGCGGACGGAGGACCTCGCGCGGGACACGGCCTTCGTCCGCCTGGGCAGTCCGAACGAGGCCTGGCCCCTGATGCCCCTGCGCACCAAGGAGGTGCGCGTGAACCCCGACCCGACCTACCCGTGGCAGCACGGGTACCGGTTCCAGGGGTACCGGTTCGACGAGGGCCGCGTGCCGACGCTGCGCTACGAGGTGGATGGGGCCACGGTCGAGGACCGCAGCATCATCGCGACCGTGGACGGCCGCACGGCCCTGGAGCGCAAGCTGACGCTGACCGCCGAGGCTCCCGTGCAGCTGCACTTCCGCCTGCTGACCGGCCCGTTCCAGGTGGAGCCCAGCGGGCGCCTTCGCCGGGGGCGCCTGGCGCTCACTCCGCCGGCGGGCTTCGCCACCTTCGGCCGGCGCTTCACGCGGCCGACCGAGGAGGGCGAGGTTGGCGACCAGGAGATGCTGATGATCCTCGACCTGCCCGTGGGCACGACCTCCTTCACCCTTCTCTACGAGCTGATCGACTGATGCTGACCCTGCTGATTCTCACTGCAAGCGGCGGGATGCTCGCCACGGGCGGGACCATGGCCACCGGCGGGATGGTGGCCACCGGCGGGGTGCCCGCCATCGCACCGCCTGCGAAGCCCGCGCCCGTCCTGGCCCCTGCCGTCGAGGACCTTGGTTCCCGCTGGGGGACCGAGGCGCGCGAGCGCGCGTACTGGAAGCTGGACCGGCTCCCGATCCCCGAGGGCATCGTCCTCGAGGCCGGGGCGTTCTGCGTGCTCCCCGACGGCCGCATGGCGGCCGGGACGCGGCACGGGGATGTCCTCCTGCTCTCGGGCATTGACGATCCCGTCGCCGAGCCGCGCGCGGAGCTCTTCGCCACCGGCTTGGACGAGATCTTCGGCCTCTCGCCGATCCCGGGCGGGCTGCTCGTGACCCAGAGCTGCGAGGTCACGCGGGTCGTGGACGCTGACGGCGACGGGACGGCTGACCACTACGACGCCCTGTCGAACCGTTGGGGCTACGAGAACTACCACGAGTACGCCTTCGGCACGGATCCGGACGCGGCCGGGAATGTGCACGTGGCCCTGGGGCTCTCGGCTTCCTACCACTCCGAGGCGCTCTTCCGCGGGTGGGTGCTGGAGGTGGCGCCGGACGGCACGACGACCCCGATCGCCAGCGGCCTGCGCAGTCCCGGAGGCATCGGCCGAGACGAGCACGACCAGCTCTTCTACATCGAGAGTCAGGGCCCCTGGAACAGCTCGTGCAGCCTGAAGGCGATCACGCGCGACTCGTTCCACGGCCACCCGGTCTCCTACAACTGGTACCCCTTCGCGCCGCACCTGGGGGACGCGCCGCTCCAGCCGGAGTCCGGGACGCGCCTCGTGGACGAGGCCGCGCGCATCCCCGAGCTCACGCCCTATGCCGTGATCTTCCCCTACATCCGCATGGGGCGCTCGATCATGGGGTTCGCGACGGACACGACGGGGGGGGACTTCGGACCCTTCGAGGGGCAGCTCTTCCTCGGCGACTTCAGCCTGTCCGTGATCCTGCGCGCCACCACCGAGCAGGTGGAGGGCGTATGGCAAGGCGCCTGCTATCCCTTCCGGGAGGGCCTCTCGACGGGCCTGCTGGATGTGTGCTTCACCCCGGGCGGCGGCCTGCTGGCGGGCGGCACCAACCGCGGCTGGCCCGTGCGGGGAACGGCGCCCTTCGCTCTCGAGCGGCTCACCTGGACCGGGGCCATGCCCTTCGAGGTCGAGCGCGTCACGATCACGCCGGACGGCTTCCGCCTGGCCTTCACGCGGCCGGCGGACCGGAGCGCGGCGGCGGAGCCCGGGCGCTACCGCCTGAGCACCTTCACCCATCCCTACCACGGGGGCTATGGCGGCCCCGAGGTGGACCAGCAGCAGCTGGTGGTCGAGAGCGTGGAGGTGGCCGAGGACGGCCTGAGCGCCGTGCTGCACCTTGACCGGCTTGTGAAGGGCCACTGCCACGAGCTGGACCTGGACCTCGTTGCCGAGGACGGCGAGCCGCTCCTGCACCGCCACGCCTACTACACCGTCAACGCGATCCCCAGCGCCTCTCCCCGATGAAGCTCCTCGCAGCCCTCCTCCTCGTCTCCTGCGCCGGCACCCAGGACGCTCCCCGCGTCGAGACCCCGCCGCACCCCGTGCCCGAGGATCCGCGCTGGCTCGTGTTCCCTGCCCAGGGTGAGCACGCGGATCCGCCGCACGTGGTGTTCGTTGCGGGGGACCAGGAGTACCGCAGCGAGCAGTCCCTGCCCATGCTGGCGCGCCTGTTCGCGGCCAAGCACGGGATGCACACCACGGTGCTGTTCAGCCTCGACGGGGAGGGGCGCGTGAACCCGACCCTGCCGATCAAGTGGGAGGAGGACACGGCCGTCCACGACATCCCGGGCCTCGAGCACCTCGCGGAGGCGGACTTGGTGGTGTGGTTCACGCGCCTCGTCACCCTGCCCGAGGAGCAGCTCGCGCACCTCTACGCCTACCTCGACTCGGACCGGCCGCTGATGGCCATGCGCACCGGGAACCACGGCTTCATCGGGTGGGACTACCGCGTGGGCGAGCGGAGGGTGAGCTTCGGGGACGAGATCCTCGGCGGCGCGTTCCGCGGCCACCACGGGCGCTGGCACGCGGACTCGACCCTGGCGACCCCGGTGCCCGAGCACGCGGACCATCCGATCCTGCGGGGGATCGAGACGGTGTGGGGGCCAACCGATGTGTACCGCACCTACCCCGAGGGGGAGGGCCTGCCCGATGGCTGCACGCCGCTGCTGATGGGCCAGCCCCTGATGGCGCGCGAGCGCACCGACCCTCCGAACCCCGACCTCATTCCCCTGCCGGTGGCGTGGACCAAGTCCTTCACCGGCAACGTCGGCATCCCCAAGCGCGTGTTCCACACGACCATGGGCAGCGCCAAGGATTGCCAGGACGCCGGCATGCGCCACCTCCTGCTGAATGCCTCCTGGTGGTGCCTCGGCCGCGAGGCCGAGATC
>JBDQFW010000207.1:0-5897 GCA_040265735.1 Planctomycetota bacterium | reverse complement strand
GCAGGCCCGGCAGCCTGAGGGTCGCCTCGCCCGCACGCCCGCGCAGGACCTGTCCGGCCGCGTGCGTCCCGGCGGCAGAGACCAGGGTGCGGTCCTGACGCGTGAAGGTCACGCCCAGCTGAAGGGGCTCCTCGCTGGGGTTCTCCCAGGCGATGCGGACGGCGAGGTCCTGCCCAGTGGTGACCGTGTCGACCGGCTCTCCGGGGCAGGCGCCGACCAGCTCCACCGCCCGCAGGCGGGGACGCTCGGGGCCCGGATCCAGGCGCGGGTCCTCCGAGCTGGCGGCGTGCTCGCCGTACCAGGCCGAGTACAGGCCGGTGACGCGCGCCGGCTCGCCGCTCGCCGCGGCCTGGCCATCCCGAAGCCATACGGCCTCGTCGCAGATCTGGCGGACGTCGTAGAGGCTGTGGCTCACGAGCACGAGGCTCCCGCCTCCGCGCCGGAACGAGGCGACCGCGTCCACGCACTTCTTCTGGAAGTCCAGGTCCCCCACGGCGAGCACCTCGTCGAGGATCAGCACCTCGGGGCGCACGAACAGGGCGGTCGCGAATCCAAGGCGCATGGCCATCCCGGAGGACCAGGTGCGCAGGGGAGAGTCGGCCGCCTCCCGCACGCCCGCGAACTCGAGCAGCTCGTCCATGCAGGCGCGCATCTCGCGACGCGTGCGGCCGAGGAGCACGCCCGTGGTGAGGGCGTTCTCACGGCCGGAGAGCTCGGGGTGGAAGCCCGCGCCGAGCTCCAGCAGGGCAGCAACCCGCCCCTGCACGCGCAGGCGCCCCTCGGTGGGAGCGGTCGCCCCCGCGAGGAGCTTGAGCAGCGTGCTCTTGCCCGCGCCGTTCGCGCCCACCACCCCGAGGGCCGAGCCGCGCGGGAGGGAGAGGCTCACACCCCGCAGGGCCCACCAGGGCTCGTGGGTGCGCAGGGCGCCCAGGCTCAGCACCTCGGCCGCGCGCGCCAGCCCGCTGCGGTAGGTGCGCCAGGCCTTGCCCAGGCCCTCGGTCTCGAGCACGTTCTCCATCGCTCAGACCTCGTCCAGGACAAGGGGTTCGAGGCGAGCCAGGGTGAGCCGGCCGAGGACCAGCGCGCCGAGGGACCAGGGCAGGAGGGCGCCAAGAGCGGCCATGGGCGCCGGTGCGGGAACGCCTGCAAGGCCTCCCAGCAGAACGGCGCGCCAGGCGTCGACCAGGTGCGTGAGGGGCGAGGCGTGCACCAAGGGCAGCCAGGCTTCGAGTCCGGGGACCAGCTCCGCGGAGGCGACCCAGAACACCGGAGTCGCCAGCATGGCCGCGGTCAGGACGAGCGGGAGCAGCTGGCCCACGTCACGCAGGCAGGCGTTCAGGCCCGCGAGGCCCCAGCCGAGGCCGACCGCGAAGGCGCAGTGCAGCAGGACCAGGGCGGGGAGCGCCCAGAGCCCGCCGGACGGGGGCACGAGGCCCGTCGCCGCGCCGAGTCCGGCCACGAGGAGCGCGCCGCAGGTGAGCAGGGCCACCGAGGCGAGGGCCGGCACCAGGGGCAGGAGCTCGATCGGATAGGCCAGCTTGCGCACGAGCTCGCGGCCCTCCACCAGGGCCGCGGAGCTGCGGGTCAGGGACTCGGCGAAGCCGGACCAGGCAAGGGTGCCCACGAGCATGTAGGCCCCCCACGCGGTCCCGTCCTGGGCCCCGGGGAGGCGCTGGGCAAGGAGCGTCGTGAACACGAAGCCGTAGACCACGAGGAGGGTCACTGGCTGGGCAAGGGGCCAGAGGGGCCCGAGGACCGTGCCCGCCACGCGCCCTCGCAGCTCGCGCGCAAGGCTGGCCGCGGCCAGGTCACGGACCGCCCAGAGCCGGGCCGGCGTGCCAAGCACGCGGCGAGCCAGCGCGACGGGGCGCAGCAGCGGAGGTTCGACCCAGGGAGTCTCGGCGACGGGGGGCATCGGAGGAGTGCGGACGGGGGAGTCCGCGCTCCCCCTCCATCGGCACGCCGAGGCCCAGGATTGGAGCGCCTCGGCCCCGTCCCAGAGCGAGACACGCAGGACCGCGCGCGACCGGGAAGATTCTTCCGCTAGCGCGCGGCGCGGCCGCGCCGGACCGTCTTGCCAGCCGCGTCCTCAGCCCTCAGGCGCCGAACAGGTACGCGCGCACCTTCGCCAGGATGTGGCCCGCGGCGCGCGGGTCGTCCTCCATGGCCTCCCACTCGTCATAGGACGCGTCAAGCGGACGGTTCGACATGTTGCGCTCCACCTGCACGCGCGCGCGCAGGGAGTGGTACGGACCGGGGCGCGGGACGCCCTCCTCCTCGGCCTCGGGCTGGACGAGCTCGTACTCCACCGTGGCCTTCGTGCGCAGCCCGCGCCCCTGGAACGGGTGCCGGTCCTCCTTCCAGAGGGTCGAGGCCAAGCCCTGTCCCGGCGCTCCGGTGCCGTCGAGCGCAAACCCCAGGTCGTCCAGCGCCATGGCGATCGCCTCGTGCAGGACCGCGGCGTTCAGGACCTCGGCCTCGCTGTCGACCCAGCGGGCGTCAGGCTCGCCGAAGGACGCACACGCGCCGAAGAGCGGGAGGCAGGCGAGCAGGGGAAGCAGGCGGGAGCGACTCATCGGGAGGGGCGATCCTCCTCGGGATCGTTCTTGTCCCGCAGCACGATGCGCACGGGAACCTCGGGGAAGGGGAACGCGTCCCGGATGCGGTTCTCCAGGTAGCGCAGGTAGTCCTTGCCGATCAGGCGCCGATCGTTCACGAACAGCACGAAGGTCGGGGGGTGCACATCGGCCTGGGTAGCGTACTTGAGGCGCGCGCGCTGGCCGCGGCTGGAGGGGCCGCGGGTCTGCAGGGCCTTCTCCAGCACGCGGTTCAGCTCGCCGGTGCTGACGCGGCCGCCAGCCTGCGTGTGGAGGTCCATGGCCAGTTGCAGGAGCTCCTCCACGCCGTGCCCCTCCTTGGCGGAGAGGAACGCGATCGGCGCGCGGGCGAGGCCGGGGAGCTCCGCATCCAGGTACTCTCGGAAGGCCTGCGGGTCCGCGTCCTCGAGCAGGTCCCACTTGTTGGCCGCGAGCACGATCGGCTTGTGGTGCTGGACCGCGTACCGCGCCAGGGACTTCTCGATGGCGGACAGGGGCTGCCGCACGTCGAAGAGCAGGATCACCACGTTTGCGCGGCGAACGGTCTTGCGGCTGCGCGCCTCCGAGAAGAACTCGATCGCGTCCGCCAGCTTGGACTTCTTGCGCATCCCCGCCGTGTCGATCACGGTGAAGTGCCGGTCGCCGCGCTCGAAGCGCACGTCGACCGCATCGCGCGTGGTCCCGGGGACCTCGGACACGATCATGCGTTCCTCACCGGCGAGGCAGTTGACCAGGGTGCTCTTGCCGGCGTTGCGGCGCCCCACCACCGCAAGCAGCATGGAGGCCTCGGGCTGGACCGGTCGCTGGGGCGGAGCCTCGGGGAACCGCTCCCACAGAGCCTCGATCAGGTCGGCCATTCCGTTGCCGTTCTGCGCGCTGATCGGGTGCGTGCTCTCCCCCACGCCGAGGCGGTGCAGGCTCTCCACCTCCCAGGCCGAGTCGGAGCGCTCGCACTTGTTGGCGACGAGCACCACCGGCACGGTCGAGCCGCGCAGGCGCGAGGCGACGCGCTCGTCCAGGGGCGTGACGCCGTCACGGGCGTCCACGAGGAAGAGGATCAGGTCCGCGGTGGACAGCGCTGCGTCCACCTGGCTCTCCACATGGGGCCCGAGGTCGTCGCGGTCCACGATCCCCACCCCGCCCGTATCGATCACCTCGATCCAGCGCGGCCCGTCGGGGTGGTCGAGGCGCGCTGGCACCGCGATGCGATCGCGGGTCACGCCGGCCGTGGGCTCGACGATCGCCACCCGCGAGCCGCACAGGCGGTTGAGGAGGGTCGACTTGCCCACGTTGGGACGGCCGACGAGGGCGACGCGCGGGAGCGGCGTCACGGTCTGGGGGATGGGGTCGCTCACGGGAGGACGAGACTTGGATGGGCGCGGGGCGCGGACAGGGGCGGTCGGCCGCCGGAGGCCATGCTGAACGAGGATGCGGGAGGAGTGGGCGCGACCGCGCTCAGGGGATGCCAAGGGCCCGGTGGATCTGGGGAACCACGCGCGCGCGCAGCCCGAGGTCACGCGCATCCTCGTGCACCTCGGTCAGCAGCTGGGCGCTAGGAGCCGGGACCCCCGCCGTCGGCGTCACGGGCTGGAGGTAGAGGGGCAAGCGCGGAGCGAGGCGCGCCACGTCCTCGAGCAGGGGCAGGAACGCCCGCGCAGGCTGGTCCCCGGCCACGATCAGCTTGGCGCACGCGTCGTGATCGGCGATGAGGGTGAGGCAGCGACGGCGCGCCAGCTCCCAGTCCTCCGACGAGGCGGGGCTCGCCTCGCCCCAGGGCTGCTCCCCCTCCGGCCCCTGGACCGCAAGCGGAACGGGCGCGCGCATGTCCTCGGGCAGCTTGAGGTCGAGGCTCACGTGATCCACGCCATCAAGCACCGCGGCCAGGCTCTCGGGGTGGCCTCCGGCAGTCTCGAGGTGCAGCCGTCGGGGCCCCTTGACGCGCGCGAGCCCGGCCACGAAGCCGGGCCAAGAGAGGGGCTCGCCGCCCGTGAGGCTGATGGTGCGCGGCTCGCGGGGCTCGGCGGCCAGGATCCAGGTGAGGACCTGGAACGGCGAGGCCCAAGGCTCCTCCTCGCGCTCGCCCTCCGCGCCGAAGACCCGTGCCGCTCCGCCGCGCACGGGCCAGGACTCCGGCGTGTCGCACCACCGGCAGCGCAGGGGACAGCCTGCAAGGCGCACGAACACCTGCGCCTCCCCCACGAAGGCCCCCTCTCCCTGCACGGAGGAGAACACCTCGAGCACGGGGGCCCGGCTGGTGGAGAAGGCAGGTGCAGTCATGAGAGAAGCCTCCGGCGCGAGGCACCAGAGGCTCTTGGGTTCGACCTCGTCGCGGGGTCCGACCTGCGTGGGCTCGGAGCCCGTGGGCTTGTCCGTGCGAGGGATCGGGGCCACCAGGGGCCCCGCACGCACGGCGTCACTTGCCGCGCTTGGTCTTGATCTTGAACTTGGTGCGCACCTTGGGGAGCCCAAGGGCGGAGCCCGACTCCTGGAGCTTGCCCTCGCGGAGCAGCTGCTGGACTCGCTCGACGCGGGTGAACACGGAGCGCTCACCGGTGAGGTTGTTGACGCCGCGGAGGCTGGGGTGGATCGACATCGGAGGGTCTGGGATCAGGTTCTGGACGGGGGCGAGCGGGGGCCACGCGGTGCCCGGACGCCCGATCGAGCCGAGCAGGATAGCGAGGGCGGGCCCCCTGGGGAACCCCTGAGTCCCCGGGGCATCACCCGGGCACGGAGCGTCGAGAAGCCCCGCTGCCGGCTGTCGGGCAGGTGAAGGGCAGCCGCCCTAACGCCGGAGGAGGCTGTCGATACGGATCTCGTAGGGGGAATTGAACATTGGGCGACCCGTTCGCGGATCGGGCAGGACCGCGAGGCGCTTGCGGAGGTCCGCCAAGGCCGCCGTGGTGGGCGCAGCGCCGACCACGAGGAAGAGGGCCCCTTCGACCTCCAGCGGGGAGCAGGCGGGCAGGCCCGCCTCGAGCAGCCGCTGGAAGGTGTCCTCGGCGTAGCCGCGGTGCTTCGAGGAGGTGCTGGGGTACTGGACCACCTGCACCGTGTAGCGGTTGGCCGGGTCCCGCAGGGCGCGGTCGGCGGCGGAGGTCACCGTCGAGGACCCATCGGTCCTCGCGCCAGAGGTCCCGGGCGAGGACGCTCCGGCCCGCGCGGGAGGCTGGGGCGAGGCGCCCGTGCCGCGGGATCCTCCCTGGGAGCGGGCTGCGGACGAGCGCGGGGCCTCGGGCAGCAGGTCGAAGGTGGCCTGGGCCAGTGGCGTCGGCTCGACCGCGGCCGAGGCCGAGGCACCCG
>JBDQFW010000206.1:0-5925 GCA_040265735.1 Planctomycetota bacterium | reverse complement strand
CGAGCGATCCGCAGCCCCTAGCTCCCCTGACCGCCCAGGTCCCCGCCCATCGCTGGCACAGAGCTTGCTCACCAGCGGCGGAGCCCGGGTACTCCTCGGATCACCTCCGCGCAGCTTCTCTCTCCTTGCTGCCGGAGGGCCCGTCTCTCCTCTCTCTCTCTGGCGCCCTCGAAGCTTGCTTCGGGGGCGCTGCCCTTTTTGGGGTTGGCCCGCTGGGGGCATGCGCTCGCGTGGCTGGTTCGTTTCTGGCTGGCTCGTTCCCGGCTGGCTCTCTCGTAGCAGGCTCTCCTGAGGGGATCCTGCTGTGAGAGGGCGCTGTTCGAAGGCAGCCGCGGGGGGAGGGCAGCCTGATCGTTCGGACACACCCTGGACGGAACCCGCTCCGCGGAGGTTCCATGCTCCTCGAGGGATGCGCCGATTCTGCGGCTCCTCGATCGCGAACTCTGTCCCGAGCCCGCTTGGGTTTGGGCTGCCCGGGCAGGGAGCGGTTCCAGGATTGGGACGCAATGCGGGCGAACGCGCGCACCCAGGATCGCCCGGTCGGGGAAACCCCTACGATGAGGGCGCGCGGAGGCGCCCTGTCTTGAAAGGCCTTGTCTTCATCTCCTTTCTCGAGTTCCTCGAGCTCCGCCTCGGTATCCCTGCGCTTGAGGACCTCCTCGCCCAGGCCCCGCTCGCGACCGGCGGGGCGTTCACGGCTGTGGGCTCCTATCCGGACGAGGAGTTCGGTGTGCTCCTTGGCGCGGGCTGTGCTGCCCTGGGGACCGAGGCGCCGGAGACCCTCGAGGAGTTCGGGATCTACCTGTTCCGCCGCCTCGCGTGGGAGCACGAGGACCTGGTTGGCGGTTATTGCGGCGTGCTGGAGCTGCTGCGCCGGCTGGACGAGCACATCCACGCTTCGGTCAAGGCCATCCACCCGGACGCCGAGGTGCCCGAGTTCGAGGTGCTGCGCGAGGAGGGAGCGTCGATCGTCCTCGAGTACCGCTCCCCGCGGGCGCTGGAGCCGCTCGCGCGCGGTCTGCTCCGGGGCTGCTTCGAACACTTCAACGAGCCCCACACCGTGTGCAGCGAGCCGCATCCAAGCGACCCGCACCGCTTCACCTTCTTCATCGATCCCGTGAACGCGGCCGCGGACGGCTCGGCGAGCGCGTGAGGCCTCCTCTCGGCTCCCACATGCCGGGCCTGACGCCTCCCAGTCGCGGCCGGCGGGGCCCCGGCTCCACCGCGGCCTGACGCGATTCCCAGCAGCCCCCATGACGACGGAGCACCCCGAGCTGAATGCCTGGCGCCGTCGCGCCGAGCGCGAGCAGCGTGCACGCCAGGAGGCCGAGGCCCTCCTGGAGGCTCGCAGTCGCGAGCTGATGCACGCGAACCAGCGGCTGGAGGTGCTTGCCGCCGAGCTGCGTGAGCAGGTGGCCATGTCCTCCGAGGAGGTCGTGCAGGCACACTTCGCCCTGGACCAGGCCTCCGACAGCGTGCACCTCATCGACCGCAAGGGGGGCCTCGTGCGCGCCAACCGAACCGCCCTGCTGCAGACCGGCTGGACGCGTGAGGAGATGGAGGGAGCCTCCCTCCTCGAGCTCGACGAGGCGCTCACTCCGGAGCTGTGGGAGGAGCGCTGGAGCGCAGCCGAGGACCGCGGCACGGTGTCCTACGAGGGGCGGTTCCGTCGCGCTGGGGGTGGGACCTTTCCGGTCGAGGTGCACCTCAGCCACTTCTTCCACGGCGGTACGCCGTACGCCATCTCCGTCGCCCGTGACATTGGCGACCGCCTGCTCCAGCAGCAGGACCTGGAGCGCGCGCGCGAGGAGGCCGAGGAGGCCAACGCCGCGAAGAGCCGCTTCCTCGCCAACATCAGCCACGAGATCCGGACGCCCCTCGCGGCGATCGTCGGCACCCTCGACCTGATGGGCCGCCGCCGCATGGAGAGCGAGGAGCGCATCGAGCGCACGCGCAAGGTGCAGCAGCATGCGGCTCACCTCACGGCCTTGATCGACGGCGTGCTCGACCTCTCGCGTATCGAGGCCGGACGCCTCGAGGTGGCACCCGAGCGCGTCTCGATCGAGCAGCTCGTGCGTGATGTGGACGAGCTCTACCAGCCGCGTGCGCGGGCGAAGGGGCTGGAGCTCCTTTGGGAGGTGGGGCCGGCCGTGCCAGCGCCCTTCGTCACCGACGGCCTGCGCCTGCGGCAGGTCCTGTCCAACCTCGTGGGGAACGCCGTGCGCTACACCTCCAGCGGGAGCATCACGGTCAGGCTGCAGGGCGAGGACGGCGCCCTGCGATGCGCGGTGCAGGACACCGGCCCGGGGATCGCACCCGACCGGCTGGAGCTGATCTTCGACCCGTTCCAGCAGGTCAACAACCGCACCGGGACCGGGTCTGGCCTGGGGCTTGCGATCGCTCACTCTATCTGTGAGGCCCTCGGAGGAGAGCTCCGCGTCACGAGCGCGCTCGGAGAGGGCAGCTGCTTCTCGTTCCTCGTCCCGCCCCTTGCCCCTGACGACGACACGCTTCCGGCGGTCGGCAGCTGGTCCCA
This sequence comes from Planctomycetota bacterium, assembly GCA_040265735.1. Taxonomy (GTDB): domain Bacteria; phylum Planctomycetota; class UBA1135; order UBA1135. The sequence continues at coordinate 3,389 of JBDQFW010000206.1, read as the reverse complement.
CGCGGACCTGGCCGGGCAGCTGCGGGGCCTCGACTTCCTGGTGGCGGATGACAGCGCCGACTTGCTGGAGCTGGCGCGCTTCTGGCTCGAGGACGCGGGTGCGCGCGTGGCGCTGGCCGAGGACGGGGAGGAGGCCATCGAGCGCCTCGAGCGTGCGCGCCTTGATGGGCGCGCGTTCGACGCGATCATCCTGGACATGCAGATGCCTGGGCTCGACGGGCCCGGCGCCCTGCGTGAGGCCCGGGCAAGGGGGTACCGGGGACCGATCATCGCGCTCACCGCGCACGCGCTCGTCCAAGACCGCGAGCGGTGCCTCGCCCTGGGCTTCGACGCGCACCTCGGCAAGCCGGTGCAGCCTGAGCGCCTGGTGGAGACCCTGGCGCGCGCCGTTGGCAGGACCATCACGCGCGCTGGCGGAGAGCAAGCCGAGGAGCAGCCTGGAGCGGAGGAGCAGGGCCTGGTGGAGGACGAGCAAGCGGTGACGCCCCCTCACGAGCCCGCCGCCGCCGCGCCGTCCGACGAGCCCGCCCTGCGCAGCACGCGGGCAGGCGATGAGCGCTTTCGCCCGCTGCTCGAGAGCTATGTGGCGGGCCTCGCCGAGCAGATCGAGGGCATGGACACCGCCGCCGCCGCGGGGGATGCGGGGACCCTGCGCACCCTGGTGCACCGGCTGCGTGGCACGGGGGGCGGGTATGGCTTCGCGCCGCTCACGCAGGCCTCGGCCGCATGTGAGGAGGCTTTAGTGGCAGCGGGCGGCGCGGGCGTCGCGGATGCCAAGGTCCAAGAGACCTTCCGCGCTCTGCGCGCGCTGCTCGACAGGGTCGAGCTCTAGGCGCGTCGGGCTCCAGGCGCTTCGATCCTGGAGCAGTTGGACTTCCAAGCCGGGTGCCGCCTGTGCGCTTGGACTTCCAAGCGGGGTGCCGCTCGGGCGCTGGGAGCTCCAAGCGGTGCCGCCGCGGGGGACGCTCGCGCCGGTGTCGCGGCTCAGTCGGCCTGGACCCAGCGGGTGCCCTCGGGGCCGTCCTCGAAGCGCAGGCCCGCGCCGGCCACGGCGTCGCGCAGGGCGTCGGCCGTGGCGAAGTCCTTGGAGGCGCGGGCGTCGGCACGCAGGGCGATCAGGGCGGTCATGAGGCGCTCGAGGCCGTCCGCGCCCACGGCGTCGAGGCCGGCCGCGCTCGCGCCCGCAGCGTCCTGGACCTCCACCCCCGCGCCCGTCAGCGCGTCGCGGAGGCCGTCCGCCACCGCGAAGGCCTTGCGCTCTCGAGCGGCCGTTCGGACCTCGAGCAGGGCCTTCGCCAGGGGCTCCAGCACGGCGCTCGCTCCGCCGCCCACGGCTGCCAGGCGCCCGGCGTCGCCGGGCTGGAACAGGCCGAGCTGGCGCCCGAGGTCGCGCGCGAGGCGCAGGGCCTGCTCGCTCGCCTCCGGCGACGCTGCCGCGCGGGCGTCCGCCGCGAGGCTGAACAGCTCGGCGACGGCCTCGCCGGTGTTGAAGTCGTCGTCCATGGCCTCGACGAAGCGCGCGCGGCGCGCGGCGAGGGGCTCGGGGAGATCGGCCGCGAGGAGCTCGCCGAGGGGCGCTGTCCCAGGCTCGTCCGCCAGGGGGCCCAGCGCGCGGAGGAGACGCACGAGGCCGGTGCGCGCGCCCTCGAGGTTCACCGGCTCGAAGTCCACGGGCCGCCGATAGGGAGAGCGCACGAGGAAGAAGCGTAGGGCCGGCGCGCCGTAGGTCTCGAGCAGCCAGCGCGCCTGGAACTGCTGGCGGAACTCAGGGTCCTGCATGCGCGGGTCGCTCTTGGCGACCTTGCGCCCTCCGTACTGGACCAGGCCGTTGTGCATCCACAGCCGCGCGAAGCCGTCGCCGCGGGCCTCACTCTGGGCGATCTCGTTCTCGTGGTGGGGGAACTTGAGGTCGTCGCCGCCGCCGTGCAGGTCGAAGGCGCGCCCGAGGAGCTCGCTCGACATGACGGAGCACTCGATGTGCCAGCCGGGTCGGCCGGGGCCCCAGGGGCTCTCCCAGCTGGGCTCGCCGGGCTTGACCCCTTTCCACAGGGCGAAGTCCGCCGGGTGGCGCAGGCCGCCCTGGGCCTGGACCCGCGCGCCGGCCTGCATGTCCTCGAGCCGGCGCCCGGCGAGCTTGCCGTAGCCCTCGTGCCGGTGGACATCGAAGTAGACCCCGTCCTCGGCCACATAGGCGATGTCCTCGTCCATCAGCTCCTGGATGAACGCAATCATCTGGGGCACGAACTCCGTGCAGCGGGGATGGTCGGTGATCGTCTCGACCCCGAGCTCGCGCAGGAACCCGAAGTACTGCTGGGTGTAGCGCTCGGCGATGGCGTCCCAGGCCTCACCCGTCTCGCGCGCGCGGTTGATGATCTTGTCGTCGATGTCCGTGATGTTGTTCACGAAGCGGACGCGCAGGCCCCGGGCGAGCAGCCAGCGAGCCACGGTGTCGAAGACCACCGGGCCCATGAGGTGCCCGATGTGACAGTCGTCGTAGACCGTCGGCCCACAGACGTACATCTTCACCAGGCCGTCCTCGAGGGGCTCGAGGGGGCGCTTCTCGCGGCTGAGGCTGTCGTGGATACGGATGGTCATGGGGGCTCCCGGTCCGTCGGAGGATAGCCCCCTGGCGCGGCCGAATCCGCCTCCCTGCGGGCTTCCCGGACGGGCCTGCGGACCGGTCTGCTGATCTCGCGGACCCGTCGGCCTCCGGCTGTCGTAATCTGGTCGCCCCAGGTGCGCGCATCCGCCGCAGCGTGCGCTCCGAACCCCCTGGCATGAACGTGAGCCGCACCATGAGCGAACACGCCCTCCGTGAGACGCGGGGCCTGCCCGCGCGCCCCTCGGAGGCGGAGGTCCACGCCGCCGTGCGGACCCTCATCCGCTGGGCCGGAGACGACCCCGAGCGTGAGGGCCTGCTCGACACCCCCGCCCGCGTGGCGCGGGCCTACGGCGAGTTCTTCCAGGGGTACACCCAGGACCCCGAGGAGATCCTCCAGACCACCTTCGAGGAGGTCGAGGGCTACGACGAGATGGTCTGCGTGCGCGACATCCCCATGATCAGCCACTGCGAGCACCACATGGTGCCGTTCATGGGCAAGGCGCACGTGGCCTACCTGCCCGACAAGCGCGTCGTGGGGCTCAGCAAGCTCGCCCGTGTGGTGGACCTCTACGCGCGCAGGCTGCAGATCCAGGAGAAGCTGACTGTCCAGGTCGCCGACGCCATCGATCGGGTGCTGCAGCCCAAAGGCGTGGCGGTCGTCATCGAGGCCGAGCATCACTGCATGACCATGCGCGGCGTTCGCAAGCCCGGCGCGGACACGGTCACCAGCCGCATGCTTGGCCTGTTCCGCGAGAACTCCGCGACCCGCCGCGAGTTCCTCTCGATG
>JBDQFW010000205.1:0-5931 GCA_040265735.1 Planctomycetota bacterium | reverse complement strand
CTACACGGTCACCCTCAGCGTGGACGGACACGCCTTCACCTTCGAGAGCTCGGTAGTTGCAGGCGCGGGCGCGCCGATCGCGAGCTTCGACTTCGAGGCCGCGGGCGACGAGGGCTGGACCGTGAGCGGGCCGAACGACGCGAGCACGGGTCTGTGGGAGCGCGGCGATCCCGTCGGCACGGCGGCGCAGCCCGAGGGCGACCACACGCCCGCGGGCAGCCAGTGCTGGTTCACGGGCCAAGGCGCCCCTGGAGGCTCCCTCGGGGCGAACGATGTGGACGGCGGCACGACCACCCTGACCTCGCCCGTCCTCGACCTGTCGGGCCGAGCGGCCGCGACCCTGTCCTTCTGGCTGTGGTACTCGAACGATGCGGGAGCCGCTCCCGGCCAGGACGTGTTCGTCGTGGAGGGCTCCGACGATGGCGGCGCCACCTGGACCCCGCTGCTCACCGTGGGGCCGACCGGGTCCGGTACGAGCGGTGACTGGCTCGAGTACGAGCTCGCCCTCGAGGACGGCCTCGCCCTGACCTCCACCGTGCAGGTTCGCTTCCAGGCCTCGGACCTGGGCTCGGGCTCCATCGTCGAGGCCGCCCTCGATGATGTCGCCGTGCGCGCCGGCCTGGACGGCGAGGGACTCGGCTCACGCCTGTGCAGCCCGGCCGCGGCGAACTCCACCGGAGGTGGTGCCGAGGTCTACGCCACGGGCAGCGCGGTCGTCGCCGGCCAGGACCTGACCCTGGCCGCCGTGGGCCTGCCCGCCGGGCAGTTCGGCTACTTCGTGTGCTCCCAGACGCAGGGATCCGTGACCCCTCCGGGGAGCATGGGCGTCCTGTGCCTCGCCGGCAGCATCGGGCGCTTCCGCTCGCAGCTGCAGAACTCGGGCAGCGACGGGCACATGGCCATCGCCGTGGACCTTGCTCAGCTGCCGGTGACCCCGCCGGTAGCCGCGGTACCCGGCGAGACCTGGACCTTCCAGCTCTGGTACCGCGACCAGGTCGGGGGGCCGACCTCGAACTTCTCCGACGCAGTCGCCGTCACCTTCGAGTGAGAACGGCCGGGCGGCGCGGGGTTCAGCGGAGCTCGCGCACGTACAGGTTCCGGAACCACGCGTAGGCATCGCCCTCGAGGCCGCCAGGGGCGTGGCGCTGCAGGCCGATGAAGCCTGCCGCCGCGCGCTCGGCGAAGGCCGCCCCCTGCTCCGGGGTCAGCCCCTCGGTGTCGAGGTCGTAGAGGATCTTGCCGTTGAGCACCGTCACCATGCGCGGCCCGTCGAGGGTGACGCACAGGGTGTTCCACTCTCCGTTCGGCTTGAGAGCCTTCTGGGCCGGCGCCGCCGCGCCGTAGAGGGAGCCGGTGAACTGCCAGGGCTTGAGCTTGGAGTTCGTGTCGGCCTCCCAGTTGTGGTCGTCGAGGATCTGCACCTCGCGTCCGCTGTAAGCCGGGTTGCTGCCGTCGCGCGTCGCGCGCAGGAAGAGCCCGGAGTTCGCCATCCGGGCCAGCTTGAAGTCGAGCCGCAGCTGGAAGTCCTGGAAGTCACGCTTGGTGACGAGTAGGGGTGAGCCGCCCTCGACGAGGAACTCGAGGACCCCGTCCTTGGCACGGTAGCCGCGGCCGTCGCCGTGCGCCTCCCAGCCGGTCGTGTCCCTCCCGTTGAACAGGCTCTCCCATCCGGCGCGGGCGCCCGCCGCGGTGAGGGTCCTCAGGCCGTCCTCGCCGGCGGTCCAGTAGTCGCCGCTGCCCTGGGGGAGGGCGCGCACGCGGATCTCCTTGAACGCGGCCCGGGCCCCCTCGGGCGCGTTGCCGCCCCCGTGGACCTGCAGGCCGATGAGGCCGCTGGTGGCCAGGGGTCGAGTGCCGTCCGCCAGCCGATGGTCCGTCGTCTTCACCCCGTTGACCCACATCTCGCAGTGCATCGGGTTCCGAGCCACGCGCACGCGCACGTGGTTGCCGGCCTCCTGCTTCGAGAGCGCCGCGCCGGCCGGGTTGTGCAGGAAGTAGCCCGCGCTGTAGAGGGCCCCGGTCTCTCCGCCCGGGCGGTTGTCCAGGGTGAACTGCATCCCGTCCTGGTCCGGGCGCATGCGCACGAAGACCCCGGAGTCGAAGGGGTAGTCGACCCAGGCCTGGCACTCGAACTCGAAGTCGTCGTAGGGGGCCTCGGTGTAGATCAGCCCGCCCGCGCGCCCGGGCCCCTCCCGCCCGGTGATGGCGCCCTCCTCGACGGCCCAGACTGCCTTGCCGTCGTAGCGACCGCCGGTGGTCGTCCAGCCGCCGAGGGTCTCCCCGTCGAAGAGCTCCACCCAGCCGTCCGCGGGGCTCGGAGCGAGCGTGACCACGGCGGCGGTGAGGAGCGCAGTGCAGGTCGTGATGATCATGGGCACGATCATCGAAAGGACCACACAGGACCGCAACGCTCACATCGGGCGATCGCTGGCTAGACTCAGAGCGTTCCGAACCCCTACCGAGGACCCTCATGAGCCTTGCCCTCCCCTCCCGCCGCCTGCTCCTCTCCTCCAGCGCCGCGGGCGCCCTCGCCCTCGGTGCCCACGGCGCCCAGGACGGAAAGCGCCTGATCCCCAAGGCTCCCGCCAAGGGCCCCAAGCCCGAGGGTGAGCGGCTCAAGGTCGCCATCATCGGCTGCGGCGGCATGGGCCGCGGACACCTGGGCTCCATGCTCGGCCAGCGCGAGGGCAACCTCGAGGCCTTCGATGTGGTCGCCCTGTGCGACGTGAACCAGATCAACCTGGACAAGGCGCTCTCGGACGCGCGCAGCCGCCAGGAGGGCGTCGAGGTCCTCGGCTACAAGGACTACGAGGAGCTCCTCGCGCGCGAGGACATCGACTGCGTCCTGATCGCCACCCCCGAGCACTGGCACGCCACCCAGGCGGTGGATGCCATCGCCGCGGGCAAGGACGTGTACTGCGAGAAGCCCATGACGCTGTCCATCGAGGAGGCCCTCTGGATGCGCGACACCATGGCGGCCAACCCGCACATGCGCCTGCAGGTCGGGACGCAGTACATGATGTACGAGAAGTACCAGGTGGCGCGGAAGTGGATCGCCGAGGGCCGCATCGGCCACCCGACCCTGAGCCAGACCAGCTACTGCCGCAACTCGAAGAACGGCGAGTGGCTCTACGGAATCAACCCGGCGGTCGAGCCGGGCAAGACCCTGGACTGGGAGAAGTGGTGTGGTCCCAAGGGCACCGACGAGTTCGACACCGAGGTCTACCACCGCTGGCGCCGCTACAAGAAGTGGTCCACCGGCATCATCGGCGACCTCCTCGTCCACATGATGACGCCCATGATGTTCGCCATCGACCGTGGCTGGCCCACGCGGGTGAGCGCGAGCGGCGGCCACTACATCGACAAGGCCATGGAGAACCACGACCAGGTCTTCCTGACCGTCGAGTTCGAGAAGGAGCACACCATGGTGGTGGCGGGCTCGACCTGCAACGAGCAGGGCCTCGAGGTCATGGTGCGCGGCCACGAGGCCAACCTCTACCTGGGCTCGAACGACTGCGAGCTGCGCCCCGAGCGCCTGTTCGTGGACGACATCGACGCGGAGCGTCACGAGTGCGCCCGCGTCTCGCCGCAGGAGGCCCTGCGCCTGGACTGGCTGCAGTGCGTGCGCTCCCGCGAGGAGAACCGCAGCCAGGTCGAGCTGGCTGCCCAGGTCATGGTGGTCGTCGACCTGGCGACCCGCTCCATGTGGAGCGGCGCCTCCTGGGCCTACGATCCGGAGACCGGCGCGACCCGCGCCCTCTGAGCACGGCCACCGATGCCGCTGCGCCTCGCCTGCCCCGCCATGGGGACCCGCTTCGAGCTGGTCCTGGCGGGGCAGCGTGAGGCCCACCTGCGCGCCGCGGGCGAGGCGGCCCTGGCCGAGGTCCGCACCCTGCACTCCGCGTGGAGCGCCTTCTCGCGCGACTCCCTGGTGTCCCACCTGGCGCGCGAAGCCGGCGGAGGGTGGACGCGGGTGGACCCGGAGACCTTTGACCTCCTCGAGCGCTGCGTGGCGCTGCACGCGGCCAGCGGAGGCGCATTCCACCCCCTGCTCGCGCCACTGCTCGCCGCAGCCGGCCTCCGCGGCGCGGCGTCCTCTCCGCCGAGCCCAGCCTCCCTCGAGGTCTCGGGCCTCCAGCTCGACGCGGAGCGCGGCGCGGTGCGCCTCGCCACGCCGGGAATGGGTCTCGACCTCGGCGCCATCGCCAAGGGCGCGGCCCTCGACGCCGCCGCCGCGGTCCTCGAGGAGGAGGAGGTCACCTGCGCCCTGCTCCACGGCGGGACCTCGACCGTGCTGGCCCTCGATCCCCCGCCGGGCCGCGAGTCCTGGCGCGTTGCCGTGGGCTCCAGCCCCGGAGCTCCCGTGCTCGACCTCACCCGCAGCGCCATGAGCGTGTCGGCCGCGCGCTCGCGGGTGGGCACGAGCGAGGCCGGCTCCCAGGGACACATCCTTGATCCGCGCACCGGCCGCAGCGCCGCGGGCCCGCAGGCCGCCGTGGTCACCGGAGCTCGCGCCGCCGACTGCGACGGCTGGTCCACCGCCCTCGTCGCAGGCGCCTCACCGACTCTCCTCCCGAACGCACTGGAGGCCATCCTCCAGGACTCGGAAGGGCACTGGCACCCGGCCCAGACCGCTGCCGCCCGACAGACGATCCACAGCTGAACCCATGACCACTCCCGATCGCCGCACGCTCCTCATGGCAGGCGCCAGCACCGCCGCCGCCTCCCTCCTCCAGCCCGAGCTCCTCGCGGCCAGGCCGCGCCTCAGCGCCCCGGTGCGCGTGGGCCTCGTCGGGGTCGGCCGCCAGGGACGCGCACTCCTCGCCGAGCTGGGCAAGTTCGAGACCGTCACCGTGGCGGCCTACTGCGACACCGACGAGCGCCGCCTCTCCTCCGCGGCGCGCCGCGCGCGCGATGCCCAGGGTCATCCGGACGTGGCCTCCATGCTCGCGGCGCATCCGGACCTCGACGCGGTCCTCGTCGCAACGCCCACCCACAAGCACCGTCAGCCCTGCGAGGAGGCCCTCGCCGCCGGCAAGCACGTGTACTGCGAGGCCCCCCTCGCACACACCGTGTCGGATGCGCGCGCCATCGCGGCGGCAGCGGCCTCCTCCGGCAAGGTCTTCCAGACCGGCTTCCAGGGCCGCGCCAACCCCGTCTACAGCCTCGCGCGCTCCTTCGTGCGCTCCGGGGCCATCCGTGACATGGTCACCATGCGCGCGCAGACCAACGAGAAGAACTCGTGGCAGACGCCGGCCTCCGACCCCGCGCGCTCCAAGGAGCTCAACTGGCGCCTCGACTCCGAGGTCACCCTGGGCCTGCCCGGCGAGGTCGGCGCCCAGCAGTTCGATGTGTTCCACTGGTTCCGCGGCGACTACCCGGTGAAGGTCGAGGCGGAGGGCGGCGTGCTCGCCTGGCGCGACGGCCGCACCGTTGCCGACACGGTCCACGCGCGGCTCACCTTCAAGGACGGCGCCGCCCTGGACTGGGCCGCGACCCTGGGCAACTCCTACGAGGGGACCCACGAGGTGATGATGGGCACCATGGGCGCGGTCAAGCTCGCCTGGTCCCACGGGTGGCTGTTCAAGGAGGCGGATGCCCCGACCCAGGGTTGGGAGGTGTACGCCAACCGCCAGCAGTTCCACAACGACGAGGGCATCACCCTCATTGCCGAGGCGACCAAGCTGGCCTCCCAGGGCAAGCTCAAGGAGGGCGTCGGCCTGCCGAACCGTCCGCTGTGGTACGCGCTCGACGACTTCCTCAAGGCCGTCACCGAGGGCGCCGAGGTGCCGTGCTCGGCGGAGGAGGGCCTGCGGGCGACCGCCGTCGCCATCAAGGTCCAGGAGTCCCTCCTGGCCGGCGAGGCCCTCGCCATCACCGACGCCGACCTGTCCTCGAAGTGAGCGCCAGCCGCTCGAGCCGCTCCTCCCC
>JBDQFW010000204.1:0-5971 GCA_040265735.1 Planctomycetota bacterium | reverse complement strand
ACCGCCTCCCCCACCCACCGGTCAGGCCTCGTGCGCCACGTGCTGCCCGAGCACCGCCCCGCGCTGGAGGCCTACGCCGCGCGCGTGCAGCGCCACGGGACCCGGATGCTGGTGACCGTCCTCGCCCTCACCGTCGCCAGCGTGGCCGCGCCGCTCACGCTCCCCGAGCCTCTGGGCGTACGCGCGCTCGGAGGCATCCTCGTCCTGCTCGGCGTCGCCATCGCCCGCGATCCCTTCTGCACCCCCGAGACCCTCGAGTGGTTCGGGGTGAGGAGCTCCCTGCGCGTGGCCAGGATCGCCGCCTGGGTCACCGCGCTCATTGGACTCGGCCTCCTGGCCCTGGCCTAGTGCCCACGCACGGCCCCAGCTCGTTCTTCCACGCCTAGGCCGCCCGCGGCCGGCGGGGAGGTCGCGCGGGGCGCGGACGCCCATCGTCGTCCGGCTCCTCGCCCGTCGCCTCCGCAGCCTCGAAGCTGGCCCGAAGCAGGGCGCGCTCCAAGGCAACGCGCAGGGCCTCGTTGATGGGCAGCATGCGCCCATCCGTTCCCGAGGCGTCCGCAAGGACTGCTCCCACCAGGTCCCCCATCACGGGCACGGACGCCCCGTCGCGGACCGCTTGGGCAGCCGCGGCCACGGCGGCAGGATCGTGCTCACGCATCACGCGACAGCTCACGAGCTCGGGAGTTCCGTCGCGATCGCGACGCGCTGAGAAGCCGAAGAGCCGGCAGATCATCGGCCGCAGGCCGTAGACCTGACAGCGGCCCCTGCGCGGGTCCTCATCCTCCGCGGCGTAGAACACGCACACGCTCGAGCCGCTGGCGAGCTGCCCGTGGAGCTGGGTGAGAACAGCCTCGGCGCGCCCGTCACGAACCAGCTCGCGGACCAGGGGCCCCCACTCGGCCACCGAGCACTCGACCTCGGGACTGAGGCAGCAGGCGCCACAGCCCGTCGGGCAGTGCAGCCCGTGAGCGTCCGAGAAGGCCTCGGTTGCCTCCGCGGCAAGAACCAGCCGCTCCTCACACCGATCGACTCCCTCCATGAGGGGCCTCCCGCGCTCCTGCGCGCACAGATGACCTCGTTGTTCGAACCGGGCGTCCCGGGCTCCCGCGCGAGAGCCCGAGCAAGATGCCCGCGGGAGCGCTAGGCGGCAAGGCCCAAGGCCAGGGGTCCCAGGCCCAAGGACGCGGGACCTCGCGGGCAGGGCCCCAGAAGCGCGGCCCCGCTCTTGGCGGCAGCTCAGTCCCCGCCCAACAGGTCGCCGAGCACCGAGATGCCCCCGCGCCGGGTCTCGCCCTTGCCCGCTCCGATGGCGCCACCGATCCGGCGCGCGAGGCGCGAGAACGGCATGGTCTGCAGCCACACCTTGCCCGGCCCCTTGAGGTAGGCCAGGAAGAGGCCCTCCCCGCCGAAGAGCATCGACTTGAAGCCCTTCACCATGCGGATGTCGTAGTCCACGGTGTCCTGGAAGGCCGCGATGCAGCCCGTGTCCACGCGCAGGCTCTCGCCGGGTCCGAGCTCGCGCTCGACGACATGGCCGCCGGCGTGCATGAAGGCCCAGCCGTCCCCACTCAGGCGCTGCAGGATGAATCCCTCCCCGCCAAGAAGTCCTGCACCGAGGCGCTTGGTGAAGCCCAGCGTCACATCGATGCCCTGGGCGCTGCACAGATAGGCGTCGCGCTGGCAGAGGATGTCGCCGCCCCCGAGGTGCAGGGGAACGATCCGGCCGGGATAGGGCCCGCCGTAGGTCACCTCGCGGCGGTCGTGCGCCGAGTTCGTGAAGGTGGTGATGAAGAAGCTCTCTCCCGCGATCTTGCGCTTGAGCCCGGAGAAGAGGCCGCCGCCCGTGGAGGTGTCCATGTCGATGCCATCCTCCATCCACAGCATGGCGCCGGGCTCCGCGCGCATGCCCTCGCCGGGGTCGAGGATGATGGTGACGGACTGAAGGTCCTCGCCTTCGATGCGATAGTCGACTTGGTCGGCCATGGGTCTAGTGCTGCGGTCGGGAGTGGAGGCTCTTGAGGAAGGCCCTTGCTGGGAGCGGGCCCGCGACTCTTGCAGCATAGGCCGAGCGCCCCGCCGAGCGGCGAGGCGCGCGTGCGCCGGGGGCTCAGAGGATCCGGCGCGGCGGGAGCACGAGGTTCGCCGCGAGCAGGCCGCAGACCAGGCTGATCGCCACGAATCCCGTGCGGAACGCGCCGTCCATGCCCTCGACCACGCCCTGCTCAAGGAACGAGGTGAGGCTGCGATAGCCCAGGGACCCCGGCACCAGCACCAGCAGGCCCGGGGTGATCGCCACCAGCGCCGGCCGGTCCGCCGTTCGTGCGTAGGCGTTTCCCACGACCCCGACGGCGAGCGCGCCGAGGAAGGGAGCCACCTCAACGCCAAAGGCCGCCGCGCCATACCGAGTGGTCAGGGAGCCCAGCACCGAGGCCGCGAAGATGATCGGCCACTCGCGGCGCCGGGCATCGAAGAGGACCGCGAAGGCAAGGGGCAGGGGGACCAGCACCGCCAGCTGAGTCCAGTCGGGCAGGGGAGTGAGGGGGCCGCGCGCCAGGGGCTCGGGCGCCACGGCGGCGGCGACGCGCCACGCCAGGGCCACCCCCAGGAGGAGGGTGAGGAAGAGCACGCCTGCACGCGCCAGGCGGGCGGTTCCCGCCACGAGGTGCCGGGTCGAGAGCTCGATCATGCCTGTGGTCAGGGTCAGGCCAGGCAGCAGAACGATCAGGGAGGCCAGCGTCACGAGGCGATCGTCGAGGGGCAGCGCGAGGCGGGCCACGAGGCTTGCGACGAGCGCGGCGAAGAATGCTGCGATGGGCTCCACCGTGCCGTCGCTCCCCGGCCGGCTCGAGAGCAGCACCGCCAGCAGGAACACGATGCCGCCGAGCAGTGCCGAGCCGAGGATCTCCGCGGGTCCCCCTCCGAACAGGAGAGCCGCGCCGGCGGAGGCCACCGCGAAGGCGCTTGCCACCTGGAGCCTCCCGTGGCGCGGTGGCGCGGCCGCCAGCGCCTCGAGTCGCTGGAGGCCGCGCGCGCAGTCCAGCCGGCCGTGCTCCACATCCTCGAGCACCTCATCGAACTCCACGAGCTTGCCGAGGTTCACCTCACCGGGCTCCACCCGCGCCAGGTGCACGCGCTCGGCGGCACCCTTGCCGAAGGACGCCATGACCGAGGTCGGCGTCGAGTAGAAGCTCGCATGGACTCCCAGCACCCCTGCGAGGTGCACGAGCACGCGCTCGAGGCGGTGGCTCGGAGTGCCATAGGCGTTCAGGAGCGTCGCGGCCCGCACGAGGAAGTCGTGCTCGATGCGGTGACCCGCGGCGTCCGGTTCGGGATGATGCATGGGTGAAGGAATCAGGAGCATCTCCCCCCGTAGGCACCGGAACAAGCGCTGAGGCCCCCCTGCCCGTGGCGGCCAGCCTCGCAGGCTGGTACGGGACCCTCGCGATCCTCTGCGCCTACTTCGCGAGCAGCCACGGGTGGCTCGAGCAAGGTCTCGCCTATCACCTCCTGAACCTCACCGGCGCCCTCGGCGTGGGCTGGGTGTGCTGGCTGCGCCGGACCTGGCAGCCGCTGCTGCTGGAAGTCGCCTGGGCCCTCGTCGCCCTGTCCGCCCTCCTGGGCGCGTGATGGCGGGACGCGGTTGGCGCGCTCAGCTGACGCGTCGCCGCGGAGGAGCCCCCACGAGGCACGCCAGGACCACCGCGAAGAAGGCCAGGTAGATCCCATTGAGGACGCCCTGGTCCATGTCCACGAACAGGATGTCGTGGAGGAGCTGGCCCACGAAGGAGCCCTCCGCACCCTGCTGACCGGCCTCCCGTCGCAGGTCGAACTCGATGTGTGTGAGGAAGCAGAGCTCGCCGCGCACAGCGTTGAAGGCGATGTAGGCCATGATCGCCAGGTGGGCGAAGCGGAACCAGGGGCTTCGGATCCAGGACCAGCCAAGCGCCCATCCCGCCAGGATCGCGGCCTGGCCGGCGATCATGAAGACGACGATGGCGAGGTGGACGGCGGCGACCAGATCCGCAAGCAGCGCCGGATTCATGGCAGGACTGTAGGGGGCGGCCGCGTCCCCGTCCAAGCCGCGCAGGGTTAGGATCCGGTCATGCTGGCCCTCGTCCTCCTCGGCCTGATGAACGCCCTTCCCGCACAGGAACCCCTCCCCGACACGGGCCCGCTCGAGCCGCGCACGGGTCGCTGGCACGCCTGGCTCGACTCGCCCTCCGGGGAGATCCCCTTCTCCATCGATCTCGGCCGAGTCCCCGAGGGCTGGGTGGCGTACCTCAACAACGGCACGGAGCGCATCCGGATCAAGGCCACGCACGAGGACCGCACCCTGCGGCTGCACTGCTCGCCGTACGACAGCTGGATCGTTGCGGAGCTCACCCAGGGAGGCGTGCGCATGGATGGCACCTGGACCCTGCAGCGCGGTGAGGGCGAGCCGCGCACGATGGCGTTCCACGCGTCCCACGGTGCCAGGCCTCGCTTCCCTGGTCAGGGCAAGACGGCGCGCAGCGGTCCGCCTCTCGCCGGACGCTGGTCGGTCGAGTTCGAGTCGAGCGACGCCCCGGCCGTGGCCGTGTTCCAAGAGGGCCCCACGAGCGTCAGCGGGACCTTCCTGACGACCCTCGGGGACTACCGCTTCCTCGAGGGCACCTGGGAGGACGGCCTCCTACGGCTGTCCTGCTTCGATGGCGCGCACGCGTTCCTCTTCCAGGCCCAGCTCGACGAGGAGGGCAACCTCGGCGGCGTCTTCCAGTCCGGGTCGCACTGGACAGAGGTCTGGGCCGCGCGGAGGGACGAGAACGCGCAGCTGCCCGATCCGTTCGAGCTCACGACCCTGCGCCCGGGCGCCACTCTCGCAGGCTGCTCCTTCACCACGCTCTCGGGCGAGAAGCAGGCCCTCGACGATCGCGCCTTCGAGGGTCGCGCCCTCGTCGTCACCCTGTTCGGGAGCTGGTGCCCCAACTGCGTGGATGAGGCGCGCCTGCTCGCGCGGCTCCAGCGCCGCTACGGCCCGCGCGGCCTGCAGGTCATCGGTCTCGGCTTTGAGCAGGCCGGAACGCCCGAGAGTCAGCGCGCGCGCCTGCAGCGCTTCCAGGACGCCCTGGACCTGCCCTACCTGCTGCTGCACGCGGGCACGGCGGACAAGGCGGCCGCGGCGCGGGCGCTCCCCCTGCTGGACGAGGTCCTGGCCTTCCCCACCACCCTCTTCATTGGTGCGGACGGCACCCCCCGCGCGGTTCACACGGGCTTCAACGGGCCGGCCACCGGCCCAGCCCACGAGCGGCTGGTGGACCAGTTCGAGCTCCTGATCGAGGACCTCCTCCCCGAGGGCCAGGGCCAGTGAGCGTGGACGGGCCTCTTCGTCCTACAATAGGTCCATGCGCGCGGTGCTCCTGACCCTCGCGAGCCTCCTGGCTCCGCTGACCTCCCCCTCGGAGGTGCTGGCGCCCGAGCCGACGATGGACCGGAACACCTCCCCTGAGGCGGCCGAAGAGCCCATCGATGTGAGCATCGACTGGCTGACCAGCCTCGACTACCGGCGCGGGATGCGCCTGCCCGACGAGATCCTGGCCCTCGACGGTCAGGAGGTGCGCATCAGCGGCTACATGGCCATCGGGACCCTCGAGGGTGCGGATGTCTTCGAGCTCGTTCCGGAGTCCTGTGAGTGCGGCCGGTCCAAGGTGCAGCACTTCATCGAGGTCACCCTCACCGAGGATCGCGTCCGCTTCATGCCGGGTCGCATCGAGCTGACCGGCAAGTTCAGCGTGGGCGAGGTCGAAGAGGACGGCTTCGTCGTGAGCCTCTACCGGCTCGAGGTCAAAGCGCTCCCCTGAGCGACGACCCATGCTGCTGACCCTCGCGCTGGCGCCGCTCACCGCGCTGGTGCTTTGCACGGCGCCGCGGCAGATCACGGCGCCGCGGCAGATCACGGCGCCGCGGCAGATCACGGCGCCGCGGCAGATCACGG
>JBDQFW010000203.1:0-6059 GCA_040265735.1 Planctomycetota bacterium | reverse complement strand
GTCGGTGGAGGCGGGAGCATGACCGAGCGCTTCACCCGCGTGCGCGACCTGGGCTTCGACGGCATCGAGCTCGACAGCCCCAACGGCTATGCCGAGGGTGAGGTCCAGGCCGCGAAGGAGGCCACCGGGCTCCCCGTGCACGGCGTCGTGGACTCGACCCACTGGAACCTGCGGCTCTCGGATCCGAATCCCGAGACCCGCGCGCGCGGCGTGGCCGACCTGCAGGGAGCCATTCGCCACGCCCACGCCTACGGCGGGACGGCGGTGCTCCTCGTGCCTGGCGCCGTGCGCGGGGAGCAGGAGACTCAGGAGCTCGTCTGGAGCCGCTCGATCGAGGGCATCCGCCAGGTGCTGCCGCTGTGCGCGCGCCTGGGCATCCACGTGCTCATCGAGAACGTGTGGAACGGGTTCTGCTACGAGCACGGGGGCCCCGAGGACCAGGGCGCCGAGACCCTGCGCGACTACCTCGACGCGATCGCGAGCCCCTGGGTGGGCAGCTACTTCGACATCGGCAACCACCAGAAGTACGGGCGGCCGGCGGAGTGGATCCGCACCCTCGGCCATCGCATCGTCAAGCTCGATGTGAAGGACTGGGGCAAGCAGGCGGGCTTCTCGAAGATCGGAGAGGGCGATGTGGACTGGGAGGCCGTGCGCGCCGCGCTCGTGGACATCGGCTACCACGGCTGGGCCACGGCCGAGGTCGGCGGAGGCGGAGATGAGCGTCTCGCTGAGGTCCTCGCCAACATGAACCGCTGCCTGCGCGGGGCCTGAGGCCCGGCTGGCGGTCCACTCACGCGGCCGGAGCAGTTCGGAGCGCGCGGCTCAGGCCGATTCGCGGTCCTTGTCCTCGAGCTCGACCTCGATCACGAGCTCTTCGCTCTTGCGCCGGCGCTTGGGGCGCGGGCGTGCCTCGAGTCCGTTCTGGAAGCGCTCCCAGTCGTCCTTGGAGAAGAGGCGCACCTCGGCACCGCAGCTGATGCAGTAGCTCGTGTCAATGCTGGCGAGGTAGTTGACGTAGTCGTCACAGCTCGGACAGAACTTGCGGTCGCCGTAGAAGTCCTGGTCGCTCATGGGGGCATCCGGTCGGAAGGGTCGTGCGGGAAGGGGAGGGGCGCGCTGCGGGATCCACCGCGCGGCTCTCCTCCTGTTCGGAGCGGAGCCCCCTGGGTCCTGCGAAGCGAACGGAGAGGCGTCCGGTCCTGGCTCACTCCGGGACGCTGGCGCCGAGGGGTATGGACGAGGGCTGCCGTGCCTCAGGGGGCCCCACGCCGCCCGGCAGGCCGCTGCAGGCTCCTAGCGTGGTTGAAGGCTCGTCCCTTCCTTCAGGAGCGTCCCGTCTCATCCAGGGACGCGCGCATGCCCCGCGCAGCGTCCGCGTCTCCCTCTCGCGGGGCCGCGCGCTCGACCGCCGCGCGCGTCCCCGCGTCCTCCCCGTAGCCGTGCGCGAGGCTCCAGGCCGCTGCCTCGCGCGCCCGGGCGCTCGGATCCTCCTCGAGCACGACGCGCAGGGCGGGCCCCGCCCCGTCCGCCGGCCGGTTGCCAAGCACCAGGGCCGCGTTGGTGGTCAGTCCCTCCCTCCCCGGACGGCGCAGGGGCGTGCCCTCGAAGCGCTCCTCGAAGGCCCCGGGACGAGGGTCCAGCCGCAGCCAGGACAGGAGCGTGCTGCCCTCGACCGCGGGGCTGGTTGGGAAGCGGGCCTCCTGGGTCGCGACACCTTCCCCCCAGGGGCAGACCTCGCTGCAGATGTCGCAGCCGAAGGCCCACTCGCCCAGCTGCCCGCGCAGGTCACGTTCCAGGGGCTCACGGGCCTCGATGGTCGCCCAGGAGAGGCAGCGTCGGGCATCGAGCTGGCCGGGTGCCACCAGCGCTCCGGTGGGGCACGCGTCGATGCAGGCGGTGCAGGTGCCGCAGGAGCCCGCGGGCAGCGGGGGCGCGGTGGGGGTCAGCTCGGTGTCCAGCACGAGCTCGCCCAGGAAGAACCAGGGGCCGAAGCGCGGGTGCAGGAGGTTGGCCGCCTTGCTCGCGAAGCCCAGGCCCGCCTCCGCGGCGTGGCTGCGCTCCATCAGCGGTCCGTCGTCCACCAGGCTGCGCGCGCCGCCCACGAGGCCGCGCTGGACGAGGGTCCGTGCCAGCTTGCGCAGGCGCTTGCGCAGCCAGTTGTGGTAGTCGCGCCCGGCGGCGTAGCGCGCGATGCGGCCTCCTCCCTCGAGCTCCACCGCGGCCCGCGCGTGCCCCACGCCCACCGCGAGCAGGGTCCTCCCCTCAGGCGCGAACCGGCGCGGGTCCTCGATCAGTCCCTGGACCTCCGCCAGCCAGTCCATGGAGGCGTGGTGCCCGGCGGCGAGCCAGGCGCGGTAGCGGTCCAGGTCCCGCGGCGCCCGAAAGGGCGCGAGGCCCGCGAGGTCGAACCCCGCCTCGTGCGCGGCCTCCAGGATCTGCTGCTCGCGCTCCACGGGCCGATTGTGGCTCGGGCGCCAGTCGGGCGAAAGGGTCGGCAGGCGCAAGCTCCTGGAAGCCAAGGGCTTGGAGAGGCGCACCCCGGGAACGAGCCTCCGGATGGGACCCGGACTCGCGAACTGCGAAACCCCGTCTGGAACCGTGGATAGGATGGTTGTTGCCCCGAATCCTGGGCGCACCCAGGGCCGTCACCCCCAGGCGGCCTGGAGCGGCCGGATCCGGCCCGGTCGGCCCCGCCGGCGGGGAGGGCCAGAGGCCCGGCCGCACCCCCCCAAGCCGCCGCCGGAGAGTCTGGCCGCGGCCTCCCCGGCCCTCGATGCAGTCCCACGACACCCTCCTGGCCAGCCCCCTGGCCTCCGCCGCAGGGCGCGAGCGGCTGGCCGCTCGGGTGGAGGGCATGGGGCGCGAAGTCCCGCGGCCAGAGCGCGTGCGCATCCTGGCCCTGCTTCGGGACGAGGAGCGCGACCTCGAGGCCGTGCGGGACGCCGTGTCCACGCGGCTCATGGAGGTCTTCAAGCAGACCCGGGGCCGCGGGCCCTTTGGCCTGCTCTACGAGCTGAACGCCAGCCATCTCCTGGTCCAGGTCACCGCGCGTCTGCGCCGCTACACCAGCTCGGCCGACCCGCTCGATGTCCTGCAGGAGGTGTTCTTCAACGTCCACCGCTATCCGCACCGCTTCGACAGCGCGCGCGACGACGCCTTCCGCGTGTGGTCCGCCATGATCGTGCGCAACACGGTGCTCAAGCACCTGCGCAGCCAGAGCCGCGGTGGACGCCAGGAGGTGCCCTTCGAGGACCTCTCCGATCAGCCCAGCGACAGCCACCCCTCGCCGATGCAGGACGCGATCCTGGCGGAGGACCGCGAGCGCTGCGCTGAGGTCTATGTGACCTACCTGTCCCTGTACATGACCTTCTACCGGATGCTGGGCGCGCGCGAGCAGCGGGCGCTGCACCTGGTGGAGGTCGAGGGCCGCAGCTACCGCGAGGCTGCGGCCGAGCTCGAGATCCGTCTCGAGAACCTGAAGATGGTGATCTTCCGCGCGCGCCGGAAGATCCACCGCGCCATGCGGCGCACCTTCGAGGGCCTCCCGCACGACTGCCGACCGGCCCGCGAGCCGGGCAGCGGGACCCAGGCGCGAACGAGCGAGCCGGAGCAGCGATCATGAGTGCATTCGACGCCAGCAAGGGAAGTGGCCCCGACCCCGACGGGTGGGCCTTCGACGCCTGGGAGGAGGGCCCGGACGGGCTGCCGCTCACCGAGTCCCAGCTCGCTCTGCAGGAGGACCTCTCGGCCCTCGCGGACGGCGAGCTGGACGAGGGCCGCGCCGCGGTGGCGATGCTCCGCATGGAGACCGACCGCCACGCCCAGGCCTTCTTCGAGGACCTCCAGCGGTGCGCCAAGCTGCACCGAGACTTCGCGGACCCCGAGCGCCTGATGGCGCGCCTGGCGGTGATGACGGGGGGGACGCCCCTGGCCACGGACCTCGAGCACCGGCTGGCCTCGATCTTCTACTCCCTCGGCAAGGCCTACCTCCTCGCCGCGCTGGATCCCGATCGCCTGGTCGAGCGCGCCTTCGAGGCCGCCGCGCCCATCGACCGCACGCGCCTCGCCGGACGCGGGTTCGTGGATGGGGTCGTGGCCTCGGGCCGTGAGGTGGACGGGGTCACCGATTGGGGCCACGCCCGCAGCCTGCTGAACGGCCGCCTTGAGCGCATCGAGGACCCGCTCGAGAAGGCCGCGCGGCTTCTCGAGCAGGCCGTTGAGGTCGATGCGGAGCATGAGGAGGCGCGCTTCTACCAGGCGTTCCTCGACGCCCAGCAGGGGCGCAAGCTCGTGGCCCACGAGCGCTGGCGCGCCCTCTTCGACACCGCCCTGAAGCTCGAGAACCGCGGCCACGCGGCGATCCAGCTGGGACGCCTCCACCAGGACGAGGGGGACCACCGCAAGGCGATCCTCTGGTACCGCTGGGTCGTCCTCTCGGGACTGCTCGAGCAGGACCCGCGCTTCTGGGTCGTGCGCTTCAATCTCGCGATGACCTGGCTCGCCGCCGGTGACCAGGCTCGCTCACTCGACTACTTCCGCTTGCTGGTGGACTCCGCCCCCGGCCGCGAGAGCGAGGTGGCCCACCTCGCGAGCCAGGCGCCGCTCCTCCAGGAGACCCTGCAGACCGACCCCTCCTTCGCGGCGGCGCTCCTCGAGCGCTGCCCCGAGATCTTCGCGACCCCGCGACACGACAGCTGACCGGACCCGAGCGATGCTCAAGCGATTCCTGAAACCCCTCCTGCTCGGCGCTCTGATGGCGTCGCTTGGACTCACCGTTGCCGAGCTCGGCGTCGGGGGCCCCGGCGGGAGCAACAGCGTCGGCACCATGCCGAGCCTCTCCGGAGGCTCGACCGTGACTGCCGAGCCGCGACCCTCCCAGAACCTGTTCCTGCGCGGCACGCGCGAGGTGCTCCTGGCCTCGATCTACGATCTCCAGGGCTCTGCGGTGATCACCCTCGGCCCCTCGGCCTCGGGCTCCCACCGGATCACCCTTGAGCTGCGCGGCGACCTCGATGTGACCCTTGACTCCCAGATGATCGCGAGCGGAGCGCTCGAGGTCGGGGTCTTCGCGCCCGCCGATGAGGACATGGTCGGAGCCTTCCAGTACGGGAGCACCGTCCTGCCTCCGCAGGCGGTGGCGGCTGACGAGGTCCTGGACCTCGGCATCGGCCCCTGGGTCACCGCCGGCATTCCGGTTCCGCCCTACCGCCTCCACACCCTGGCACTGCTCGCCGGTCGGGCCCAGCACGAGATCTCCATCGTCCCCGGGACCGTGCGCATCAGCCAGCGGCACTAGTCCGCGCTCCCGAGCCCAGAGCCGCGCGCGTCGTCCGGGACGCGCCCGGGCTCCACTCCTGGAAGGGGCCCCGAGGGGGCCCCTTCTTCATTGGCCCCGCGCGCGCGGCGGGGCATAGAGCTCGGACGGCGTCGTGGGGCCGGCAGATGCCGGGCGCACGGGGAGGGCGTAGGGGGCACGACTCTCACAAAGAGGCGCTGCGCTCCGCCGGTTGTCATCAGGGCTCGCTACGGTGGCCTCCGGAGCCCCCAGATGTTCACGCGAATCCTGATCACCGCCGCCCCCGCTCTCTTCCTCGCCGCCGGACCTCTGACCTCAGCCGCGTCTGCGAGCACCGCACACGCACAAGACGCACCTGCTAGCCAAGAGGGAGCCGTCGGCGCGGTCCTGCCCTTCCCGCCGACACCCTCAGCAAGTGAAGCCGGCGAGACGCTCCAGGATTCGACGATGACCTGGAGGAAGGAGCCGTCGCGACTTGAGGCGGATGCCCCAAATGTCCTGATCGTTCTCATCGACGATGTCGGGTTCGGCCTGCCTGACACTTTTGGCGGCGAGGTCCACACTCCGACCCTCACCAAGCTCTCCAGCGAGGGGATCGCGTTCAACGCCTTCCACACGACCTCGATCTGCTCCCCGACCCGCGCTGCGCTCCTCACCGGACGGAACCACCACCGAGTGGGAAACGGCACGATCGCTGAGCGGGCCAGTGACTTCGACGGCTACACGGGGGTCATTCCCAAGTCCGCCTCCACCATCCCCGAGG
>JBDQFW010000202.1:0-6104 GCA_040265735.1 Planctomycetota bacterium | reverse complement strand
GCCCTCGCCTCGGAGCGCCTGTCGTTCCAGACCCACCCCGACCAGTACCGCCACTGGCGGCTCTCGATCGCTGGCGATGTCGCCACCCTCGCCATGGCCGTGGACCCGGACGGCGGGCTGCGGAGCGACTACGAGCTCAAGCTCAACAGCTACGACCTCGGGGTGGACGTGGAGCTCGCGGACGCCATCCAGCGCCTGCGCTTCGAGCACCCTGAGGTGCGGGCGGTGGTGCTGACCGGCGCCCTCGACCGCGTCTTCTGCGCGGGCGCGAACATCGTGATGCTCCGCACGAGCGCGCACTCCTTCAAGGTGAACTTCTGCAAGTACACCAACGAGACGCGCCTTGGGATCGAGGACGCGAGCGCCTCGGGCCGCCTGCGGTTCCTGGCCGCGCTCAACGGAACGGCCTCCGGCGGCGGCTACGAGCTGGCCCTGGCCGCCGACCGCATCCTGCTGGTGGACGACCGCAACAGCGCGGTCAGCTTCCCCGAGGTGCCGCTGCTCGGCGTGCTGCCAGGCACGGGCGGGCTCACCCGCATCACGGACAAGCGCAAGCTGCGCCGCGACCGCTGCGATGTGTTCTCGACCGTCGCCGAGGGCATCAAGGGCAAGCGCGCGGTCGAGTGGAACCTGGTGGATGACCTGGCGCCGCTCTCCAAGTGGGACGAGGCCGTCGCGCGTCACGCCTCGGAGCTCGCCTCCGAGATCACCGAGCGGCCGGGCCCGGGCGTGCCCCTGCCGGCCGTGACCTGGGAGGAGACCAGCGACGACGCCGGGAACACGACCCTGAGCTACGGGTTCGTGACCCTCACCCTGGACGGGGCGTCCCGCACCGCCGAGCTCACCCTCGAGGCCCCCGAGGCCTGCCCCACCACCGAGGACGAGGCCGTGGCGGCCGGAGCCGGCTGGTGGGTGCTCGAGGCCTACCGCCAGCTCGACCAGGCCATCCTTGAGCTGCGCATGAACTTCCGCGACATCGCCCTGGTGCTCCTGCGCGCCAAGGGCAGCGCGGAGACCGTGCGCGCCACCGACGCCCTGCTCGTCGGGGCCCAGCACTGGTTCGTGCAGGAGACGGCCGGCCTGGTCCGCCGCGTCCTCAAGCGCCTCGACCTCTCGTCGAAGAGCTTCTATGCCGTTGCCGACGAGGGCACGACCTTCGTGGGGACCTCGCTCGAGCTGCTCCTCGCCGCGGACCGCTCCTTCGTCCTGAACGACCCGGACATCGAGGTGCACCTGGGCGTCACGGAGGCCAACCGGGGCGGCTTCCCCATGTCGAATGGCCTGACCCGCCTGGAGACGCGCTTCCTCGGCACGCCCGAGGCGGTCGACGCGATCCTGGCCCACGCCGGCCAGGAGAGCTTCGACGCGGAGACGGCCGACGAGCTCGGCCTCGCGACCGTCGCTCCCGACGACATCGACTGGGAGGACGAGCTGCGCCTCGCCATCGAGGAGCGCGCGAGCTTCTCGCCGGACGCGCTCACGGGGATGGAGTCCAACCTCCGCTTCCCCGGGCCCGAGACCATGGAGACCAAGATCTTCGGGCGCCTCTCCGCCTGGCAGAACTGGATCTTCCAGCGCCCCAACGCCGTGGGCGAGCGCGGTGCGCTCGTCTGCTACGGCACCCCGAACAGGCCCGAGTTCGCCATCGAGCGCACCTGAGCCGAGCCCGCAGGACACGACGACCTCTGAGACACCTGGAGCCTCCAATGACCGGAATCGACTACAGCCAGAAGATCCCCAACAACGTGGACCTCGCCTCCGACAAGCGCCTGCAGCGCGCCTTGGAGCGGTGGCAGCCCGACTACATCAACTGGTGGCGCGACATGGGGCCGTCGGACTTCAATGAGAACGACGTCTACCTGCGCACAGCGGTCAGCGTCGAGCGCGACGGCTGGGCCCACTTCGACTACGTGAAGATGCCCGACTATCGCTGGGGCATCTTCCTCACCCCCCACGAGGGTGAGCGCCAGATCGGATTCGGCGACCACTTCGGTGAGACCGCCTGGCAGCAGGTCCCCGGCGAGTACCGCAACTGGCTGCGCCGCCTGATCGTGACCCAGGCGGACACCGAGCCGGCCTCGGTGGAGCAGCAGCGTCTGCTGGGCCTCACCGCCCCGTCGCTCTACGACCTGCGCAACCTCTTCCAAGTCAATGTCGAAGAGGGTCGCCACCTGTGGGCCATGGTCTACCTGCTCCACAGCTACTTCGGGAAGGACGGCCGCGAGGAGGCCGACGAGCTCCTCCAGCGCCGCTCGGGCAACGCCGACCAGCCGCGCATCCTCACGACCTTCAACGAGCCCTGCGAGGACTGGCTTTCGTTCTTCTGCTTCACGATGTTCACCGATCGTGACGGCAAGTATCAGCTGCTCAGCCTCGCCGAGTCCGGCTTCGACCCCCTCGCGCGCAGCTGCCGCTTCATGCTCACCGAGGAGGCTCACCACATGTTCGTCGGCCAGACCGGGATCGCCCGGGTTGTGCGGCGCACCTGCGAGGTCATGAACGAGCACCCCGACGCCTGCCCCAGCGAGCACGGCGCCATCCCGCTCGAGATGATCCAGCGCTACATCAACTTCTGGGCGGCCAGCAGCCTGGACCTGTTCGGCGCCGAGGTCTCCTCCAACTCCGCCAACTTCTTCGCCGCCGGCCTGAAGGGCCGCGCGTACGAGGACAAGTACGAGGATCACCTCGTCAAGGACGACTGCTACGAGCTCGAGCGCTGGGACGGTGAGCGCATCACCCGCGAGCAGGTCCCGCTGCGCAACGCCATGAACGAGGTGCTCCGCGACGGGTATGTGGACGAGAACCTCAAGGGCGTCGAGTACTGGAACCGCGAGTGTGAGAAGGCGGGCATCGACTTCCGCTTCGCGTACCCCCACCGGCGCTTCAACCGCACGATCGGCGAGTTCGCCGGGGCACGCTTCGACCCTCAGGGCAACGCAGTCAGCCAGGCCGACTGGCAGGCCGGACAGCGCGTGTGGCTGCCGACCCCCGAGGACAAGGCCTATGTGAAGTCGCTCATGCGCCCGGTCACCGAGCCCGGCAAGTTCGCCGGCTGGATCGCCCCGCCGCTGCGCGGGATCAACAGCCAGGCGGCAGACTTCGAGTACGTGAAGCTCTGAGCCTCGCCCCCGCCGGCACTGCGGGCTTCGCGGCCCGCCCGTTCGCCCCGCGCGAGGGGCGGGCCGCGCTCCATCTGGGGCGGAGCGCGGCCCTCGGCAGGCGTGTCCGAGCGCGGTCCGGAGGGCCCGGACCGGGCGTGGGCGGCGTCTCAGGACGGGATGCCGTCAAGTCCTCTGGAATCGAGGTCCGATTCCCTACCGTGAGCGAGGGCGGATGGGTGACCGCACGCTCGAGGGGACAACATGAAGGGATCGTCGCAGGTGGGCATTGGGCTCGCAGTACTGGCATTGGCCGCGTGTGGAAGCGACACGCGCTCGTCCACGGGCTTCGGGGACACGGGCGTCTGGACCGGGGGTGAGAACCTGGCCCAGGGCTCGGACGGAACCGTGGAGGACGGGGATGTCGTCGCCGTCCTGACGGTCGAGGCTCCGGCCTCCGAGGAGTTCCTGCTGACGGCCACGGTGCCGGTGCCGGCCGGGACCCTGACGGAGGGAGGCCTGAGCGTCCCCCTCAGCGTGCGCAACCCCGACGGGGTCGCCTGCCCGACCCAGGTGGAGGTGGTCTCGCGCTATCCCCGCTGGGAGGACGGCGCGGATGTGGTCGAGGTCCTGGCGCATGTGCGCCGTCCCGAGGGCGTGGAGCCTGGCGATCGCTTCGAGGTCGAGGTCGGTCACAACCCCCACGCGCGCAAGGAGCTGATCACGGGCTCCCTGGCCGCAGACCTGCTGAACTCGCCGGGGGCCCTCAAGCTCGTAGCCCACGACGCCTTCGGTCATCGCTACAGCGCGGACCTCCTCGACGGCTGGGCCAACGCCGACGACGACCCGGAGGCCGTGCGCGCCTCGACCACCGTCCTGCGCGATGGGCAGGTCGCCCGCACGGTGCGCACGCACCGCGTACTCCTCCCCGAGGAGCCGGTCAGCGGGACCCAGGCGACCCTGCCGCACCTGTTCGGGGTGCACGCCTACACCACCGCCTGGCGCGGGCGGAACATCCTCAGCCTCGACCTGCAGGTGCACAACGGCATGGACGGGCTCGACCCGACCACCTCTCTCGACGACGCCCTGACGGACCTCGTCTTCGAGGACCTCCAGCTGCGGACGCCCCCGGGCTGGCAGGTGGCCGCCCTCGTCGAGAACCCGCTGCACGGCCCCGCCGCCAACGCGGGCGGCTGGCGCTGGCACCGCCTGATCCGCGCCCGCTCGGACGGCAAGCTGCACTGGTTCCCGCGCCAGGGTCGCATGATCCGCCGCCTGGTGGTCTTCCACCCCACCGAGCAGGAGGCCGCGCTGGACCTGCTCCGCAGCCGCTGGCGCGGGTTCGTGGCCCCGGCGGAGAACGCCGACGAGGTCGAGTGCTGGTCGTGGTGGAATCCGCGCACCGCGCGCTTCCTGGCGCAGAACGCGCGCCTTCCGGAGCTCGACCACCTCGACCTGGCTGGCCTGCGCAGCCAGCAGGGCACGCGCTGGGGCAACCTGATCCAGCAGGTGCGTGAGGGGACGGAGGGGTCCTACCCGTTCCTGAGCCCGGCGCTGGGCTGGGCGCACCCGTGGGGCGTGGCCTACGGCGGGATGGCCGGGGGCGATGAGATCTGGCCCATGGACGGCGTCGTGGCCGCGTGGACCGGCAGCCAGGCCGCGTACCGCACGGCCCAGCTGGAGGCGCGCTGCTATGTCGACCGCCAGCCCCAGTCGCTGTACGACCTGCAGGGCCGTCCCACCCAGGTGGAGGACCTGCTGGTGAGCGGGGCCCAGGGCCCCTATGTGAAGTGCTGGTTCTTCGAGCGCCCGAACCCCGACTCCGACCCCTTCGGCTTCGGCGAGGCCCCCAAGCACCAGAACGAGCATGCCCAGAACGCCGGCCTGGTGCCGCCGTACAAGGCCGAGCTCGAGGACTGGATGCACATCGACCACCAGCACCTGATCCGCTACACGCGGAACCTGAAGACGCTGGCCTGGCTCGGTAACGACGCGCTCTCGAAGGACCTCCTGCTCGCGGCAACCGAGGCCGTGCGGCTGTCCTACCACCAGTACCCGCTGACACCCTACTACCAGGTCCAGAACAGCCAGCTCTATGCGCGCATGCTGTATGTGGACCAGAACCCGGGCATCGGATTCGACTTCCGCCGCAGCCAGTCCTGGGGCCTGGATGCCGCCGCCTGCGCCTACGCCCTGGGCGACGCGGCCACGCGCGAGACGCTCCTGCCCTGGTTCGAGCTCGTGGTCGGCCTGCTCCGCGACGGCCAGAGCACCTGCACGGGCAATGTGATGTCCGCTGGCTTCAGCGAGTTCTTCTACCAGACCTATCGCCTGCGCCAGACCTTCGAGGAGGCCTTCATGACGACCCTCCTCCGGTCCCTCTCCACCACGGTGTTCGGCGAGGCCGACCCCGAGCGCGCGGCCATGGCCGAGCAGATCCTGCTGGCCTCGGCGACCTGCACGATCACCCCGCCCTTCTGGGACCCGGCTGCGAACAAGCCGCGCTTTCGGATGGGCGTAGGCCCCTGGGACGGTGCCGAGGGAGAGTTCTGCTTCAACGTCCCGTCCGATGCCTTCACGGAGCACCATGACTCCCTGAACCCCCTGCCGATGATGGCCTGGGCCTCGATGCTCAGCGGGGACGAGCTGTTCCAAGGACGCGCGAGCCAGATGCTCGGCGGGGGCAACCTGCGCACCCTGCTCGAGGCCCAGGGCACCCAGGACCTCGCCCAGTGGGCGCCGCTCCTGGCCCTGACCCAGCGCCCGCTCCCCCAGTGAGGGGGCACACCGCGACGGCCCGCAACCGGTGCACTGCGCGGGCAGCGCCCCAGTAGGGCGGCCCTGGGAATGGAAACCCCGCGGCGGCGGGCGCCCCCGGCGGTCCGCCGCGAATCCTCCAAAACACGCCGCGTGAGTGTAGTGGTTCTACGAACAGTTGTTCTAGTTGTTCTACGAACAACTACACTCACGCGTGACATGACACGCGTGACATGACACGCGTGACAC
>JBDQFW010000201.1:0-6240 GCA_040265735.1 Planctomycetota bacterium | reverse complement strand
GGTCCCGATGAGCCTCAGCTCATCGGCGTGCCCGACCTCGCTGGAGGCGTCGCCCGTGGTCTCGAGGCGCACCTGCAGCCCCGGGTTGTCGTCCGCGGCGGGCCCCAGGGGGAATGTCAGCTGCGCCCACGAGCCGCTCGTCACCGAGGCCAGCAGCAGCCACCCGGTCCCATCGTGCACCTCGATGCGGAGCTCCTCACCCGCGCCCATGTTCAGCGCGCGCGCGCTGACCTCGAGAGTCAGGTCGCGGAAGCCGGCGGTGCTCACCACCCGGCGGATCCAGGTGTCCTTGCGCAGCTCGGCCCCGAACGCGCCCACCAGCGCCGCCGCGCCCGCCGCGTCCGCGTTCCCATCCAGCGCGTTCCAGCCCTGCAGGTTCCCCGACTCGAAGCCTTCGAAGAACACCACCTCGGGCAGACCGTCGGTCGGGATGCCAGAGACCTCGTCGCTGAAGCCGGAGACATTGCCGCTCGAGTCCTCGGCGAGCAGCCGGTACCAGACCTGCACGCCGTTCTGAAGACCGGTGTCGGTGAACGGCGGGCCCGCGTGAAGGCCGGGAAGGAAGGAGTACCCCGCGCCCTGGGCAGGAGAGCGCAGGATCCGGTACCCGGCGAGATCCGCCTCGGTCCCAGGCGTCCAATCCAAGGTGACCGTGCCGTTCCCGGCGACCGCGCTGAGACCTGTCGGGGGTGTCGGCGGCGTCGTGTCGGGAGGTGCGGAGGGTGTGGCCACGGCGACCGCGGACGCCGGCGAGAGGTTCTCCCCGAGGTCGAAGGCGCGCAGGTGGTACTCGTGTGCGATGCCCGGCATGACCGAGGCGTCCGTCCAGAGCTGGACGCCCGCGGCCAGGGTGGCGCGCAGGTCGAGTGCGCCGCCCGGGAGCAGCCTGCGGAACACCTGCACCCCGGCGAGGTCCGGCTCGGGTCCTTGCAGCCAAGCGAGCCGCACTGCGCCGGCGTGGCCCGTCGCCGCCAGGCCCATCGGCGGGCGCGGAGCGGTCATGTCCGGCGCGGCCGCTCCCAGGGCCGTGCCGCGCACGCGCACCTCATCGAAGCGCGCGTAGGTCCCCGGGCCCGCGTCGTCGACACCGAGCCGCAGCAGGAAGGCAGCGTCCGCCAGGCCCGCGGGCAGGCGCAGGGCCACTCGCTCGGGGACGGGGTGGGCCTTGACCCAGCACGCGCTCCAGGTCGCACCGCCGTCGGAGCTGACCTCCATGCGCGCGCGGGCCCCGTGGGCCTGGCCGTCCGTGTGCAGCCACGCCTCCAGGGTCAGGTCACCGAAGCCCGATGCGTCCAGCCCGAGCGCCAGGCGCTGGTCGCGCTCGAGGTGCAGCGCCCTCGAGCCCGCGCTCCCGGCCCCTGCCAGGGGAGCGGCTGGCGTGGAGCCGCTCACGCTCCAATGCGGAGGAAGTGCGGGCGCCTCGAACCCCTCCCAGGCGAGCACCTGGGTGCCTGGAGAGCCTCCCACCAGGTGCTCGACCTCCGCGGAGGGGTTCGAGGCGTTGCCGCTGAAGTCCACGGCTCGCACGCGATAGCGTTGGAGGGAGCCGTAGGGTGCCGAGGGGTCGAGGGCGCGCTCCTCCTGGTGGAGGCCGAGGGCCAGGGGCGCGAAGGCGGCCCCATCCCAGCGCTCGACGCGGTAGCCGTTCAGGTCGGGCGCGGACGAAGCGCTCCACTGGAGGACGACCCGAGCTCCCTGGGTCTCCGCGCGCAGCCCGATTGGGGCGTCGGGTGGCGTCAGGTCCGTGCCACCCAGGTCCGGCAGGCAGGCCCCTGCGCAGACCACTCCGCCGGAGCGCGTGCGGCCGAGGAGTGCCGTCACCGGCCGGCTGGTGGCGACGAGCTGGTCGGCCACGGCGACCGCCGAGAGGCCCGGGTCCCAGCCCATCAAGAGCGCGGCGGTCCCGGTCACCATGGGCGTCGCCATGGAGGTGCCGCTCAGGGCGCCATACCCGCCCGGAAGGGTGCTCACGACCGCGACGCCGGGAGCCGCGAGGTCGACGGTCGTCTGCCCGTAGTTGCTGAAGCTCGCCAGCTCGTCGCGCGCGTCCGTGGCGGCCACCGTGAGCAGCCCCGGGAGGTCGAACGCCGCGGGCCAGACGGGATCGGTGTCGAGGTCACGACCCTGATTCCCCGCGGCGACGACTGCGAGATGCCCCCCAGCGGTCAGGGCCTCGAACGCATCCAGCAGGGCCTGCGAGAAGGCCGCCGTGGTCCAGCTGTGGTTGGAGAGGCGAATCCCCATGGCCGCGCAGTAGTCCAGAGCCGCGATGGCGTGGGAGAGGCTCCCGCCGCTGGGTCCCATGGTGCGCAGCGGCAGGAGGCGCGCCCGCCAGCTCACGCCCGCGACGCCCAGCCCGTTGTTCCCGCGCGCGCCGATGATTCCCGCGACATGCGTGCCATGCCCACTTTCATCGGTGGGGTCCGCGTCGTTCGCGAAGAAGTCCCACCCGTGCAGGTCGTCCGCCAGGCCGTTGCCGTCCTCGTCCAGGCCGTTGCCTGCGACCTCGCCGCCATTCACCCACAGGTTCGGAGCGAGGTCGGGGTGCGTGAGGTCCATGCCCGTGTCGATGATCGCGACCGTCACGGAGTCGCTGCCCGTCGTCCGAGCCCAGGCCTCGAGGGCCCGGAGGTCGGCCCCGGGCAGGCCGGCAACGGCCTCGACGACCTGCCCCGTGTTGTGCAGCCCGTGCTGGTCCGCGAACAGGGGATCACTGGTCCCCTGCGCGGGGAGGGTCGGCGCGTCAGCCTCCACATACAGGGCGCGCTCGCCCAGGGAGCGCCGCAGCCGCTGGAGGCTGCCCCTGGGATGGCGCACGACCTGGAGTCCCGGGACGAGGTCGAAGGAGCGCAGGCCCTCCACATCACCCGCGGCCTCCAGGGCGGCCGCGCGCTCGGCGGCCGTCGTCCCCGCGCGCCAGCGCACGAGGGCCCGCTCCGGCACCGCCTCCTGGGGCGGGACGGCGCCCAGGGCCAGGGCGAGAGGGAGGAGGATGCGATGCATGCAGATTCGAAGCTAGGTCGCAAAGGAACGGACGGTTGAGAGGTTTGTGTCCGCTCCTGATGCGAGACACGCCCCTCCCAGCAGGTCCCCGCATCCCCGCTCCAGGCCCCGGCGAATGCTTTCTCATGAACCCCGCCCTCCTGCTCGCGCTCGTCCCCGTCATGGGCTCCGAACCCTCCGCCGTTCTGCGCACCGAGGCCGCCGAGACCCTGGCCCAGGCCCGCAGCCGCTCGGTCGCGGTGCGCGAGGCCGGAGCCACGGGCCTCCCGGCCCTGATCGCGGGTGCCCGTGCCACCGCCGCCGAGCTCGAGGGCACACGCAGCGCGAGCCGCCTGCTCGAGGCCGCCGAGGCCGCCAGCTGGATGGCCCTGGCCGACCCGGGCCGCGCGGCCGAGGAGCTCACGGCCCTGGTGCAGCAGGTCGAGGCCGACCTGCGCTTTCAGCCCTACATCGAGGCCGAGCTGCCCGTCGGCTTCCCTGAGCCCACTCCCGCGGGAGAGATCGAGGTCAAGCAGTACCCCGTCTATCGCATGGCCCGCACGGACATGTCGGGTGGCGCGTTCTGGCAGCTGTTCAACCACATCAAGAAGAACGACATCGCCATGACGGCCCCGGTGGAGATGACCTGGGCCAGCACGGAGAACGGCATGCGCGAGGTGGACATGGCGTTCCTCTATGGCAATGTCGATCTCGGCCCCGTGGGCCAGGACGGTGCGGTCGAGGTGGTGGAGGCCGAGCCGGCCGCCGTGGTCAGCATCGGCTGTCGCGGCGAGGCGACGCGCGCCGCCGTCAACGCGGCCTACGACGAGCTCCTCGCCTGGCTGGCCCTTCGCGGGGACCTGGAGGTGTCGGGCCCCATGCGCGGCATGGCGTACAACAGCCCGATGGTGCCCCGGAGCCGCAAGTACTTCGAGGTGCAGATCCCCGTCACCCTCCTAGAGACCTCGGCCCTCGGGGCGAACGCGCTGGACATGGAAGCGATCCTGGACCCGACCAGCCCGGATGAGCCCGGGACTTGGCAGGTGGTGAACGACACCGTCATGGGCGGGCGCTCCGCCAGCGAGGTCCGCGGCGTCGAGTCCGGCCTGCTCTTCACCGGGGACCTCTCCCTCGAGAACAACGGCGGGTTCGCCTCCGTACGGCGCCCCGTGCCCGATGGGCTCAGCGAGGGCGCTGACCGCTTCGTCCTGCGCGTGCGCGGCGACGGCAAGACCTACAAGCTGCGCGCGCGCACGGACGGCCGCTTCGACGGCGTGAGCTACGAGCGCCCCTTCGACACCGTCGCCGGCGAGGTGCTCGACCTCGAGCTTCCCCTGGCGGAGTTCCG
Organism: Planctomycetota bacterium; assembly: GCA_040265735.1. GTDB lineage: Bacteria > Planctomycetota > UBA1135 > UBA1135. The sequence goes on along the minus strand of JBDQFW010000201.1, from coordinate 1,910 downwards.
TCCGGTCTGGCGCGGCCGCACCGTGCCGGGCCAGCCGGAGCTGACCGCGGCCGCGGTGCGCCAGCTTGGCCTGCTGATCTCGGACAAGCAGGAGGGCACCTTCGCCCTCGAAGTGCTTGCCCTCGGCGTGCGCTGAGGCTGCCCGGTCTGCCCAGGGGCCGCTCGCTCGGCTCCGCCTAGGATGGGCGGCATGCTGCTGCCGCCGCCGCTCCTGTTTCTTCTCCTGCCGCTGGCCCAGGACCCAAGCGTCCTGCTCCCCCCGGAGTCCTCCAGCCCTGCGGCCGCGGAGGACTGGCTCGTAGCTCCGGCTTCCTGGCCGGCACGCCTGTGCGCGTCTCCCGACGGCCGCGGGGTGGTCCTGACCAACGGGCTCGTGCGCCGCGAAGTGCGCGTGGTCGACGGCGCCGCCACGGTGGCCCTCGACTCTCTTGGGCGCGGGGGCGGCCCGGGCTCGGCCGTTCTGCGCTCTGTCCGTCCCGAGGCGCGGCTCGTGCTTGACGGCGTCGAGCACGCGGTGGGGGGGCTCCTCGGACAGCGCAACCACGCCTTCCTGACCCCCGAGGTCCAGGCGACCCTCGAGCGGGATCCCGCCGCCCTGCAGCTGGTCGGCTGGGAGCAGGTCCCTGTGGCCGAGCCCTTCGGGTGGGCCAGGCCTCGGCACCACGCCGCCGGCGCGGCCTGGCCCCCGGCCGGGGTCGGCCTGCGCCTCGACTTCGCCTTCGACCCGGACGCTCTTCTGCGCGCGGGCCTCGAGGCCCAGGGCGGGCGCATGGACAGCGCGGTGGGGCGTGAGGAGCTCCTGGGGGAGCCCTTCGCCACCGCTCAAGCGTCCTGGTCGGTGCTGACCCCGCCCGATCGCGAGGTCCAGTTCGAAGGGGAGGGCAAGTGGGGCGAGATCCATGCTCCGGCCAACGCGCACTGCGCCGCGGAGCGAGCCCTGCCTGAGGGAACGGCGCTGGTCGAGGTGGTCGTGGACGCGGGCACCGACCGCGGCAAGAGCTGGGGGCCTGGGATGGCCCTCGAGTTCGACGACCGAGTGCTCAAGCTCAATCTGCGCCCGGCGGGCGGGGGCTATGACGGGGCGCCGCGGTTCGGCGGTTTTGACGGCGCGCGCGAGCTGGACCAACTCGGGGGTCGAGAGCGCCTCTCCCTCGACGCGCCCTGGACCCTGCGCATGCGGCGCGCGGGGAGCGTGTGGCACTTCGAGGCCCGGCGCGCGGGCGAGCCCTGGCGCCACCTGCACGAGGTGGATCTGGGGGTGATGCGCACGCCCCGCGCCGTGCGCGTCGGCAAGCTCGACCCGGGCGGCGCGCCGCGCTCCTACGCGACCCCGGGCGAGGAGGGGCGCTGCCGCATCCTGGAGGTGCGCGCCTACGGAGAGCTTGAGGGTGCGGTGTTCGCGGCCCTCGAAGAGCGCGTACGCGACGTCGCGCAGGTGCGCGTGAGCATCCACCACGAGCTCTATGACGGCCTGCCCTGCGTCGCCAAGTGGCTGACGGTGACCAACGGAAGCGACCGGACCCTGACCCTGGACCGCTTCACCAGCGAGGTGCTGGCCGTGGTCGAGGGGGAGAGCCGAGTCGAGACCCGGGATGGAGTGACCTTCCGCACCCCGAACCTGTGGGTGGAGACGGACTACGCGACCGGCGGTGCGAACGAGAACGGCCAGCGCTGGTCCGTGCACTGGAAGCTCGATCCGCTCTACGAGACCCAGGTCAACTACCTGCGGCAGACGCCCTGCCTGCTCGAGTGCGAGCCCAGCGTGGGGCCCTCCCAGGACCTCGAGCCGGGCGAGACCTTCCAGAGCTTCCGATCGTTCGTGCTGGTGCACGACAGCGAGGACCGCGCTCGCAACGGCCTGGCTCGGTGCCGCATGTACCGGACCCTCGCGCCCTGGGTCACCGAGAACC
>JBDQFW010000200.1:0-6443 GCA_040265735.1 Planctomycetota bacterium | reverse complement strand
GCAATGCGGATTCCAACCGCACTCCTTGCGATCGGGGAAAACCCTTGAAGCCTGGCGCGCGCGGGGCACACTGCTGCCCAGCCATGACTCGTCTCGCAACGATCATGGGGCCCGCTCGCAGGGCACCCATGCAGCCGTCCTCCTCGCTGGGGGACCGTCTCCTGTCCGCGAAGCTCGGTACCAGGGGGGTCCTGTGAAGGGGGTTCGAACCGCCGAAGAGGTCGCCCGGGACCTCGGGAGACTTGCGGGGGCTCCTGCCGGCGCGGACTCCCAGAGTGGGGAGTGGATCCGGCTCGAGGGCGGCGGGGCCTCGGCCCGGCGCGTGAAGAGCCTGCTGGTCGACCTCAACAACTTCTCGACCTTCCCCACGCTGGCTGTCGGCCTTCTGGTGGCTGCGCTCAGGAACGCAGGGCACGAGGCCGAGGTCCTGTCACCATTGGCCCACGACGTGCCCGCCGCCGAGCGTGAGCGTCGTGAGCGCCGTTGGGACGACTGGGCGCGACGCCTCCACCTCAGCCAGGATCCGAGGCTCACGGCCGTTCGAGACGCCGCCCGAGGAGCCCGCACCTGGTGGCGGGAGCGTCCGCACCCGCGGACCCTTCGGGCAGTGGCGGAGGCGCTGGACAGGGGTCCTGAGGTCGTGCTCCTCTCGGCCTATCTGCAGCACCGCCGGACCGTGGAGGCGATCGGCCGCCTTGCGGAGGAGCGGGGGATCCCCGTGCTCCTCGGAGGCCCGGCCTTCAACCTGCCCCGAACGGCCGAGGCATGGCGAGGCGTGACGGGCGTCCGCGCCATCGTCGGTGCCGAGGTGGATCGCTCCCTGCCAGAACTCGTCCGAACGCTCGTGGAGGGGGGGGACCTGCTCCAGTTCCCAGGCGTGCTCCTCCCGGACGGCCGTCGGAGTGCGGTGGCGGCACCTCTCAAGAGGCTCGACGAGACCCCCGTCCCTGACTTCACGGACTTCCCATGGGACCGGTACCGAACCCGTGTGATCCCGGTCATGACAGGGCGCGGCTGTCAGTGGGCAGAGTGCGTGTTCTGCAGCGATGTCCACACGGCTGGGATGCGCTTGTTCCGGACCCGCTCGGTGGAGTCCGTGCTGCATGAGTTGGAGGAGCAAGCCCGTCGCCATCAGACCAGGAACTTCCTCTTCCTGGACCTGAAGCTGAACTCCAGTCCCGCCCTCCTGCGCGGACTCGTTGCAGGCCTCCAACGCAGGGTTCCGGGCGCCCAGTGGATCGGCACGGTTCACGTGGATGGGCGAGAGGACAACGGCCTCAGTCGCAGCGAGCTGCGCGCTGCGGTGGCCGCAGGCATGAGGCGCGTGAGCTTCGGCCTCGAGTCCGGAAGCCAGCGCATGCTCGACGCCATGCGGAAGGGAAGTACGGTCGAAGGCAACAGTCGGTTCATTCGCGATGCCCACGCCGCGGGCCTGAGCGTGCGCTGCACCATGTTCCGGGGCTTCCCAGGAGAGACTGCGGACGACCTGCATCAGACCGCCGCGTTCCTCGAGGCCCACGAGGCGCAGCTCGACCGGGTTCGCTTCAACGACCTCTCGATCCATGAGGGGACGTCGATGCACTCTGCACTCGAAGCCGATCCCCAGGCCTATCCAGGTCTGCGCGTGCGCGGTCCCGAGGCCGCGAGGGCGAAGCTGCGCTACAGCAGCTCGATCGGGCGCAAGCATGAGGAGCGTGCTGCCCTTGACCGGGTCCTGCGCGTCGTCCATGCGATCAATCGTCGTCCCGTGCGATCCGCAGCGCGCGCATTCGATGGCCTGATGTAGGGCATCCGATGAGGGTGGACTCCAAAGTCGAGTCGGATCCCCTGCGGAGACGGCTCCGGCGAATTAGCACCGCCGAGCGGACGGAGGAGGCCCTTGGCTTCGTCCGGCAGTTTCACCGTGAGGTGGCGGGGAGCAGCGGGCTCGAGGCACGCCTGAGAGATGTGCGGAAGAGCCTGCGCCGCACGGGCACCTATGAGCACACCACGGAGGAGCTGGCCTTCGGCGCGCGGGTTGCGTGGAGGAATCACGCTCGCTGCATCGGGCGGCTCCACTGGCGCTCCCTCGAGGTCATCGACCGTCGTGGGACGCGAGACCCCGACGCCATTGCCAATGCGCTCTTCGAGCACATTCGCTGGGCGCAGGGTGACGGCCGGATTCGATCCGCGATCACGATCTTCGATCCCGTCTCGCCCGGGGACCTGCCGCCGTTCGTGGAGAGCCGGCAGCTCATTCAGTACGCGGGCCACCTCCGGCCCGGCGCGAGGGTCCTCGGTGATCCCCAGACTGTGGAGGCGACACGGCATGCGCAGGCTCTCGGGTGGCGTCCCTCGGCAGGCGAACCCGGCCGGTTCGATCTCCTTCCGATCCTGGTTCGCTCTGCGACGGGACAGCGCAGCGCTCACTCCCTGCCCCAGGGCCTCGTGCGCGAAATCGACCTAGACCACCCGACCGAGCAGGGCCTGGGTCGCCTTGGCCTCAAGTGGTACGCGCTCCCCGTGGTCAGCGGGATGATCCTCACCATCGGCGGGCTCGACTACCCCTGCGCCCCCTTCAACGGCTGGTACATGGGGACCGAGATCGCCAGTCGCAATCTCGCGGATGAGCGCCGGTACGACCTGCTGCCAGAGGTCGCCGCGTCCCTCGGTCTCGAGGCGGTTGAAGGGAGCCTCTGGCGCGATCACGCCCTCACCGCCCTCAATGAGGCGGTCCTGCACTCCTTCCGCCAGGCGGGGGTCTCGATCGTGGACCACCACGCGGCCAGCGAACAGTACATGGAGTTCGCGAGGGCCGAGGAGGGGCACGGCCGCACGCCCGCTGGCGAGTGGACCTGGATCGTTCCGCCCCAGGCGAGCGCTGCCTGTCCGGTCTTTCACCTTGACATGCAGCCGCGCACGGAGGTGCCGAACTACTACTGGAGCCGCGCCGTGGACGGCGACGAGCTCTGCCTCTGGAGGGACCACGAGGATCACCCCAAGTGGTGGTTCCGCGCCCATCGAATCCGGCATCGCGTGCGCCGCTGGCTGAGGACGAAGGGTGAGTGATTCCTCCGGCGAGCAGCATTCGAGGCTCTGTAGGGGCCCTGTCTTTCTCTGCGGTGCCTCGAGATCGGGAACCACGCTTGCTGCCACGCTCGTGGAGCAGCTGACGGGCCGCCGCATGACGCCCGAGACTCACTACTTCGATTACCTGCGGGTTCGCTTCAGGCAGGGGGTGACCCGGCCGCTCCGGGCAGCAGAGTTCGATCGCGTCGAGGCTGAGTTCATGGCGCTGAGTCACCTTCCCTACGGTCATGGTGGACAGGCCGGGGCCGGATGGCTGAAGTCCGGGGAGCTCCAGCGCGAAATCGGCGGCAGAGAAGTTCCGCTCGACCGCGTCTTTCATGCCTACTTGGCTCTCGAAGCGCGTCGTGCCGGTCAGCCGTGGGGTGGCGAGAAGACGCCACGTCATCTCTTCCGCATCGCAGAGATCCTGGAGGTGTTTCCCGATGCACGCCTGCTGGTGATGGTGAGAGACCCTCGGGCAGTGGTTGCTAGCTACTCCGCCTGGAGCCGATCCACCATGGCAGATGACCCTGACGCCGCCCAGGCCAACGTCATCGCCGAACGCAGGCGGGTTGCCCATTCGTTTCACCCCGTAACGGCCGCGCTCCTCTGGCGAGCTGCCTGGAACGCAGCGAAGGATGCGCGAGAGACCCTGGGTGCGGCTCGGGTTCGAGTCCAGTCCTTCGAGCGGCTCGTGGCAGAGCCTGAGGAGCAGCTGGACTCGCTCGCTCGGTGGTTGGGCAACGCGGGACGTGTGGGTGGAGCGCGGATCCCCGTCACGAACTCGAGCTTCGATCGCAACGATCCTGCCGCTGGCCCTCAGAGAGCTGCCATCGACCGCTGGCGGAGCCTGCTGACGCCGGGGGAGGTGCGGGCGGTGGAGCAGGCGGCGCGGGGAGCGCTACGGGCGGCTGGGTATGAGCCTGCTGCTCGTGGGGGACACCTCGGGGCGGCGCGGCTCTGGGCAACCTTTGCTCCCGCGGTGGTGCGGGCGGCGCGTCGGAACGCGGGGCGCAGCGGGAATCTTCCGGGGTACGTGCTGCGTCGGGCTCGGCTGGCGCTGGCTCGCGGCTGATTTGGCTGCTGCACCGCACTGCTGCACCGCACTGCTGCATTGCACTGCTGCATTGCACTGCCGAACGCCACTGCGGAGTCCTGCGGCTGAATCCGCAGTGCGTGACTTGTCCCCGGGGCGCGGATCGAGTGGGGTGGGAGCCATGAGCCCGGTCCACCGCCATGCCCCCGTCTCGCTCTCCCCCGGCCGCTTGGCGATGGGGATCCTCGCGGCCAGCCTCCTGGGGTGTGGAGGGGACGAGACCGCACCGCCCGCGCCCTCGAGCACGCTGCCCCGGTCCGGCATCGTGTTCGTTCAGGGCACGGAGATCGACACCGCCGACTGGATCGACGAGCGGGGCGAGCGGAGCGCCATCGGCTCGGTGGTGGCGACCCAGCGGAGCCTCGCGGGAGAGACCTCGACCGAGGTCTATCAGCTCACTACGGAGGGTCAGGTGCGCCAGGCGCTCCGCCTCTCCGGCGTGGACACCTCGCCGACGGATGCCGTTGCGCACCGCGGCTCTCGGGCGGCCGTGGGCGGACGCACCTGGCTCTGGGGCGAGGTGCAGCAGCTCAGCGGAGGCTGGGCCCGCGGTCTCGCGGCCGGGTTCGAGCTGCGTGAGCTGACGCCGCTGCACGGCGGGCCCGGCGGCTACGCCGCTCTCGTCGAGGGGCCCGACGGACGCCTGGTGCACCTGCGCGCGGATGCGGCCGGCGAGCTGCTCCCTGGCGCCACCATCGTCCTGGAGGGCGCCCTTCCCCTCGGCCTCGTCAACAGAGCGGTGCTCGTGCCCGCTGCGGACCCCGCCGGCCAGGATCAGGCCCTCGTGGCCTCTGGAGTGACCGCGGGCACGCCCACGGCCCAGGTCGTGGACCCGGTGGGCGGCGCCCTAGGGGCGCTGACCTGGACTGGCCTGGACCCCGTGCTCGAGGTGCTCCCGCGCGACCTCGCCCAGGAGCAGGCCGACGGTGCGCGCTGGCTTGGCTGGTCCCTCCAGGATGGCGCCGGATCCCGCACGGGCACGCTGCTGGCCGCCGTTGGCGTGGGCGCCTCGAGCCTCCCGGTCGAGGCGCGCTCGTTCGTTCTCGACGGGGACGCGGGAGTGACCGACCTCCGCGTCACCGATCTCCTCCCCGCGGGGAGCGTCGATCCGGACCTCGAGGGCCTGCTGCTCGTGTCGGGCACGCTCCTGGAGGGTGCGGTGCGCAGTGGCTTCGCCGGCCTGGTCGACCTGGATGGCGCCGTGGTCTGGAGTACGCGCCTCGAAGGGCCCCTGGGCGGGATCCAGCGCGTACAGCTCGGCCGCGTGCCCGAGCCGCGGACCGGAGCCGTGCTCGCCCTCTCCTGGACCGGACAGGGCGCCAGCGCCCTGGACACCTGGGTCGCCCAGGTCGTTGCCGCCACGGGAGACGCCTTCGAGCCCACCGTCTTCGGCGCCGAGGGCGGCCTGCCCGTCCGTCCGCCGTTCGGACTCGAGGTCCAGAACGGCGATCCGCTCGCAGGACCTGTCACCTGGTCCTGGCTGCTCGAGACCGCAGAGCAGGAGCAGGTCGTGCTGACCGAGGCCCTCGTTCTGCAAGGGGCCTGGGGAGAGGCCCTCCCCGGGCGGCCCATGCGCCTTTCCTGGCCCCACCGGGCGTCTCGCCTGATGATCGGCCTCACCGAGACGGACCCGGTGGCCAGCTCCTTCGGGGCCGCGGGCCCCCCAGGCCATGCGGGCTGCCTCTACTCCGGCGCGAGCCCGACGCCGGCCTCCGGCCTCGGGACTCTCACGCCAGGGGCGCCGGTGATCACCAGCGTGCCGCGGGCCGCGGCCCTCGACGTGGATGCCGAGCCGACGCTCGAGCTCGACCTGGGCTGGGAGCTGCTCACGCCTCCGGCCTTCCTGGCGGGGTCGGTGCCCGACGCCTGCCCAGGCTGAGCCCGGCAGGAGCGAGGCCCGAAGGACCAGGGCGCGCGCGCCTGCAGCCGCTCTGCTACTCGCCCTTCCGCGCTGCGATGAAGCTGCGCACGGAGAGCCCGAGGTGCAGGGCGCAGAGGACTGTCATGAGGCCCTGGGCCTGGGCGCCCTTGGCGTCGAAGGCGAAGTCCTTCTTCTTCCATTGCATCCCCGCGCCGATGGCTCCGAGCAGGGTCAGGAGCACGGCCACGTGCATGGCGGCCTTGCGGGAGCCCGGTCGGCCGGCCCACAGGCCGGTCAGGGCCAGGGGCACCCCGAAGAACGCGGGAATGAGCGCGGTGACGCTGGGCTTGTCGGGGAAGTAGCCCCACAGGCCGAGGGCCGTGAGGAGGACGCCGAAGAGCAGAGTGAGCTGGGGCATGGGGGAGCGGTCTGAAGGGG
>JBDQFW010000199.1:0-6496 GCA_040265735.1 Planctomycetota bacterium | reverse complement strand
AGGTCCTCCAAGGACGGCAGCTCGCCGGGTCCGAACGGAGCGCGCCCGCCGAGGCGGTCGAAGAGATCGAGGTCGAGGAGTGAGCCCCCGAACGGGCCACCCTGGAACTCGAGGCGCAGGCTGCCGCCCATGGCCTCCTCCAGCTCGGGGTTCTCACGCTTCAAGGCCTCGAGGGACTCGCCCTCGTACACGCGCACGCTCTCCTGTCCGTTCTCGGAGGTGTGCACCTCCACGCGCACGCCGTCGGGTCCCTGCTCGACCTGGACCGAGCTCGACGAGGAGCTCGAGCCGCCCACGGGCCATCCACCGCTCCCGGGGAACCCCGGCCAGGGCTGGGAGTCGAACAGGTCCTGGATCCTCGGGAGGCCGCCGAGCCCCCTCGGGAGGCCGCCGACCGCGGCCGGGCGCCGCGCGTCGCGGAGGAGCAGGCGCGCGGTCCAGCCGAGTTCGTCGGAGCGCTGGGCGAGCCGCTCGACCTCGGCGCGCACGGCGGGGTCGCCCAGGCGCGCGACCGTCTCGTCGAACGCGGCCATGCGGCGGTCCAGGTCGGGCTGGGCGAGCAGCACGCGCAGGTCCGCGCTCGGTTCGGGGGCCTCGAGGAGCTCTGCCTCGAGGACCGCCTCTCCGGCGCCCGCAGCCGGCGGGTCGAGGGTCAGCACGCGGGGCGCGGGAGCATCCTGGAGCAGGAGCGGCGGAGCAAGCAGGGCCAGGCCGGCCCAGAGGACGGAGTGGGTCATGCAGTCACCTCGAACGGCGCGTTGCGTTCACGAATCAAGTCTGGTCTAGGAGAGGGCAGGGGCCCTGGAGCTGAGCCGGGTCCGCCGCGGGGGGCGCGCCCCATGTGCGGCTCTGGAAGCAGCCGGCGCGAAGCGCTCGCAGTCCGCTCACTGGCCGCTGGTGAGCATCAGCGGGCTCCCCGCTGCGGCGGCTGCGCCCGGCCGAAGCGGGAGGGTGTGGAGGATCTCGACGGCGTCCTCCGCCAGGCCGCGGTCACCCGGGGCCAGGGGGCGCAGGCGCCCGGGGGCAGGCTGTTCGCGCGGCGCATCGGCGAGCAGGTTGGGCTCGGAGGCGACCTTCTCCTCGAGAAGGGCAGGCTCCTCCACGAGGGCGGCCGGGCTACCGGCGCTCGCGGCAGCCGCGGCGACGGCAGACTCGCTCGGGCTGGCGCCGGACGGCTGCGGCAGAGCCCCCGGCCCATCCGGGCGGGTCAGGACCACGGCGAGGACGACCGCGGCCGCCGCGACCAGCGCCCGCAGGGCGGCGGGCCGGCGGCGCGAGGCCGAGGGCAGCGCGGGCGGGCGCACGAGGCCCTCACGGACCAGGTCGGCGCGGACTCCCTCCCAGAGTGAAGGACTCGGCTGCCGCTCCTGGCGCGCACGCTCCGCGGCCAGGGTGCCGCGCGCCTCGACCCAGGGGGCGAGGGAGAGGGAGCAGGCGGGACAGCCGTCGAGGTGACGCTGCACGGTCTCCTGCTCGTCCGGATCGAGGTCCCGCCCGGCGAACAGGGGCAGGGCCGCGCGGATCTCGCTGCAGGCGCCGTCGAGGGCTTCGTCGGAGTCGTGGCTCATGGTCGGATCCGATCCTACGAAGGATCGCGTTCGGCGTTGGGAGCGGTGCGCGCGGAGAGGCCGGCGCGCTGGCGGCGCTCCCACTCCTCGAGGAAGAGCTTGCGGGCGCGGTGCAGGCGCCAGCGCACGGTGACATGGGTGGCCCCCACGATCTCGGCAATCTCCGGGCAGCCAAGGCCCTCGAGCTCGCGCAGCACCATCACCGACTTGAAGTGCGGCGCGAGGGTGTCCAGCACGGCCAGGACCTCGGAGCGCGTCTCCTCCCGCTCGAGGCGGGCGGCGGGCTGGGGCGCGTCCTCGTCGGCGAGCTCGAGCGAGGGCTCATCCTCGCCGCCTCCGCCGAGGGCCGCCACCGGCCGGCGCTTGCGCAGGTGGTCGATGGCGAGGTTGGTGACGATCCGGTGCAGCCAGGTCGAGAAGGCGTACTGGAAGTCGAAGCGCTCCAGGTGGCGGAACACCCGCAGGAACGCCTCCTGGGTCAGGTCCCGGGCGTCTTCGTCGGACGGGATGAGGTTGCGGGCGACCCGCAGCGCGCGGCGCTCGTGGCGCTGAACCAGGGAGGCGAAGGCAGCCTCCTCGCCGGCCTGGGCGCGCCTGACCAGGTCATGGTCGAGGGCGCGCTCCTCGGAGGCGCGGTCGGTGGGCTCGAGTCGGGACATGCGCGGGCGGTTGGCGCGGGCAGAGCGCCCGCTCACCGAAGGATAGGACGCCCGGGCGCCAGGTGCAGGCTGGGTCCCCCGGGAGGGGGCCGCCTGGACCTGGGAGCTGGGCTCGGCACTCATGGCAGGGCCTACGCGGCCCAGGCGCGGGTGTTGGGGCCCCCGCGCTCATTCCGACGGGAAGCCGTCTCGTCCCGAGACCCCAGGCGGGCCGGGCGCCCTCAGGCCACGACCGGGAAGCGCCCTTCGATGGCGGCGATGCGACGGAACTTCTCGCGACGGGCGGCGAGGAGCTCCTCCTTGGGGATCGCGGCCAGCTCGTCCAGGTGGTCGCAGATGGCGCGGCCCATGGCCTCCATGGCGCGCTGCGGATCGCGGTGGGCGCCGCCGGCAGGCTCCTCGACGGTCCCGTCCACGATGCCCAGCTCGGTGAGGGTGGCCGCGGTCAGCTTGAGGGCCTCGGCCGCCTCCGGAGTCCGCGCCCCATCCTTCCAGAGGATGGCCGCGCAGCCCTCGGGGCTGATCACGGAGTAGTACGCGTACTGCATCATCAGCACCCGATCCCCGACGCCGATCCCGAGGGCGCCGCCGGACCCGCCCTCGCCGATGACGATGCAGAGGATCGGGGTCTTGATGCGGAACATCTCAAGGATGTTCTCGGCGATGGCCGCGGCCTGGCCGCGCTCCTCCGCGCCGATCCCCGGGTAGGCCCCGGGGGTGTTGATGAAGGTCACGATGGGCAGGCCCATCTTCTCGGCGAGGCGCATCTTGCGCAGGGCCTTGCGGTAGCCCTCCGGGTGGGCGCAGCCGAAGTTCGTCTCGAGGCGCTCCTTGGTGGTGCGCCCCTTGCGGTGACCGACCAAGAGGAAGCGCCGGCCGTTCAGGGTCGCGAAGCCAGTCACGATCGCCGCGTCGTCCCCGAAGGTCTTGTCCCCGTGCAGCTCGACGAAGTCCTGGAACAGCTTCTCGCAGTAGTCGCTGGTCACGGGCCGGTCCGGGTGGCGCGCCACATTGACCTGGTCCCAGGGAGACAGGTCCCGATAGGTCTCGTCGATGGCGGACGCGAGCTTGCGGCGCACGGCCTCGACCTCCTCGCCGATGTCGAGGTTGGTGCTGCGGGAGAGCTCCTCGAGCTCGGCCAGCTGGGCCTCGAGCTCGTGGATGGGCCGCTCGAAGGCCATCCCGGGCGTGGTGTCGGTCTTGCGGGGAGTGCTCACGGTGCGTTGGCGCGGGGTCCAGGCCCGGACCTCCGGCGCCCTCGGAGGGCGGCGCGGGCCGGGGTCAGCGCGTTCCTTCCCGCAGTCTCGCCCCTGGGCTCCCCAGAAGGCAAGGGTGGCGACCGCGCCCGGGCACCCGGACACGCCCACGAGGCCCCCGGAAGGTCGTGATCCGAGGCAGCCCGCTGGCTAGACTGCCCGCCCGCGGAGTGCCCCGCGGAGGCGCTCCCTTCCCCCCGAGGACGCGCCCGGCGGGCTCCCCGGACCTGCCTCCCCCAACGCCCGCTCCGCCCCTGCCAGCGTCGCCCGCGGCGCCCGATCGGCTCCGCCAAAGGCCGCACGGGCGCAGCCCACGAACAGACCGTCGCCCCCATGGCCGCCTCCGCCACCCCCACGCGCACCGTCTCCCTTCCCGACGCCTGGCGCATCGAGGTCTTCCGTCGTCCAGCCGTCGACGATCCCGAGGGCACCCACGCCCTGGCAGCCGCCCGCGGCCTGGGCCTGGACTCCATCGAGGACCTACGGCTCGGACGCGGCTACCTGCTGCCCCCGTCGTTCTCCAAGGAGCAGGTCCAGCGTGCGGTGGACGAGCTGCTCGCCGATCCGGTCCTGGACGAGGCGCGCGTGACGGCCCCTTCGGCCGAGCCCGAGCGCCGCGCCGCGTCCTGGGTGCTCGTCGCCCGCAAGCCCGGCGTGATGGACCCGGTGACCTGGACCCTGCGCCGCGCCCTCACGCGCGCGGGGATCAGCGCCCCTGGAACGGAGCCCCTGGTCGGAGCGTTCCAGGCCTGGGAGGTCTCGGGCAGCGCCGCCACCCTCGACCACCTCGCGGAGCTGGCCAGCAAGGTGCTCGCCAACGAGGTCATCGACGCGGTGGGGATCGGCGAAGAGGGCCTGCACTACGGGCAACCCGACGCCTCCACCGAGCACGCGGTGGTGGAGGTGCCCCTCCGCACGCTTGACGACGAGGGCCTGCTGCGCCTCTCCGCCGAGGGGATGCTCTCCATGGACCTGGCGGAGATGCAGGCGGTCCAGGCCCACTTCCGGGCGGCCGACCGCGAGCCCACGGCGTGCGAGCTCGAGACCCTCGCCCAGACCTGGAGCGAACACTGCCAGCACAAGACCTTCCGCGGGCGCATCGAGATGGACGGGGAGGTGATCGACAACCTGCTCAAGTCCACCATCGCCAAGGCCACCCACGACCTGAACAAGGACTGGTGCGTCAGCGTCTTCCACGACAACGCCGGCATCGTCGAGTTCGACACCGTGGACGGGGAGACCTGGGACCTCGCGATGAAGGTCGAGACCCACAACCACCCCAGCGCCATCGACCCCTACGGCGGGGCGGGCACGGGCGTCGGAGGCGTGGTGCGCGACATCCTGGGCGTGGGCCTCGGCGCGAAGCCCATCGCCAATGTGGACGCCTTCTTCGTGGGTCCTCCGGACCTGCCGGACGCCGAGGTGCCCCGCGGCTCCATGCACCCCGCGCGCATCCTGCGCGGCGTGGTCGCCGGCGTGCGCGACTACGGCAACCGCATGGGCATCCCGACCGTGGCCGGCGGGGTCTGGTTCCACGAGGGCTATGTCGCGAACCCGCTCGTGTACGCGGGGACCGTGGGGCTGATGCCCCGCTGGGCCGCGCACAAGGAGGTGCACCCCGGCGACATCATCGTCACCGCCGGCGGGCGGACCGGTCGCGACGGCATCCACGGCGCGACCTTCAGCTCGGTCGAGCTGCATGAGGACAGCGAGACCGTCAGCGCCGGCGCGGTGCAGATCGGGGACCCGATCACCGAGAAGAAGGTCCTCGACGGGCTCCTGGCGGCGCGCGACGCACGCCTCTACCGGGCTGTGACGGACTGCGGCGCCGGGGGCCTCTCGAGCGCCGTGGGTGAGATGGGTGCGGAGTGCGGCGCCGTGGTGGACCTCGAGAAGGTCCCGCTGAAGTACCCGGGCCTGAGCCCCGAGGAGATCTGGATTAGCGAGGCCCAGGAGCGGATGGTCTTCGCCGTGCCGCCGGAGCACCTCGACGCCCTGCTCGCGACCTTCGAGGCCGAGGGCGCCGAGGCCACCGCCATCGGCACCTTCACCGACAGCGGGCGGCTCGTGCTGCGCTACGACGGCGTGGTCCAGGGCGACCTGGACATGCACTTCCTGCACGAGGGCAACCCTCGCCAGACGCGGCAGGCCTCGTGGAGCCCGCCCGCGGCGGCGGACCCGGGCGTGCCGGAGCTGGAGGACGCCGGGGCCGCGCTGCTCGCCCTGCTGCGGACGCCGACGATCGCCAGCAAGGAGTGGATCGTCCGCCAGTACGACCACGAGGTGCAGGGCCAGCGCGTGATCGGCCCCACCAGCGGCGTGGACCGCGACGCCCCCAGCGACGGGGTGGTGCTCTGCCCGCTGCCGGGCTCTCCCAAGGGCGCAGCCATCGGCGTGGGCGCCAATGCGCGCTACGGGCGGCTCGACCCGCGAGCCATGGCGGAGGCGTGCATCGACGAGGCCCTTCGCAACGTGGTCGCCGCCGGAGCGGATCCAAGCCGCACCTCCCTGCTCGACAACTTCTCCTGGGGGAACTGCAACAAGCCCGACCGCCTGGGAGCCCTGGTCCACGCGTCCAAGGGCTGCTACGCGGCGGCCATGGCGTACGGCACGCCCTTCATCAGCGGCAAGGACTCGCTGAACAACGAGTACCGCGTCGGGGATGAGACCCTGGCCATCCCGCCGACCCTGCTGATCTCCGCGCTGGGGATCGTCCCGGATGTCCGGCGCTGCGTGACCATGGACCTGAAGGAGGCCGGAAACCGCGTGGTCCTGATCGGCTCGACGGCCGTCGAGCTCGGCGGCTCCGAGCTGTTCGCTCACCTGGAGCTGGACGGAGGCACCGTCCCGCGCCCGAACCTCGACACGGCGCCGGACCTGCTGGCGCGGGTGCACGCGGCCCAGCAGGAGGGGCTCCTGCGCACCTGCCACGACCTGTCCGAGGGCGGTCTTGCCGTCGCCCTGGCGGAGTCCGCCATGGCCGGCGGCCTCGGCGTCGCGGCCTCGGTCGCGG
>JBDQFW010000198.1:0-6528 GCA_040265735.1 Planctomycetota bacterium | reverse complement strand
AGGATGGCCTGAACGCGCCCGAGGCCGAGGCCCGCGCCAAGGCCCTGGAGGACCTCCTCCTGGGCGGTCGGCGGGGGGACCCCTCCCTGGCTGCCCGTCTCGTCCCCCTCGCCCTCGAGGACCCCGACCCCGGCGTGCGCGAGCTCGCTCGCGAGGTCCTCGCCTCCCTCGACACCCGCGCCGCGTCCCAGGCCCTGCTCGAGGTCGCTGCGACCCTCGGGGGCGCCGAGGGCGCGACCTGGATCGACCGCCTCCCCCGCAGCCGCTACGCCCAGGGGCCCCTGGCCGCGTTCGTGGCGGGCGAGCCGGAGGCCCCCCTGGCGGCCGCGGCCCTCACCGTGCTGGGCGAGCTCCTTGCCGCTCCGGGTGCCGGAGAGGAGGGCCTCGCCGCCCTCGCGGCTGCCCCGGCCAGCCCTGACCCTGCCCTGGCCGCCGCGGGGGCGGCAGGGGTCCAGGCCCTGCTCACGGGCCTGGTGGCCCGTGGCGATGCGGCCGGCCTCGAGGCCCGCGGGGCGGTGCTCCTGGCCGGGGCTCCGCGGCCCGGAGTGCTGGCCACGCGCCTCGCCCGCGTGGCGCTCCTCACGCCGGGCGGCCTGGACCTGGCGGCGGCCTGGGCCAGCCTTGGCGTGCGCGTGCAGGTGGCGCGGCGGGCCGGGCCCCACGAGCCACGGGAGGTGGCTCTGGAGGCGGCTCGTGCCCACGGCCTGCGGGCCCTCGTGAGCCTCGCGACGGGTGAGAAGGCCTACGAGGATCACCTGCGCGCCGCGGAGGCACTTGCGCAGGAGGTCCTGCTTGGGTTCGAGCGTGGGCCCAGGTCGCCCGAGGTCGCCGCCCAGCGAGCCGAGGCCTTGGGCGCGCTGGGAGAGGTGCAGCTTACGCGGCTCTTTGGGCGGCTCCTCCAGGGGCTCGCGCCGAGCTCCCCCGAGGCCCTCGCGCTCGCGGCCGAGCTGCACGCGGTCTCCCTTCAGCTCGACGTGGAGGCCACCCTCGTGAGCGGGGGCGGGGCGAACGGCTGGGACACTCTCCTGGGCGCCAGCGCCTCACCGCTGCAGACCCTGGTCCTGGGGCGCGCGCTCCCGGGCATCGGCCCCGACGGGGGCGTGGCGGCCGCGCTGGGCGTGGGGACCGCGCTGGCGAGCGTCTCGGGCTGGGAGCTCGCGGGATTCGAGCCCGCGGCGCCCGACGAGAGCCTCTCCATATGGAAGGATCCGCACCGTGAGGGCTTCCTGCGCAGGGCCCTCCAGGCGCGCGTCGTGTACGCCACGCGCCAGGAGCAGGAGACGGCCTCCGGCGCGCTCGGGCAGCCTGCCCCCTTCGTGCTGCCGGACCAGGACGACCTCCTCGAGCGTCAGCTCCGGCGCTGGCAGCTCTCGCGTGCCATGAGCGAGGCCGCCAAGCCGGTGGACGAACGGGCCTGGCGCAGGCTGCGGTCGCCGGCCAGCCTCGCCCTTTGGCTCGCGCGTGACCTGCGCAACGAGGGCCGCGCCGAGGAGTCCGAGGTGCTCGCCCGGAGGTACGCGGAGGACCTCGCCACGGATGCCTCAGACGAGGAGTGGTTCCTGCTGGTCCAGGAGCGCCGCGTGCGCGCGGCCCTGGCGGAAGGCGCGGCGGCCACCGACCTGGACGAGCCGGTCCGGGCGAGGACCGTGCTGCTCGGCGCGCTCGAGCGGGCTGAGGACCTGCTTGGCGCGGTGGAGGCGCGGGAGGGCGGACCCGGGGCGAGGAGACTGGTCGAGGGGCTCCTGGCGGAGGCGCTCACCGCCCTCGCCGTGAACTCCAACGTGAAGCTGGGCCGGCCCGACGAGGCCGTGGCCTGGGTCGAGCGCGCCCACGAGCTGCGCGACGACTCCTGGTCGCGGCTGCTGCTTGCGTGCTACCGCGCGCGGGCGGGGCGCGCGGCCGAGGCCAGGGAGCTCCTGCGCGGCGTTCGGCCCTCGCCTTCACTCCACTACAACCTCGCCTGCACCTATGCGCTGCTCGGCGAGGCGGACGCGGCCCTCGCCTGGCTCGAGCGCGAGCTGGATCCTGCGGCCTCCTCCCCTGGCGCCCTGCGGCGGCAGAAGGACTGGGCCGCCCAGGATCCGGACCTGGGCTCCCTGCGGGACGATTCGCGCTTCAAGGCCCTCGTCGAGTAGCCTGCGGGGCTGCGACGGCGGCGGCGAGGTGCCGCAGGGCGGTCGCATGGCCCTCAGCGGGCGTGGAGCGGAGAGCAGATGGGAACGATGACCCTGACCGGGAAGGGGCGGCGCTGGCTGCTCAATGGCCACCCGTGGATCTACGCCGACGACGTGGCGGACGGGGAGGGCACTCCCGGGGAGCTCGTCCCGGTGTTCGCGCCCCAGGGGGAGTCCCTGGGCTGGGCCCTATTCAGCGCACGCTCCAAGATCGCCCTGCGCATGGTGACCCGTGAGGAGGAGCAGCCCAACCGGGCCTTCTGGGAGGGCCGCGTGCGGCGTGCGATCGAGGCGCGCCAGCGGCACGGGCTGCTCGACCCCGCGGGGGCCTGCCGCCTGCTCAGCGGCGACGCCGAGGGGATCCCCGGCCTGATCGTGGATCGCTACGCCAGCACCCTCGTGCTCCAGACGGGCACCCAGGGGGCGGACCGCATGCGGGACTTCCTCGTGGAGCTGCTGCTCGAGGCCATGCCCTTCGAGGTCACCGCGGTGCTCGACCGCTCGGACCTGAGCGTGCGGCGGCTGGAGGCGCTCGAGCCTCGGGTCGAGGTGCTGCGCGGGTCGATCGACGGCCCCGTCGAGGTGCGTGAGGAAGGGGGCCTCGTCTACGCGGTGGACGTTCGCGAGGGGCACAAGACCGGCGCATACCTCGACATGCGCGACAATCGCATCCGCGCGGCGGCCCAGGCGGAGGGCGGGCGCGTCCTCGACGCCTTCGCCTACGACGGGCTGTTCGGCATTCGGGCGGCCCTGGCGGGGGCCGAGGAGGTCCTCTGCCTTGAGCAGAACGCGGCGGCATGCGAGCGGATCCTGGAGAACGCCCGCCGCTCTGGGGTCGCGGATCGCGTCCGCGTCGAGCGCGTGGACTGCATGAAGGACCTGCGCGCGCGGGCCGAGGCGGAGGAGCGCTATCAGCTGGCCGTGGTGGACCCGCCGGCCTTCGCGCGGAACAAGAAGGAGCGCGCCGGGGCCGAGCGGGGCTACGTGGAGCTGAACCGTCGCGCCATGGCCCTCCTACCGGAGGGCGGCACCCTCGTGAGCGCCTCCTGCTCGCACGCGATCAGCCGCCGCGACTTCACCGAGCACCTGGCCAGCGCCGCGCGCGTCTCCGGCCGGGAGGCGTTCCTCGAGGCGCTGACCGGCGCGGCCCCGGACCACCCGGTTCGGCTTGGCCTCCCCGAGAGCGACTACTTGAAGTGCGCGTTCGTGCGCATGGGGTGAAATCCGCCCTGGGCTCGTACCATGCTTGCGCCATGAGCGACCCCGGCATCGTGCATGTGAACGGCGCCCCCCAGCCCCTGGGGGACGGCGAGGGCGTGCTGGTCCTGCTCCGGCGCCTCGAGCTCGAGCCGGCCCAGGTGGCTCTCGAGCTCAACGGGACCCTCCTGCCCAGGACGCGCTGGGAGGAGGCGCGCCTCGCCCCTGGGGATCGGCTGGAGATCGTGACCCTGGTGGGGGGAGGCTGAGCCGATGGCGACCAGCGCGGACACCTTCCAGGTCGCGGGCCTGGAGCTCTCCTCGCGCCTGCTGATGGGCTCGGGCCGCTTCGCGAGCAGCGAGGAGTTCGTGGCCTGTCTCGAGGCCTCGGGGACCCAGCTCGTCACCGTGGCTGTGCGGCGCGTGAACCTCGACGAGCGCGCCGGCGCCAGCCTGCTCGATCACATCGACCGCTCGCGCTACGAGCTGCTCCCCAACACGGCGGGCTGCTACACGGCGGACGAGGCCGTGCGCACCGCGCTCCTCGCCCGCGAGCTGCTGGACACGCCCCTGCTGAAGCTCGAGGTGATCGGCGACCCGCGCACGCTGCTGCCCGATCCCGTCCAGACGGTCGAGGCCACGCGGCGGCTGGTCGCCGAGGGCTTCCGAGTCTTCGCGTACTGCTCCGACGACCCGCGCCTCGTTGCGACCCTGGCCGAGGCCGGGGCGGCAGCGGTGATGCCCGCGGGCTCGCCCATCGGCTCGGGACGCGGGGTGGCGAATCCAGACCACATCCGCATCGCGCGCGAGCTGGTGGAGGTCCCGCTGATCGTGGACGCGGGGCTCGGCACCGCGAGCGATGTGGCTCTCGCCATGGAGCTGGGCGCGGACGGCGTGCTGCTGAACTCCGCCATCTCCGGCGCGGAGCAGCCACTGCGCATGGCGCGGGCCGTGCGCCTTGCGTGCGAGGCCGGCCGCGAGGCCTTCCGCGCGGGGCGCATCCCGCGGCGGCTCTATGCCCAGGCCTCCTCCCCCGAGACCGGACTGCTCGGGGCGCCCCTCTGATGCCGGACCTCGATCCGCAGTTCCTCACCTCGCCCCTGGTGCTGGCGGCGATCCTCGGCCTGCTCCTCGTCGGAGGCGGGCTCGCGTCCCTGGCCGTGGCGGTCGTGGGCGCTCGGCACCCGGACCCTCCGGCTGCGCGCTCGGAGGCGACCTGGGGCCAGCTCTTGACGGGGCTCGCGCTGTACCTGGGGCTCACGGTGGTCGCAGCCGTGATGCTCGACACGGGCGGGACCCAGCAGTGGCAAGAGGGCGGGACCACGATCACCGCCACGCCTGACGCGCCCAGTGTCGTCGGCCTCCTGGCGGCCACGGCCCTCGCCCAGCTCGCCTTCGCCGTGCCGGTGCTGCTGGCCGCGGCTCGGACGGCTCGCCGCCAAGCCTCCTCCCCGGACTCCGTTCTGCTCGACAGGCAGGGGCCGCGGGGCCTGGCGCAGTTCGGGCTCGGAGCTCGAGCGCGCTGGAGCGGCCTGCTCACGGGCCTGATGATCACCCTCCTCGTGGCTCCGCTGCTGATGGGCGTGAACAGCCTCTGGGGTGCGGGCTGGGTCTTCGTGACCGGAGACCTGCCGCAGCAGGACGTGGCCGAGCTGATTCGCGGCGCCACGGGCGCGGACCTGCTGCCGGTGTTCGTCCTCGCGGGCCTCGCGATCCCGCTCGTCGAGGAGCTCTTCTTCCGCGGCGTCCTGCTCGGCTTCCTCGAGGTGCGCCTGGGCACGCGGCAGGCCCTGCTGATCTCCTCCGCGGTGTTCGCCGCTCTGCACGGCCTCTTCGCCAGCGGTCCGATCTTCGCGCTGGCCCTGGTCATGGGCCTGGCCATGGTGCGCACCCGCAACCTGCTGGTTCCCTTCGCGATCCACGCTCTGAACAACAGCGTTCAGGTGATCCTCCTGGCCCTGTCGACCCCCTCATGACCTTCTTCTCTCGCACCGGCCTGATGCGTCCCGTCGAGGGGGGCGCGTTCGTGGCCCAGGGTGCCGTGGTCACCGGAGAGGTGACCTTCGGCCACGACGCCAACGTCTGGTTCGGCTGCGTCCTGCGCGGCGACGATGCGCCGCTGGTGATCGGCGCACGGACGAATGTGCAGGACCTGACGATGATCCACGCGGACCCCGGCGTGCCCAACGTCATCGGGGAAGAGGTCACCATCGGGCACCGCTGCGTGCTGCACGGCGCCGAGGTTGGGGACCGCTGCCTGATCGGGATGGGGGCCGTCCTGCTGGGGGGCTCGCGCATCGGCGCCGAGTCCATCGTGGCTGCGGGCGCCGTGGTGAAGGAGGGCGCCGTGATCCCTCCGCGCTCGCTGGTCGTGGGCGTCCCCGCGAAGGTCGTGCGCGAGATCGCGCCCGAGCAGGTCGAGGCCCTGCGTCGCTCGGCCCAGGGCTATGTGGACAAGGTCCGCCTCTATCTGGAGGAGGCGTCCTGAGCAGCGAGCTGCTCGCACTCGACCCCCTGCGGATCGAGGCCCTCGACGCACGCCTCGCCGAACTGGGCAGCGTGGCCGTCGCGTTCTCCGGTGGCGTGGACTCGTCGGTGCTCGCCCACGCGGCCCGTCGGGTCCTCGGCGATGCGGCGGTGGCCGTGCTCGCGGACTCGGCCTCCCTGCCGAGGAGGGAGCTCGAGGATGCCCGGCGGATCGCCGCGGAGATCGGGATCCGCCTGGTCGAGCTCGCCACCGACGAGCAGGACGATCCTGACTACCAGGCCAACCGCGGGGATCGCTGCTACTTCTGCAAGGCGGCCCTGTTCCGGGCTCTTGACGCGTGGCGCCGGGGCGAGGGCATCCCCTTTGCGGCGCTCGGCGAGATCGCCGACGATGCGCTCGACGATCGGCCGGGCAGGCGCGCGGCTCGGGAGGCCGGCGTCGTGGCCCCCCTCGCGGAGGTGGGCTTCACCAAGGCTGAGGTGCGGGCCTACGCCCGCCTGCACGGCCTGGCCGTCGCGGACAAGCCGGCCATGGCCTGCCTGGCGAGCCGCATCCCGGTGGGCACGCGCGTCACGCCGAGCCTTCTGGCCGAGGTCGAGCGCGCGGAGGACGGCCTGCGGGACCTCGGCCTGCGCGTGGTGCGCGTGCGCCACCGCGGTCGCGCCGCGG
>JBDQFW010000197.1:0-6547 GCA_040265735.1 Planctomycetota bacterium | reverse complement strand
GCCACCACGAGGACTTCCTGCTCATGTCGCACTGGTTCCCCAAGCTCGGGGTGTACGAGGGCGGCCGCGGCTGGAACTGCCACCAGTTCCACATGAACACCGAGTTCTACGCGGACTACGGCACCTACGATGTGACGCTCGACCTGCCGTCCAAGTCCTACCAGCGCGGCGAGCAGGGGCGCGGCACCCTCAAGGTTGCCGCGTCGGGCGTGCAGGTGGGCGGGGTCGTCGAGGATCCCAAGGCCGACCGCATCCGCGTGCGCTTCCTGGCGCCCTCCGAGGAGGATCGCGAGCGCCTGGATCCCCTGGCCAAGGGCGCACGCATCCCGCGCCCGCAGGTGCACGGCTTCGCCTGGTCCGCAGATCCCGACTTCGTCGTGCGCACCTTCGAGTTCGACCCGGGCTCCTGGCGCAGCCGCTATCCGCAGTACGAGGTGGACATCCTCGACGCGGTGAACGCCAACCCGGACTGGGACACCGCCGAGGACTTCGCCCTGCGGCCGGTCACCGTGCGCGTCTTCGTGCAGCCTGAGCACGATGACCAGCTCGAGCGCCACGCGAACGCCACCATGGCGGCCCTGTTCCTGTACGGCCTGTGGTGGGGCGACTATCCCTACGCGGAGGTGAGCGTGATCGACCCGGCCTGGGGCGCGAGCGCGGCCGGGGGGATGGAGTACCCGACCCTCTTCACCTGCGGGACCAGCATGTTCACTGAGCCCGCCATGCACCGGCCGGAGAGCGTGACGGTCCATGAGGCCGGTCACCAGTTCTGGTACGGGCTCGTGGGCAACAACGAGTACGAGGCGGCCTGGCTGGACGAGGGCTTCAACAGCTACACCGACTCCGAGGTCCTCATGCGCCAGTACGGGCCCCAGCGCACCAGCACGCGCTACGCGGGACTGCCGGTCTGGGGGAAGCGGCCCAGCGGCCTGCCCGACGGCGGCAACTTCGGCGGGATCCTGACCGGGCGCTCGTGGAAGGTCCCCACCCGCTCCACGCGCCTCCAGCCCCTCGCCTCCAGCGCCTTCCTCGACTTCTGGAGGGATCAGCCCTTCCTCACCTTCGCGCCTGAGTGGACCGACCCCGTGCGGGGCGATCGCGCTGGCTACCTGCGCGATCCGGACACGGATCCGATCGAGACCTGGGCCTTCCACTACTGCGATCGGAACAGCTACCGCACCAACAGCTACCCGCGCACGGCGGCGTCCCTGCGCACCCTGCGCGACCTGGTGGGGAGCACCCTCTTCCTGCGCGGCATGCGCCACTACTCCGAGCAGTGGCGCTACCGGCACCCCTACCCCGAGGACTTCTACGCTGCGTTCCAGGCGGGCTCGGGCGAGGACGTGGGGTGGTTCTTTCAGGATGTGTTCCAGGGGACCAAGACCGCGGACTGGAGCGTGGGCGTGCGCCAGCCGCAGGTGCCTGGGCCCCAGGGGCTCTTCCCCCTGCCCGACGGCAGCTGGGGGCCGCCACCCAAGGAGGGCGAGGCCGGGGCGCCGTCGCAAGGAGGCGAGGTGGCCTACGACGTGACCGTGCGGCGGGATGGAGACCTGGTCCTGCCGGTGAGGATCGAGGTGCAGTTCGAGCCTGTCGAGGGCGAGGAGTCACGCTCGGTCTCGTTCACCTGGACTCGCGAGCAGCAGCTGGCCCAGACCTGGTGGCGCCTGCCGCTCGTGCCTGGCAAGGCGAAGATCCGCTCGGTCGTGCTCGACCCGAAGCCGATCGTGCACCTCGACACGGACCTCTCCAACAACGCGTGGTACGCGCGCGCGGACCGGCTGGCGCCCTGGCGCTGGGCCGAGCGCTCGATCACCTGGCACTCCCGCATCCTCCAGTGGCTCTCGCGCGTGGCGGGCTGATGACCATGGACCTCGAGCACGACACCGTGACCGCCCCCCGGGGCTGGGTCTCCCTCCGCGGCCTCAAGCGCGCACTGCGCCTGCTGCCGGCCTGGCTCCCCATGACCCTGGCCATGTTCCTGCTGGCGGCGCCCCTTGGCGCCCCGCGGTACTCCTGGTTCTCCCAGACGCTGGGCAGCCGCTACGCGCCCGGCGAGCAGGTGCACCACCTGACCGTGGATTTCCGCACGGACCATGCGCAGGGGCTCCAGCAGCTCGACGCCTGGGCTGGCGACGCGTCGGCGTTCCTCGGCTTCCTGGCCATGGTGCTGGGCGTCCTGGCCGCGGGGGGCTGGCTGCAGGTTCTGGCTGGGGCCGGCGAGGGCAGCATCCTGCGGCGCATCGCGTTCGGGGGCGCGCGCTTCTTCTGGCGCTTCACCCGACTGCTGATCCTGACCCTGCTGATCCTGGGCGGCTGGCGGCTGCTCGTGTACGGCGAGCTCTGGCAGGACCTGGTCCTGGATCGCGCGCTGCAGATTCCCGAGTGGGATCAGGGGCGCCTCGAGACCCTGAGCTCCGAGGCCATCAAGCACCGCCTCGACTGGGCCCAGCACGGTCTCTTCGCGCTGCTCTTCGCGAGCACGCTCTGCTGGGCGACCTTCGTGCGCACGCGTCTTGCTCTGCACGACGGCTTCTCGGTGGTGGTGGCCGGGTTCATGACCCTGCTGATGGTCCTGCGGCACCCCGTGCGGACCCTGCGCCCGATGCTGGCCCTGGTCCTGGTCGAGGCCCTGCTCGTGACGGGCGTGCTGGGCTTCGGCGCGCGGATCCTCGACGGCCGCCTGGCTGACGGAGGAGGGCTGCCTGAGGTCACGGGGCTCTTCGTGCTCGGCCTCCTGGCCCTCTGGATCGGCGAGCTGATGCGCGGTGCGAAGTACGTGGTCGCCGTGGAGGTGACCCGCGGCCTGGTCAAGCCGGTGCTCCGTCCCGATCCCTGGCACACCATCGGCGGGCCGGGCGGGCCCCAGTACCCCGTGGACGACGAGGCCGAGGAGCGCTACGGCGTCTCCCTCTAGGCTCCCTTCGGAGCCTCCAGGGAGACCCGCAGGCGCTTGCCGAGTTCGAACGAGGTCGGGCCCACGACGGTGGACCAGGCCTCGAGCTCGACGCCCGCTGCAACAGCCTCGCGCAGGGTCTCGCCGTAGGCAGGGTCGATGTCATCGGCGGGAGCGAAGCTGGTGACATCGCTGCGCGAGACGCAGAAGAACATCACGGACCGGTGGCCCTCGGCCACCATCTCCATGAGCTCCACCAGGTGCTTGCGCCCGCGCTCGGTGACGGCGTCCGGGAAGAGGGCGCGCTTGCCGCGGGCGAGGGTCGTGTTCTTGACCTCCACATAGCAGCGCGCCCCCTCCTCCTTCTCGAGGAGGACATCGATCCGGCTGTTCTTGCCGTACTTGACCTCGGTGCGGATGCGGTCGTAGCCGCGCAGCGTCGGGACGAGGCCAGCGGCGACGGCTTCTGGCACGAGCTTGTTGGGCAGGCCCGTGTCCACGTTCACCCAAGTCCCGTCCACCTCGACCGTCTGGAGGGTGTACCGGAGCTTGCGCTTGGGGTCCTGGCTGTCGCGGAGGACGCAGGGGGCGCCGGCTGGGACGCAGCCCAGGAGCGACCCGGTGTTGGGGCAGTGGGCGACGATGGGCTCGTCTTCACCGGGGATCTCGATGTCCGCCAGGAAGCGCTTGTAGCGGCGCAGCAGGCGCCCCTCGAGGGTGGGCTTGTCGATCTGCATGAAGGGCGGGGCGGCGCCTTGCGCGCGCGGTCCGAGCGGTTATCCTCCTCGCCCCATGTCCGGATTCCAAGACCTTCTGATCTCTGCAAAGGAGCTCCGCGGCCGGCTCAGCCAGCTGTCGGAGAGTCTTTGACTACGCTCAGCTGAAAGTCCGCCTCGGCGAGATCGAGGAGCTGCAGAACGCGCCCGACTTCTGGAACGACCAGGAGAAGAGCAAGGCGATCATCAGCGAGATGAAGGTGGCCCGGTCCGTCGTGGATCCGGTCGATCGGGTGAGCTCGGCTTTCGAGGACCTGGAGGTCCTCGAGGAGATGGCCGCCGAGGCCGGTGAGGACGAGCTGCTGGGCGAGGCCGAGGGCATCGTCCAGACGATCCAGACCACGATCGAGGAGCTCGAGTTCCGCCTAATGCTGGGCGGGCCCAACGACGCGGCGAACGCGTTCATCCAGATCAGCGCCGGAGCTGGTGGGGTCGATGCCTGTGACTGGGCCTCGATGCTGCTGCGCATGTTCACCCGCTGGGCCGAGCGCCGCGGCTACGCCGTCGAGCAGGTCGAGTACCAGGAGGAGACCGAGGGGGGCATCAAGTCCGCCACGATCGCCGTGCGCGGGGAGTTCGCCTTCGGCTACCTGAAGGCCGAGTCGGGCGTGCACCGCCTAGTGCGGATCAGCCCCTTCGATGCCCAGGCTCGCCGCCAGACGGCCTTCGCCTCGGTCGACGTGTCCCCCGAGCTGGACGACTCGATCGACATCGAGATCAACGAAGCCGACATCAAGGTGGACACCATGCGCGCCGGCGGCGCGGGTGGCCAGCACGTGAACAAGACGGAGTCGGCGGTGCGGATGACGCACATCCCGACCGGGATCGTCGTGCGCTGCCAGAACGAGCGCAGCCAGCACAAGAACCGTGCGACGGCGCTGAAGCTGCTGAAGGCCAAGCTGATCGCCATGGAGGAGGCCAAGCGCGACTCCGAGATGGCCGCCCTCTACGGCGAGAAGGGCGAGATCGCCTGGGGCAACCAGATCCGGTCCTACGTCCTGAACCCCTACCAGATGGTCAAGGACCACCGGACGATGTACGAAGAGGGCAATGTCCAGTCGGTGCTGGACGGCGCGATCGACGAGTTCATCGAGGCTTACCTCAAGCGCAAGCAGAGCTGAGCCACGGCGGGGGTCGATTCCCGGCCTTCAACGATGGGGGAGCCGCACGCCTGGACCCACAATGGGCCCATGAGCGAGCGCCGACCTCACCCGCACTTCGACGACGGCGGGACCCTGGACTGGTACGACGAGCTGGACGACGCCCTGGCGGCGGCCGCCGCCTCTGGGAAGCGCGTTCTGATCGAGTTCGGCCGCGAGATGTGAAGCCAGTGCCGTGCCTTCGTGGAAGGCACCGTTCCGCATCCGCAGCTCGCCCCCCGGCTCCAGGCCGGCTTCGTCGGCTTCGCGGCCGACGCGGACCGTGAGGACGACCGCGTGATCGCCCTCGCGATGAAGGTCGAGGACGCCATGATGCTGCCCTTCGTGATGGTCACCGATGCCCAGGGCGAGTACCTGGGCGGCTACGGCGGCGTGGGGACTCCTCCCGCCCTCAAGCGCCTCCTCCACGACCTGGGAGTGCCCGAGGCGTGATCCCGCTCCTCGCGCTGACCCTCGCCCTGCCCCTCCAGCACAGCACCGTGCGACAGCCCCTCCCTGCCCAGGCAGACATCGACCTGTTGCCCCCGGACGGGGGACACGAGTTCAACCGGCTCGTGTTCGAGCAGAGCCCCTACCTGCGCCAGCACGCGCGCAACCCCGTGGACTGGTACCCGTGGGGCAACGAGGCGTTCGAGCGCGCGCGGGCCGAGAACAAGCCGGTGTTCCTCTCGATCGGCTACTCGACCTGCCACTGGTGCCATGTGATGGAGCACGAGTCCTTCGAGGACGAGCAGGTCGCGGCTCTCCTGAACGAGCACTTCGTGTGCGTGAAGGTGGACCGTGAGGAGCGGCCGGATGTGGACCAGGCCTACATGACCGTGACCCAGGCCATGACCGGGAGCGGAGGGTGGCCCATGACGGTGGTCATGACCCCCGATCGGCGACCGTTCTTCGCCGGGACCTACTTCCCCAAGCACGGCCGCGGCGGGCGCGCCGGGATGATGCAGTTGGCCCCGCAGCTCGCGGAGGCCTGGCGCAGCCAGGGCGACCGGGTGGAGGAGCACGCTTCGCGGATCGTGGAGCATGTGAAGGGTCTCACGGGCGGGAGCCCGGGGGCGCGGCCTGGGCCCGAGGTGCTCTTGAAGGCCTACGCCGAGCTCCAGGAGCGCTACGACGACGAGCTCGGGGGCTTCGGCATGGCGCCCAAGTTCCCGGTGCCCCACAACCTGCGCTTCCTGCTGCGCCAGCACGACCGCTCGGGGGACCCCGCGCCCCTCGAGATGGCCGTGGCGACTCTGCGGGCGATGCATGCCGGCGGGGTCTGGGACCATGTGGGCAAGGGACTGCACCGCTACTCGACCGACCGCGAGTGGCTCGTGCCGCACTTCGAGAAGATGCTCTACGACCAGGCCACCTTTTCGATGGCCTGCGTCGAGGCGTGGCAGGTGACGGGCCACGAGGACCTGCGGCGCGCGGCGGAGGAGACCTTCGAGTACGTCCTACGCGACCTGCTCGACCCGGACGGCGCCTTCCACAGCGCGGAGGACGCCGACTCCGAGGGGGAGGAGGGTCTTTTCTACGTCTGGACCATGGACGAGCTGGTCGAGGTCCTCGGCGCGCAGGACGGTCGCCTGGTCAAGCTCTCGATAGCGGGCGATGCGGACCACGACTACCTGCTGGAGGACCACGCGTACTTGGCCTGTCTCTAAAACAAAACTGACGCTGACAAAGATGTGGATAGTGTATATCTCTTTGTGAGTCGTATACTGACAATGAGT
>JBDQFW010000196.1:402-6569 GCA_040265735.1 Planctomycetota bacterium | reverse complement strand
CCCTGCAGCCACTCGACCTCGTTCAGCAGGCGATGGTCCAGCTGCTCGAAGACCTCCTCGCGCATGACCCGCATGAGGTCGACGAGGTTCGCGACCATCCCCGTCTCAGGGTCCAGCGGTCCCGCCAGGCTTGCCTCCACCGTGTAGTTGTGGCCGTGGATGCGGTTGCACGCGCCGAACACCTCCTGGTTGCGCTCCGGGGACAGGCTGGGGTTGTCCATGCGGTGCGCACCCGCGAACTCCATGCGGTGCGTGATGGTGAGGACGGGCTGGGGCATGGGCAGAGGTTAGCGGGGCGTGTGGCGGGGCGGGCAGCGCGGTCGCCTCCCTCGTCTTCTCCACAGCTGCTGCCTTGGACGCAGCTGCTGCTCCGAGGGCATGTCCGGTATGCAAGGGAAGCAGCCCCCGCGCAGGAGCTGCAGCCTCGTGGCAGTGCCCAACGGACCTCCCGTTCCGGGACGCTTGGGGGCAGATCTCTCGGTTCGGCGATCGGTCCCTCGGGTCAGCCGGCTTCTCTCCCTCCAACCCATGGGCCTGGACTGCAAGGGCCCGCTCCATCAACGCAGCGAACAGGAGGTACCCATGACCCGCCGCATCACGACCCTGCAACGCACTGAACAGCACGCGCCCGGCTCCGAGCACGCGCGTGCCCTCGTTCCGCTGCTGGCGTCCATCGCGCGCGAGGTCGCCGAGCGGCGCTCCCGGGTGCTCACACTTGAGCGTGAACTCGAGGGCACGCGCGACCCGAGCGCTGGTGCGCCGCAGGTTGCGGAGCATCAACGGGCGTCGGAAACCGCGGGCTCTGACGCGCGCTCCGACGCGCTCATTGCGGACCTCGCGAACCAGCGGCGGGCCCTGCGCGGCCTCGACCGCGAGCTGCGTCGGCTGGGATGCGTGCTCGAGCGTGGGCCCGCGATCAGCATGGAGATCGCGGACCGGGCCGGCAAGCCTGCCTGGCGCTGGCGCCAAGGTGAGGCGGAGCCGCGCGCCCTCGCCCCCTTCAGCTGAGGCCAGCCCTGGAGCAGAGCAGGCCGCGCGCATCGAGGCGCTGCAAGCCGTGAGGTCGCGGTTCGCTGCGCCTCTCTGCCCCCGTCGCTGGCCCTCCACAAGAAGCGCTGCCGCTCCGCGCAGGGGCTCTGCGGGCTTGGCGCAAGCCCGAGGGACGCGCCGCTCGCTGGCCTGAAGCGAGGCGAGGCGGGCCCGGCGCTACTCGCGCACGGGCACGTCCGTGCGCGTCTCCGCGCCGGTGGCGCAGCGCCATACGACCTCGGCCACATCCTCAGGTCTATCCATGGCCGAGCGGTCGAGCTCCAGGTCCACGCCGTCGAAGATCGTCGTGTCGGTGGAGTCGGGGTAGATCGTGGTGACCTGCACGCCGTCGTCCTGCAGCTCGAGGCGCAGGGCGTCCGCGAAGCCGCGCATGCCGTACTTGGTCGCGCAGTAAACGGTGCTGCCGGGGTAGCCCTGCTGACCCGCTGTCGAGTTGATCATCACGACGCGCGCGTTGGAGGCCTCACGCAGTGCAGCCAGGGCCTCCTGGGTGACCTGCATGGCACCGATCAGGTTGACCTCGAAGTGGCGCTGGATGAAGTCCGGATCGCACTCCTCAAGAGGTTTGACGTCGAAGATACCCGCGTTGTTGACGAGGAGGTCCATTTCGCCATCGAAGAAGTCCACGGCGCGGAAGACCGCTGCTTCGATCGAGCCGTGGTCGCGCAGGTTGCACTGGGCCGCGATGGCCTCGCCGCCCTTGGCCTCGATCTCCTCGACGACCTTGTCGAGCTCGGCGGAGGTGCGCGCCGCGACGCAGATCTTGACGCCGGGCTGAGCGAAGCGGAGCGCGATGGCGCGGCCGATGCCGCGGCCGCCGCCAGTGATGAGGATGCGGGTGGGGCTCATGGGTCAGGTCCTGGGTCGGCAGGTCCGGGCGGGGCCGCTAGGGCCCGCGCGCTCTCGCACGCGCCGGAGGAGACTCTGTCGGCTCGCGAGCATAGCCCGCTGGAGCGGCCCCCCGAGCGCCCTGCCGCGTCCGCGGGCCCGCTATGATCCCCACATGGCCTGGGGACCTCTCGCAACGCAGTTCTGCCTGGAGCTCGCCTTCGGCGTGCTGCTCTTCCTGGCGCTCATGCCGCGCGCGCCGATGGGGGTGTTCTTCTTCCGGATGATGGGGACCACCGCCCTCCTGCCTCTCCTGGCAGCGGGCGTGCTCTCGGTGCAGTTCGGAGGACTTGGCTGGGCGGACCCCCTCGTCCTGGCGGCCCTCGCGGGCTGCCTCGGCTTCCCCCTGTTCTCGGGGCCCACGCGCGCAGGCCGGCGGCTCTTGGGACTGGGCTGGTCGGCGATCTGCTGCGCCGCCGCGCTCTTCTTCGCCGTTCGTCAGGCGGCCCCCGAGCTGGATGGAGCAGGACTGCTCGCCCTGGGCACCCTGAGTGCTCTCGCCACAGGCGCCGTGGCGGGCGGGGTTGGGACGGCCATGGTGGTCGGCCACTGGTACCTGACTGTCCCCCAGCTGCCCGTCGCTCTCCTGCGGCGCATCAACGGGGCGACCCTCGTGGCCATGGGCCTGTCGGCCGCCCTCGTGGCCCTCCTTCTGGGCCTCCACCTGGACACCCTCCAGCGCGCGGACACCCCGATCTTCTCGCCCTTCGGGCTCTTCCACCTGGGAGCGCGCCTTGCGGTTGGCTTGTTGCTGCCGCTACTCTTCGGCTGGATGACGACGGGCTCCCTGCGGTACGAGAACACCCGCTCCGCGACCGGGATCCTGTACGCCTCCACGGTGCTGGTGCTCATGGGCGCCGCGGCCTCCCTCTCCCTGCAGGACTCCTACGGCATCCCCCTGTGAGCTTCGACCCGACCCCGCTGCGCTGGATCGAGCTGGACATCCCTCACCCCGAGGGCGGGGGACGGATGATCACCCTGCGGACCGACGGGCCCTTCGCCCTCCGGCCCTACTACCGGGCCCCGGGCAGTGACCAGGACGTGGACCTGCACCTGGACCAGCGCACCGAGGATGGGGGGCTCAATGGCTGCATCCACTGCGGTCATCCCGAGCTCTATACCCGCAAGGTCTTCTCGAAGCCCCTCGGCATCGGGATCGTCGTGGGCTCCGGCCTCCTGACCCTGGCCACCGTGGGCTCTCTTGGCCCCGCGGCCTACGGCTTCCTGGGCGTGGCCGCCCTGGCCGACGCCGTGCTGTACCAGCTCGGCAAGGAGGAGACGGTCTGCTACGTCTGCAGCGCCGTACACCGCGGCTTCCGCCCGGTCCCGCGACACCCGCGCTTCGACCGGACCATCGCCGAGCGGCTGAAGTTCGGCAAGAGCGCCGTTATGGGCTCGGCCATGCGCGACGGCGGCACCGCGGGCGCGCCGGATCCCGAGCACTGAGGGCGGCTCGGGCGCGGCTCGACTGGCGATGGTGCGCGGCGTGGCCCGCGCTGCTGGTCTCCTCGATCAGAAGTACCAGCGCACGCCCAGGCCGATGGAGTCTCCATCCTCCTCGCGGCCGGGGATCGTGCTGACGAGCCCGACCCCGAGGTCCGGCTGGATCCGGTAGAGGGCAGAGACCTCGAGGTTCACCTTGGCTCCGCTCTCGGCAGCCGCCAGGCCAATGAGGGAGAGCTCCAGGCTCTCGAAGGCGAAGTAGCGCAGGCCGAGGGAGTAGACGAGGCTGCTGTCAGACTCCTTGTAGGCCCCACCAGGGGTCATGGCCTCCACCGAGGACCCGGCGACCGAGACCCGGGCGAAGCCGGACAGGTTCGGTGTCAGGTCCTCGTTGAGTCCCACGCCCGCGAACCAGGTCGACACATCCGTGTCGGTAATGGCCGGATCACTGGCGTCGATCGAGGTGGCCGTGGCACCGCCGAGGAACACATGCACCGTAGGGGTCAGCTCCAGCGAGCCGGCCACGCTGAGCAGGTCCACATCGGCGCTGACCGTGTCGACGGAGTAGCCCGAGAGGGTGCCATAGCCCGCCTCCACATAGGTGTAGGGGAGCAGGGCCCGGGGCTGGCCGCCCCGCTCCACCGTCTCCTGGAGAGCAGGCAGCGGGGGCACGGGTGAGTGGGTGCTGCTGGCTGCGGCGGCCGGGGAGCTCGCGAGCGCGAGTGCGAGGGGGAGGGAGCAGATCATGGCAGGGTGGGCGCAGTCTCTCCCTCTATCGGCAGGATCGGGGCCGGGCAGGAACGGGATCGCGGCCCGAGCCGGCTTCTCCGCGACGGTTGGGCTGAGATCTGCGGCTCCGAGCCGCCCGGATTCGAGGCCCTCTGCCCCTCCGTGGGTCCGCACGCGGGTCCCCTGGCGCCGGAATCTCGCGGGGAGGTCGTTGACGGCCCCCCTTCATCGCCGCAGAATCCCTCCCCACGCCCGTCTCTGGGGCGTTCCCCCGGCCAGGTAGCTCAGTTGGTAGAGCACTTGATTGAAAATCAAGGGGTCACCAGTTCAAGTCTGGTCCTGGCCACCACTCGCCCGGCGGATCGCACGAAGTTGGATCCGGGGCGCTGCGCCCCTGAGTGCATGTCGTGAGCGCCTCCCCCCTTCGGATCGGCCGCAAGGACCCCTCCCGGATCGAGCTGGACTGGCAGGACGGGACCCGCACGGTCTACTCCGCCGCCCAGTTGAGGCGCCTCTGCCCCTGCGCCCACTGCGTGCACGAGCTCACCGGCGAGCGCCTCCTCGACCCTGCGAGCGTCCCGGACGACCTCACCCAGAGCGGGGTCGAGCTGGTGGGGGCTTATGCCATTGCCGTGCGCTTCGCCGACGGGCACTCCACCGGGATCTTCCCCTGGCCGTTCCTGCGCGAGAACGACCCCAGCGGTGCTGGAGAGGCCTGAGGCCGGCCGGAGCGGGGATGGAGGACCTCAGGGTGGGCTCGCGGCTCGTGATCCCGGCCCGGGACCTCGAGCTGCGCACCTCGCGGGCCTCGGGCCCCGGAGGACAGAGGGTCAACAAGGTCGAGACCGCGGTGGAGCTTCGGCTCGATCTGGACGCGTGCGAGGCCCTGGGGCCTGACCGCCAGCTCCTGGTGCGCGAGCGTCTGGCCGCACGCCTCGTTCAGGGAGCCGTCCTCGTGGTGCGCTGCCAGGCTCACCGGGAGCAGGGGCGCAACCTCGAGGAGGCCCGCGAGCGCCTAGCCGGCCTGCTGCGCGAGGCCCTGGCCCCCCGGAGGGCCCGCCGGAAGACCAAGCCCACCCGAGGCTCCAAGGAACGCCGCCTGTCGTCCAAGCGCCGCCAAGGCGAGAGGAAGCGCGAGCGCCGGAAGGGGTGGGACTGAGGGCGTCAGCTCCTCTCGTGACAGTATTATTAGGGGCCCTCTTGGGGAGCGGACCCAAGGCTGGCTTGGAGGTGCCCGACCCATCTCCTCCGTCGAGGCCAAACGGGGCGATGTTTAAGCTGCTCCAACCGGTCGCCACGGGGTGCCCTGGGGCACCTCACTGCCGTTCAGGCGCCTCGTTTGGGCGAAGCGTATTCCTGTGCCGGCCCGTTCGATCAGACTGTGCATGGTCGAAAAGGCGCAGCTGGGGGCCAGTGGGGCGGATTATGGGGAACTGCAAGGTCCTGCCTAAGGCCTTGTCAGGCAGGGGCTTGGGGAGGCCGACGCTCGGATCTCGCCAGAATTCAGGACAAGGATCTGCACCGCCCGCCGAAGGACTCTCCGGAATCAAAAGCACGCCAATTTGCCGGAGACGGCGCTTGGCAAGGGGAGGCCTCCTGGCAGCCCCTCCGCGCAACAGACCCCATCCCTGATCTCTCTGTCTGTCTCTCAACTGGAGTCCTGACCAACCATGAAGACCATCCTCTTCAGCGCAGCTGCACTCAGCTTCACCGGCGCCGCCCTGGCGAACGGTGGCGAGTGGTCTGCCCTCGACCGTGAGGTCGAGACCCTTGCCTCGAGCCTCGTGGACAACCACGAAGGCATCGCCTTCTCCGGCTACGCCGACATCTGGTACGTGAACAACAGCGATACCGACACCGGCGACTTCGGCGTGAACAACGCCCGCATCATGGCCTCCGGTGGCTCCGGCGGCTTCGGCGCCTACATCGAGTACAACCTCGAGGGCAACGCGCTCCTCGACGCCTACATCACCCAAGACCTGGGTGGGATGACCCTCGGCTTCGGCCGTCACAAGGTCGTCGGCAACGCCTCCTCGATGCAGCACGAGCGCGACATG
>JBDQFW010000196.1:0-392 GCA_040265735.1 Planctomycetota bacterium | reverse complement strand
GACGAGGGCCTCACCCTCAGCGGCGGCGACGGCTTCAACTGGAGCATCGGCGTGGCTGACGGCACCGACGCCGGTGGCGACGAGTACCGGATCAGCGCCCACGGCGACATGGAGTTCGGCGGGGGCATCTCCGCTGGCGTGACCTACACCTCTGCGACCGACGCCGCTGGCAACGACGGTGACGCGATCATCGTGGATGTTGCCTGGGCCATGGATGCCCTGAGCATCGGTGTCGAGTTCGCCCAGGTCGGTGAGGACGGTGGTGCGTTCACCACGACCGGCGCTCAGTTCGACGGCAGCGCCCTCGCGGGTCCGAACGCCTTCTTCGACAACGACTCGAGCCCGATGGCCATCGCGGTCACCTACGACCTTGGCGGCGAGTCCTCCATCGG
>JBDQFW010000195.1:0-6570 GCA_040265735.1 Planctomycetota bacterium | reverse complement strand
GCGAGGGCCAGGGCGGCCTGCTCCGGAGCGCCGCGCCGGGCCAGGGCCACCACCTCCTCCGTGGGCAGGTTGTCGGTCAGGCCGTCGGTGGCCAGCAGGAGCGTGTCGCGCGCCGCGAGCGCAAGGCGGGGCCCGAGGTCGGTGCGCAGGTCCGGATGCCCGATGGCGGACAGGATCACGTGGCGGTCCGCGTGGGTGAGCGCGTCCTCCTCCGCGAGCAGGCCGGCCTCGAGGGCGTAGCCCGTGGGGGAGTGATCGAGGGTGCGGTGCTTCACCTTGCCCCGCCCTCCGCAGAGCAGGGCCATCGAGTCCCCGGCGTGCACCGTGCGCACCCGGCCCGCGTGGACGGAGGCCGCGACGAGGGTCGTGCCCGCGTCCGTCTGCAGCGCCGACACCTCGCGCTGGGCGCGGTCGAAGCCGTCGAGGATGCCCGCGCGCAGGCCGCGCTCCTCCGCAGCCGCGGCCTCCACGCAGTCCGCGAGGCAGGCAAGGGCCAGCTCGGCTGCGACTTCACCCTCGCTGTGGCCTCCCATCCCGTCGGCCACGGCCAGCACCATGCCCCGCTCCTCGAGGTCCAGCACCAGCAGGGCGTCCTGGTTGGGTGCCCGGTCGGGATGGCACCACGACAGGGCCACCACCGTCCCGCCCGAGGTCTCGATCCGCTCGGGCCCCAGCTCCTGCGCCCGCTCGATCAGGCGGCGCACGGTCATGCCCGGCCCCCGTCCTGGCCGCGCAGGGCCCGCGGCCGCGCACGCTCGAAGGCGGCACGCAGGGCGCGCGCGTCCGCGTAGCGCTTGGCCTCATCCACCTCGGTCGCGCGACGCGCGATGCGGATGACCTCATCAGACCAGCCGCGCCGGACGCGGTCGAGCCGGTCGTAGGGCCAGCGGTAGGGCCAGGCCGGGAGGCCGCCGCCCATCAGGCGCCAGAGGATCATGCCGAGCGAGAACACATCGGAGCGCAGGCTCGGTCGCCCGAGGGCCTGCTCCGGAGCCATGTAGCCCACCGTGCCCGAGCCGGAGGCGTCGAGGGTGCGCAGGGCGAGGCGCGCGAGCCCGAAGTCCGCGAGCCGGACGCGGTCGCCCTTGAACAGCAGCACGTTCTCTGGCTTCACGTCGCAGTGGATCACACCGCGCGCGTGCATGGGCATAGGCGAGACCGTCGAGCAGGGAGCCCATGACCTCCAGCGCGCGCTTGCGCGAGATGCGCCGCGTGAGGCGATCGGCGAGCGTCTCCTCCGCCAGGGCGCTGACGACGACGAACACGCCGTCCACCAGGCCCGCCGTCTTGATCCCCAGGATGGCGGGGTGGTCGAGGGAGGCCACCAGTCGCACCTCCTTACGGAAGGCGTCGAGGTTCTCGCGGTCGGTCAGGTGCGGATGCGGAACCTTGAGCGCCACGCGGATGCCCTCCACCGTGTCGTAGGCCTTGTAGACCTCGGCGAATCCGCCGACCGCGACGCACTCTTCGATGCGGTACTGACCGAGGCGCTGTCGGCGGCGGAAGCGGCGGCTCAAGGGGGACCCTGCTTGGAGGAGTTCGGGACGGGGGGCGTCGGCGGAAGGTCCGCGGGGGACCCGGCTGCCGAGGCAGCGCATTGTGCCTCGCCCCGGGCCGGCGCGCCTCCCTGCGGGCTGCCGGCGTAGGGCTTGGCGATCGCGACCGGAGGGGCACGGCTGGAGAGTTCTCGCGGAGTCCACCCGGCCGGCACTCCCGGTTGGGCCAACCCAACCGGGCCCGGCAGAGGAGGTCAGCCCCGCGCCGTGCGCCGCAGCCAGTGCAGCAGGGGCAGGGCCGCGAAGGCGTCCTGCACCCGGCCGGCGTCGAGCAGGGCCTCGACCTCGCCGCGCGTGAAGGGGCGCGTGAGGATCTGCTCCGACGCCTCGCGCTGGGGAGGCCCGACCTCGCGGCTGCCCTGGGCCACGAACGCGTGGGCGAAGTGATCGCTGATCCCGTTCAGGGGGAAGAAGCCGGGCAGGGCCTCGAGGTGCTCGGCCTCGTGGCCGGTCTCCTCGCGCAGCTCGCGCCGCGCGCCGTCCTCCGGCGCCTCCCCGGGAGCCAGGCGCCCCCCCGGGAGCTCCCAGTGGGTGCGGCCGTGGGCGTAGCGATACTGGCCGATCAGCAGCAGCCGCCCGTCCTCGAGCACGGGCACCACCGTGACGGCCTCGGGCAGCTCGAAAAGGTGGTGCTCCAGCTCGCCGCCGTCGGGCAGGCGGACGCGATCCCGTCGCAGGCCGCACCAGGCCGAGCTGTAGAGCTGCTCGCTGGCGAGGCGCTCGAACGGCGGGAAGGCCGGCGGGTCCGGGGGGCATCCGCCGTCCGGCCGGCCCGCGGGCTCGCCCTCGGGAGAGCCCTGTCCGCCCCCGCCCGGGCTCACGAGCCCGGAGCGTCGGGCCAGAGCGCGCGCCAGTCGCGGCCGCCCGCGGGGGTGCGGCCGGCAAGGCGCTCGAGCAGGTTGGGGGAGATGCGCAGGTCCTCGAGCGCGGTCAGGGACAGGGCCTGGCCGCAGGCCTCGGCGATGCTCGCCGGGTCGAGGTGCTGGTACTGGAAGACATCCACCGGGCGCCCGCACTTGCTGAACTTGCGCACGGCCAGGGTGACCTGCTTCACGCCGACCACCGAGCCCGCGTTGTCGAGGATCCCGGCCTCGCCGTCGCAGACCGCGACGATCGGGACGCGGCGCGCGGCCAGGGAGACCATGCCCGCCTCGGAGTCCCCGGCGCCCGCCACCGCGTGCAGGTCGCCGCTGAAGCCCAGGCCGCTGGTCAGGTGGCGGTAGCCGTCCTGCTCGGCCTGGATCCCGAGCAGCAGGTCCTGGCTGGTGACCACGGTCACATTGGCGAACACCCCGCGCTCGAGGAGCTCCTCGGCGGCCTGCACGGCCTCCATGACCAGGCTTCCCATGGCGAGCAGCTCGACCACATTGTCGCCCGGCTCGTAGCCGGCGTATCCGCGCCAGTCCACCAGGCGGTAGCCGCCCGCGAGGGTGTGCTGGCGGGTGCGCTCGAGCAGCACCTCGTCGGGGAGGCACGCGATGGTCGCCTCGTCCACCGCGTCACCCCAGGTTCCGTCCGCACCCGCGGGCTTGAGCGCCGTGCCGGGCAGGTCCTGCTTGGAGCGCGCCTGGCGCCGCAGCCACTTCAGCAGCAGCGCCTGCTCCACGCCGCGGGTCACGCAGCGCAGGTAGGTGCCCTGCCGTCCGGCGTTGTCGCCCGAGGCGTGGCGGCGCATGGTGTCCGCCATGATCCAGTCCAGCTCGACCGCGAAGCACGGCTCCCAGGTGACCATGTTGGGCATCTGGATGTCGCTCTTCCACGAGTGCTGAGCACCCTCGGGGGAGAGGGTCACGCCCGCCGGAGTGCCGACCATGATGAACTCGCTGCCCCAGTAGACGTCGTAGTACAGCTGGTCGAGGGCGCGCTTCACGAAGAAGTCGTACACCGTCATGATCGGCAGGAACGGCAGGCCGAGGGCCTCGCGCATCTTGCCGAACGCGCCCATGGCGCTCATCGCGTTGGCCTCGGCGATCTCGAAGCGCAGGTGTCGCGTCCAGCGCTTCTCGGTGGCCACCAGCTCGGGGTGCTTGTACTTGACCTCCAGCTCCTTCTCGAGCTGGTTGGTGTAGACCTCGGGACCATAGATCCGCTGGTCCATGGCGGGGGAGATGTTCGTCGACGAGCCCACATCCGGACTGAGCGTCATCATGAACTCGGCCACCGGAGCGAGGGCGCGCTCGTCGGATGTCAGCTCGCCCGCGGGCTTTCCGTCGCGCTCGGCGGTGGCATCGGCCGAGCCGACCCGGACCACCTTGGCCGCGCACTGGCCGAGCATCCACTGGGTCGACGCGCGGGGGAAGAGGGAGAGGTCGATCCCCAGGGTGTTGGGGAGCTCTCCGCCCTCCTCGAGGGCGGCGCGGAAGCGGGCGGTGTTGCGCTCCACCAGGGCGCGCTGCTCGTCCATGCCGTCCCGGAAGGCGTCCCGGCGCTGGGCCAGGAAGCGGCCCTCCGCGCTGTCCGGCGAGAACCAGGCGAACGGGTTGGCGGGGTCGCCGCCAGCGCGCTCCACGAGGGCGTCCACCTCACCCTTCTTGGGGAGGGTCGAGTGGTTGGCCGGGTCGGCCAGGCACTCGAGTCCCCAGCCCTTGATCGTGTGCACGATCAGGAGGGTGGGCTCGTCGCTCTCCTCGCGGCTCCACTCGAGGGCCTCGCGCACCGTCTCGTAGCAGTGTCCGCCCAGGTCGAGCAGCACCTGCAGGACCTGCTCGTCGGAGAGGTCATCCAGCAGCGCGCCGGCCGGGCGCGAGCGCTCGCCAACCATGCGGCGCACGGCGCCGGGGTGGCGGCGAAGGGCGAGCATCTGGAACTCGTAGTCGGTCAGGCCGGACTCCAGCACCTCGCGCAGCTCGGCGCCGCCCTCGCGCTCGAACGCCTCGCGGCGCATCTTGCCGTGCCGCACATGGCGCACGCGCCAGCCGTTAGCTTCGCCGGTGGCCGCGATGCGGTCGCAGTCGTGGCGCTCGAGCCCCTGCTCGTTGTTGAGGCGCGTGCCGTCCAGGCTCTGGCGGTTGTAGTCGATGATCCAGGTCACATTGCCCAGCTCGCGCTCGGCGATCTCGGGCATGGCCTC
This sequence comes from Planctomycetota bacterium, assembly GCA_040265735.1. Classification (GTDB taxonomy): domain Bacteria; phylum Planctomycetota; class UBA1135; order UBA1135. Next base: position 1,944 of record JBDQFW010000195.1, on the reverse strand, counting down.
GAGCAGGCTCCCCTCGCGGAACTCGCTGTCGCCGATCAGGCTCCAGAAGTGCGCCTCGGTCGGGACCTCCCAGCCGTGGTCCCCGGCGTAGCGGTGGGCGAGGCCCATGTACGCGCCGACGACGGGCGGGATGCCGACCGTGCCCGAGGGCAGGAAGTGGTAGTTGTCCGGATCCGCGGCCGCGTGGTAGCTCTGGAACACATGCGGCATCTCTGGCCGCGGGAACGCCCGCAGCCCGTGCATGGCGCTCTTGGCCTCCTCCTCGGTGAACCACCCCGAGCGGTCCTCGCCCGTCAGGAAGTTGACCGCCTTCGAGTGCCGCAGCAGGCCCAGCAGGTGGTGCAGGGCGTGGTCCATGGGGGAGCAGTGCGGCTTGTTGCCGACCCAGTCCTCCGGGCGCCGCACCTCCAGGTGCAGGGCCGCCAGGATGTGCACGCAGCTGGCGATGCTGGCGGGGTGCCCGCCGATCTTGGGATCCCCGGGCTGCTTGTCCTTGCGCGAGTTGGCCGCGTGGACCATCGCGATCGCCTGGGAGAAGGCGCGGTAGGCGATGCGCTCGGTGACGGAGCTGCGGGAGGTGACTTGTGCGGCTTCGGTGATCATGGGGCGTGGGGGCGCCTCGGTTTCACGGCCCCGGTCCGCGCTCCAGGGGGGAGAGCACGGCCTGCGCCGGGGCGGTCGGTCGAGCGATTGTAGACCACGATCGAGGGTCGCGGGGCCGTCAGCCCGGGTCGTGGGCCCCACGGGACCGACGCTCTCAGCGAGAGGGCTCAGCGACAGGGCTCCGCGGCACGGCTCGCTCCAAACTCACTTGCCGGCCCGGCCCCTCGGCGCGGCCTCAGGCCCGCGGCAGGACGGAGCGCCAGGTCTCCTCGTGCGCCGCGACCATGCGGTCCTGGCTGTACTCGCGCACCACCCGCTCGCGCCCCGCGGCCCCGCGACGCTGACGCTCCTCGGGGGACGCCAGCAGCGCGCCCAGGGTGCGACCCAGCGCCCCGGCGGCGTCCGGAGCGTCCGGGTCCACCAGCGCACCCTCTGCCAGGGGGCCCAGGGTGGCGCGGCAGTCGCCCACCTCGGTGCAGATCGCGGGCAGGCCGCAGGCCATGGCCTCCAGCAGGCTCACCGGCTGCTGCTCCGAGTCGGACGAGAGGCAGAACACATCGGCCGCGGCGAAGATGCGCGGCAGGTCCGAGCGGAACCCGAGCAGGTGCACGCGCTCCGCGCCCAGGCGCCCGGCCGCGGCCTGGGCCTCGAGGGCGGCGCGCTCCGGCCCGTCGCCGGCGAGCAGCAGGTGCACCGGTCCCCCCTCGTCGTCGAGCCCCTGCACCGCGGCCACCAGCCGATCGAGGCGCTTGACCGCGCGGTAGCCGGCGGCGGTCACCACGACCCGCGCGTCTTGCGGGAGGCCCAGCTCGGCTCGCACCTCCGCGCGCGCCTCCGCGCCCAGGGGCTGGAAGCGCTCGGTGTCCACGCCATTGGGGATCAGCCGCAGGCGCTCCTCGCGCACGCCCCAGGTGGTGCGCGCCAGCTCAGCCAGCCGGGTGGAGGGCACCACCAATCGAGGGACCCCGGCCAGGAACAGCCTGCGGGCGAGCCGGCGCCGCCAGAGCTGGCGCCGGGCCTCATCCTGGTTGAAGCCGTCCTCGTGGTGCACGTGGTTCGCCAGGCCCATGCGCCGCGCGGCGATCACCGCGTCGAACGCGCCCCAGCTGTAGGTCAAGAGGACATCGGGCCGCTCGCGGGCCAGCGTCTCGCGCGTCCAGCGCTGCACGGCGCCCGTGCTCTTGACCCCAGGCCCCGCGAGGCCCTCGCAGGGCACCGAGCCGTTCACCCGGTCGAGGGCGTCCAGGCGGTCGTCCATGGCCACCACGCGGTGCTCCCAGCGTGCGCCCATGGCGTTCATCAGCGTCACCGCGCGCAGCTCGGTCCCGCCAGGGACGAAGG
>JBDQFW010000194.1:0-6646 GCA_040265735.1 Planctomycetota bacterium | reverse complement strand
CCATACCATACCATACCATACCATACCATACCATACCATACCATACCATACCATACCATACCATACCATACCATTACATATATAATCATATATATATATATAGGTCCAGCGCACGACGCTCACACGGCGATTCACGGCCACCATCTTCTGGTTCAACCTGCTGCTGGGGGCGCTGCTTGCCCTCGGGCTGCTCCTGCTCGCGGACCCGCTTGCCAGTCTCTTGGGCGTTCCCGAGTCAGCGCCGATGATGAGGCTGCTGGCCCCGACCTTCCTCATCGCATCACTCGGTCTCGTCCAGCGCTGCCTGCTGGCGCGCGAGATGGAGTTCGGCGGAATCTCCAAGGTGAACGCTGCGGGAGCCCTCGCCTATGGAGTCGTGTCCCTGACCCTGGCTTCGCGGGGGGGCCAAGCGTGGTCCCTGGCCGCGGGAATCTTGGCCTCGGGCTGCGTCCAGACCGCGGGCTACTGGTTCCTGAGCGGTTGGCGCCCGGCGGCCGCCTTCGACCGAGGCTGCCTCGTCGAGATCTACCGCTTCTCCTCCCGCCTCATGGGTGCCAACCTCGCGGGGTACTTCCTGAATCGAGTGGACCGGATCCTCGCCGCCAAGTTCCTGGGAGCAGAGGCCTTGGGAGTGCTTGGCCTCGCCCGCCGCATCATCGTGCAGCCCGCGCGCCTGCTCCCGATGGTCGTGGTCGGGACCCTCATTCCCTCCCTGGCTCAGGTGAAGCTGGACCGCGAGAGGTTCCGGGACCGCTATGAGCGCGCCCTCGCGGGCCTCGCCTTCATCATCGTGCCGGTTCTGGTCGGCCTGGCGCTCACGGCGGACCTGTGGATGCGCGGCGGTGGAGAGGCCGTGGACGAGCGCGTCCTGGGGCTGATCTGGCTCCTGCTCCCCTTCGGAGTCTGCCACGCCCTCCTGTCCATCTCAGGTCCGGTCTATGTGGCCCTTGGCCGCACGGATCTGATGCTGCGCGTTGGGCTGGCTCAGGGGCTCTGGCTCCTGGCTGTCGAGGCCTTCGGTCTCTGGGAGTGGGGGGGCACCACAGCGCTTGCGGCGGCGCTCTCGGTGGGCATGCTCCTCGCCTTCCCGTTCGCCCTCCGCGTGCCGGTGTCCCTCTCCGGATCGACGCTCTCCCAGGCCCTCCGCGGTCCCTTGGTCACGGTCGCCTGCGCCGCCCTGATGGGCGGTGGAGTCTTCGCTCTCCGCAGCGCCCTGTCCCCCTTAGGGCTCCCGTGGGCCCTTGAGATGGGGCTCGCCGCTGGGGCCGGTGCCGGGGTGTACTCCGGCCTTGCCCTCGGCCTCCGGCCGCCCGGGGCCGCCGAGCTGCTGCAGCTGCTCGGGCTTCGTGGACTCAGTGCCCGCTTGGCCCCCCGCCCCTGATCCAGAATGGGGCACGCCAGAGCCTCTCGTGCACTTATGCGATTTCGCATGGAGTGCTAATCTGGCCAACTCGCTGAACCCCTCAAAGGATTCCCCGGGGCCTTCCCGCAGGAGGCCCTCGGGTGCCCCCCGAGGTGCTGATGTCCCATGCACCGCCCTCACTCGCTCCTGACCCGGCTCTCCTCGCTCGCCGTTGGTCTCCTGATCACCTCGACGGCTGCCTCGGCCCAGTCCGTCGAGTTCGTGGACCTCGCGTCCGCGGCTCCTGAGAACGGCGACTCCGCGCTGGTGCGGGTCGCCATTGGAACCCCTCAGGCCCAGGACCTCACCGTCACCTACGCGCTCTCGGGCCGCGCCGTGCCCGGAGTGGATGTGATCGACCTCGGGAGCGGCTCGCTCGTGATCCCCGCGGGCGCGCTCGAGGCCTCCATCGAGCTCGAGCTGGTGGAGGATGGCCTCTATGAGCGCGACGAGACCCTGGAGGTCCGCCTGCTCACCACGAGCTCCGGAGCGCTTGGGTCAGCGGTCCGGCACCTCCTGACCGTCGTCGAGGACGGGCCCGCCCCGCGCGTCTCCTTCGTCCTTCCCTCGCTCACCCTCGCGGAAGGCTCCGGCGTTCACGACATTCCGCTCACTCTCAGCGGACCCTCGGTGATTCCCCTCACGGTGCAGGTCGAGCTCTCCGGCGCCGTCTCACCCGGCGAGCTCGAACTGCTCGGGGGAGGCCTGGTGGTCTTTGCACCGGGACAGCTGCAGGCCACCCTTCGGCTCCAGGCGGGGGATGACGACCTCGACGAGCCCGAGGAGCGTGCGATCCTTCGGCTCGTGCCCCTCGCCCCGCTTGCCGCCGACGCCCTCTCGCGCAGCGTGGTCAAGCTCGTGGACGAGGACCCCGCGCCGGCGATCTCCATCAGCGCCGCGGCCAGTCAGGCGCCCGAGTCCGGGGCGCCGGTGGAGCTCACCGTCGCGCTCTCCGCGCCCTCGGGGCGCGAGGTGCGCGCCAGCCTGCTCCCCGGAGGATCCGCGGGCTACGGCGTGGATTGGACCCTCTCCGCCACGGAGGTGGTCCTTCCGCCGGGATCCACCCAAGCGACGGTTCAGTGGGTGCCCCTGGACGACAGCCTCTTCGAGGGCAGCGAGGACGCGACGGTGACCCTCGCCGAGCTCGCGAACGCCACGCCGGGTGCCCAGCTCTCGGCCGCGGTCACGCTCGTGGACGACGATCCGCTGCCGACCCTCGCCTTCGCAACGGCATCCTCCGTGCGGGTCGAGGGAGGCGCTCCCGGCGTCGTTCGCGTGCTCCTCGATGCCCCCTCCGGGCTCGACACGACGGTGGACCTGCTGAGTGAGGGAACCGCCACTCCGGGCGTGGACTACGCCACGCTTCCCTCGGCGCTGCTCATCCCGGCTGGAGAGGTCGAGGCCCAGCTTGCGATCGTCGTCTTGAACGATGCCCTGGACGAGGCCGCCGAGACCCTCCTCCTCACGCTCGCGAACCCCGCGGGCGCCGGTCTGGGTCCGGTCGCCCAGCACCTGGTCACCCTCGAGGACGATGACGCGCCCCCGGTGCTCTCGCTCGAGGCCACGGCCACCAGCCTCGCAGAGGCGGGAGGCACTGCGGAGCTCCGCTTCAGCCTGTCCAACCCGTCGACGCTGCCGATCACGGTCGAATTCGACCTGCTTGGCGAGGCGCTCACGGGCGTGGACTGCACCGCGCTCACGAGCCCTGTGAGCTTCGCGCCGGGTCAACAGCTTGCCGTGCTCCAGGTGACGGCCCTGGACGACCTCCTCCACGAGGGAGACGAGAGCCTCGACCTCGTGGTGACCAGCGCGGACAACGCCAGCCTCGGCACGACCAACAGCCTCTCGCTCGTGATCGAGGACGACGACCCGCAGCCCAGCGTCGGGTTCTCCGTCTCCGCGCTCTCTGCCCCGGAAGGCGCCGGCGTGGCGTCCCTTCAGCTCAAGCTCAGCGCCGCCAGCGGCCTGTCGGTCACCGTCCCGCTGACCCTCATCGACGGAACGGCAACGGAGGCGGACGCCGTCCTGGGTAGCAGCGTCGTGGTGATCCCTGCGGGGGACCTGTCTGCGACGGTGGACCTCTCGATCGTTGACGACGGCCTCCACGAGGCGGATGAGCAGCTCGAGGTCCAGCTGGGCGTTCCGAGCGGCGCGACCTCCGGGGCCAACCAGGCCGTCGCCGTCACGATCCTGGACGACGACCCGCTGCCGGTCGTGTCGTTCATTCAGGGGCCCCTCGCGGTGAGCGAGGGCGCGGGAGAGGTGCAGCTCACGGTTCAGCTCGACGCTGCGTCTGGCCTCGAGGTGGTCGTCGAGCTCCAAACGCAGGGCAGCCTGACGCTCGGCGTGGATGGAACCCTGTCCGCCAATCAAGTGATCGTCCCGGCAGGAGCGGTCCAGGGCTCGGTGCAGCTCAGCCTCGTGGACGACGCGATCGACGAGCCTGAGGAGCAGCTCCTCGTGACGGCGATCAGCGCCCAGGGGGCGAGCCTGGGCACTCCGGCCACCCTCGAGGTGCGCGTCCAGGACGACGACCCCGTGCCGTCCGTGCAGTTCGAGGTGGCCGCCGCATCGGTGCCAGAGGGCGCCGGGACCGCGGAGGTGCGCGCGCTGCTCAGCGGAGCCTCCTCTCAGGAGATTCGAGTCCCTCTGGGTTCCAGCGGTGGCGCGCTGCCGGGACAGGATCTTGACGGGCTGCCGGCGGAGCTGATCTTCGCTCCCGGCGCGCTCGAGACCTCGTTCACCCTCACCATCCTCGACGACGGTCTGGACGAGCCGAACGAGCTCTTCACCGTGACGATGGGGGCACCCGTGAACGCGGTGCTCGGCACGCCTTCCGGGACCACCCTGACCCTGCTGGACGACGACCTCCCGCCGTCCGTGAGCCTGACCATCGCGGGGGCGTCCCTTGCCGAGGGGGCGAGCCCAGTACAGGTGGAGCTTCAGCTCTCCGGCCCCTCCGGTCGTACGATCACGGTTCCGCTCTCGCTGACCGGAGAGGTGTCCGTTCCCGAGGACATCGCCCTCAGCGTCAGTGAGGTCGTCTTCGCGCCCGGGCAGACCGTCGCCACGACAAGCCTGGTTCCGACCGACGACGCGCTCGATGAGCCCGACGAGGCCTTCGAGCTGACCCTGGGCAGTCCGACCTTCGCGACCCTGGGCAGCCCCGCCGCAGCGAGCTATCTGCTGCTGGACGATGACGATCCTCCGGTCGTCGAGTTCCTCAGCACGGGGACGACCGTGAGCGAGGGCCAGGGCTCCGTCCTCCTGCAGGTCGCTCTCTCGGCGCCCTCTGGCCGCGCTGTGACGGTCGAGGTGGCGGCCTCCGGTTCGGCCGAGCTTGGCAGCGACTACGCGCTTGCGCAGACGATCCTCGAGTTCCCGGCGGGCTCCGTGGTGGCCGAGCTGGTCGTGGACCTCCTCGACGACCCCTTCGATGAGGCCGACGAGGACCTGGTGCTGACCCTTGGGAACCCGGCGAACGCGGGCCTCGGGACTGCACAGAGCATCACGCTCACCCTCACGGACGACGACCCGACCCCCAAGCTCTCCTTCGTGCAGTCCGCCCTGCAGGTCAGCGAGGGCGACGGGACGGCGACGCTTGGCCTCCAGCTCTCGAGCCCCTCGGCCAGCGACATCACCGTGCCGATCAGCGCGACGGGCAGCCTCACCGCGGATCAGGACTTCGTCGCGCTCCCGGGCGCGCTGGTGATCCCTGGGGGCACCACCACGGCCGCCCTCGAGGTGGAGCTCCTCGGGGACACCCTCTTCGAGGCCACCGAGCAGCTCGTACTGCTCCTGGGGGCACCCACGGGGGCGGTCCTCGGAACGACCCCTCAGCTGACCCTGACGGTGCTGGACGACGACGCGGCGCCGGAGGTGTCGTTCGTGGCGGCGAGCTCGTCGGCGGGCGAGGGCGCGGGCGCTGCGAGCGTGGAGGTGGCGCTGAGCGCGGCCTCGGGACTGCCGGTGACGGTGGAGTTCCTGGCGAGCGGCGACGCGGTCGAGGGCGTGGACTACGCCCTGGGCAGCGCGAGCCCGCTGGTGATCGCGGCGGGACAGACGAGCGCGCAGATCCCGATCACGCTCCTGGACGACGGCCTGGACGAGGCCGACGAGACGGTGGTGCTGACCCTGGGCGCCGCGACGGACGCGACGGTGGGGGCTGTGGGCGCGCACACGCTGTCGATCCTCGACGACGACGCGCAGCCGACGGTCGCGCTGGGCGCCACGGACCTGAGCGCGCTCGAGGGCACGGGCGTTGCACCTCTGGCCGCCGTGCTGTCCGCTCCCTCGGGACGGCCGATCACCCTCTCCCTCACCGCGCAGCTGCTGGGCGCGGGACTCGAGGACTTCGTGCTGCCGACCTCGGTGACCGTGCCCCCGGGTGCCGTCTCCGTGCCCCTTGGGCTCGAGGTCCTCGCGGACGGCCTCCATGAGGGACCCGAGGAGCTCCACGTGATGCTCACCTCCGCAGAGTTCGCGGAGGTTGGGGCTCCGTCGGCGACCCTGGTCAACCTCGAGGACGCGGATCCCCAGCCGACCGTCAGTGTCGAGCCGGGTGGGAGCTCCCTTGCTGAGGGAGCCGGCACCGCTACGGTCCTGGTCTCCCTGTCCGGCGCCTCGGCGCTGCCGGCCACCGTGAGCCTCGTGCCTGGTGGCACCGCGACCCTGGGCGTCGACTACGAGGTCGCTCCGCTCGCTGTCGCCTTCGCGCCCGGAGAGACCCAGGTCGAGGTCCTGCTGACCATCCTCGAGGACGAGGTCTTCGAGGGAGATGAGGTCGTCCAGCTTGCTCTCGGACCCCCGGTGGGGGCGACGGCCTCCGGGGCTGGCCTGTTCACGCTGACCCTGCTCGATAACGACACCCAGCCGACCCTCAGCGTGCAGCTGCCGGCCGGGCCGCTCGTCGAGAGCTCGACCGGCCTCGTCGCGGAGCTGATCCTCTCGGCGGCTGCAGGGGTCGAGGTTCAGGCCCAGCTGCAGGTCGGGGGGACCGCTTCGCCCGGCAGCGACCACGACCTGCTGACCCAGGCGCTCGTGCTGCCCGCCGGGACCACGAGCCTTCAGGTTCCGTTCAGCCTCCTCGACGACCTGCTCGACGAGGACGAGGAGACTCTTCAGCTGGCCCTGGTCTCGGTGTCCGGGGCCGCCTGGGATGGCGTGGCTCCGTCCCTCGCGATCACCGACGACGATGCAGAGCCCACGCTGATTCTGAGCGGTCAGGGCGGCTCCCTTGCCGAG
>JBDQFW010000193.1:0-6734 GCA_040265735.1 Planctomycetota bacterium | reverse complement strand
GCGGGGGACGGCCCTGGCGCCCTATCCTGCGGGGATGAGCGAGCCGCGCGGGACCACCTATTGGGACTACATCAAGGTCGAGGAGCTCCTCGCCCTTCAGGGGGGCCTGGAGAACGACGAGTCGGGCCTGGATGACGAGGAGCTGCTCTTCATCACCGTCCACCAGGTGTTCGAGCTGTGGTTCAAGCTCGTGCGTCACGAGCTGCTGGCCGCACGCAACCTCTTCGTGCGACCGCGCGTGTCCGAGCAGGAGCTCTCTCGGGCCGCTGCGCGCCTGCGGCGGGTGACCACTATCTTCAGGACCGGGGCCCAGCACTTCGAGGTGGTCGAGACCCTTGGCACGCGGGAGTACCTGGCCTTCCGCAACAAGCTCATGCCGGCCAGCGGCTTCCAGAGCGCGCAGCTGCGGCAGATCGAGATCCTCTTCGGCCTGGACGAGGAGGAGCGCGTGCCGCTGGGCGCGCCGGGCAGCCACATCACCTCGCTCATGAATGCGGACGGGAGCCCCTCTCCAGCTCTTGCTCGCGTGCGCGAGGCCCAAGCGGACAAGCCCAACCTGCGCGAGGCCGTCGAGGCCTGGCTGGAGCGCACGCCCATCGACGGCGTGGCCCATGACCACCCCGACATCGACGCGGTGCGGGAGGAGTTCGTGGGCCGCTTCCTCGCCTCCCAGCGGGCCGAGGTCGAGAAGGCGCGCGCCCACGCCAAGGGCGTGGCGGCCCCCGACGACCATCCCCGTCTGGATGCCCTCTACGACCGCGAGGTGGCCTCTACGGAGGCCTTCCTTAGGGCCTCGGACGTGGAGGGTGACCCCCAGCGGGCCCGTGTCCGCATCGCGATGCTGTTCATCGAGACCTATCGAGAGCTGCCGCTCCTCTCGTGGCCGCGGGAGATCCTCGCGGGGCTGATCGAGGTCGAGCAGGCCTTCCTCATCTTCCGCCAGCGTCACGCGCGCATGGTCGAGCGGGTCATTGGGCGTCGGGTCGGGACGGGCGGCAGCGCCGGGGTCGAGTACCTCGATCGCACCGCGCTCGAGTACCGCGTCTTCCGCGACCTGTGGGCCACGCGGACTCTGCTCCTGCGCGGGGAGGCCGCCCCGCCCCTCGAGCAGCCGGGGTTCTACGACTTCGCCCAGGGCAGCTGAGGCCTCTCGGCGGCCGTGCGTGGGCTGCACCTGCTCCTCAGGCAAGCAGTGAGGGGGCGCCGTCCTGCGGACGACGCCCCCTCGGTGCCGAATCCGGACTCCTCCGGATCAGAAGGTCACGCTCAGGCCATCCGAGAAGTTGGAGACCGAGCCGTCGCGATACCAGAGCTGGAAGTGCCAGGTCTGGCCGGGGTTGATGATCCCGCCAGGCGGGTTGGGGAGGACCGCCGGCACATCGAAGCCCGTGCCCACGCTCGAGCTGCCGAACAGGTTGACCAGCACGCCGCTGGCGTCGAAGCGTCCGATCGAGTTCAGGCCGGGGCCCGCCGTGCTGTTGTAGCGGCCAATCGGCGCGCCCACGCAGAGGCGGCCCTGGCTGACCGGGATGCCCGGATCGACACTGGAGGCCGAGACCACGAACATGCCGAACTGGTCAAGGGGCCCCCCCGCAGCCTCGAGGTGCACGACGCCCGGGCCGGACATGGAGGAGTTCGCCAGGGTCACCGAGTTGCCCGTGCTGTTGGGGTTCGCCGGGTCACAGTAGAGGTCCATGTTGGAGCCCAGGCCGGGCTCGATCTTGAAGTCGTCGTAGAAGACCTCGGAGACATCCTGGTCGGCCGGGAAGAGGTCGAGGGCCTGCAGGGTGGCGGTGCCCGCGGTGGACACGCCGATCGACCACACGTACTCGGCAAGCAGCTGGCCGTCGTAGTAGATGGAGGCCACATCGTTGTCGAGGTCGATCTCGGCCTTCAGCTCGACCCACTGGTCGAACACGATCGGCACGGAGTTGGGGCCCTGCATGATCGCCGCGGCGTTGGTGTCCGGGCTGACCATGGCGGTGCTCGCGTTGAAGGGCACCTGCACCGACCAGCTCCAGGGGCCGGACGGGGCGTACTGGTTCAGCATGATCCAGTAGGTGGTGCCGCCGAACTCGTTGGGGATGTACTGCTTGCAGGTGAAGGTCCACTGCCCCGAGGTGTAGGGACCCCCCAGATCGCTGACCGTGTCGGAGCAGAACGCGCAGTTCGGGTCCGCGCTGCCGGCGATTCGGAGGGACTTCGTGCCGTTGGAGGACAGCACTCCGTTCACCGTGTTGTAGGGGTAGACGCCGCCGTCCCAGTTCGACCAGGAGCCCTGGCCTTCGATCGGGGAGTTGACCGCATAGGACTCGAAGTCGTCCGCGAACTGGGCGAGGGTGGGGCTGCTCAGCGCGAAGAGGCCGAGGAGGAGGGAGGTCTTCTGCATGCGAGGATCGGAGTGAGGAAGGAGGGGGGGGGAAGCAGGCTCGCTTCCGCCTTGCCCCATGCTTGGGGACGGGCGGTACGCCCGCAAGGCCAGATTGTCGCGGCGGCCTGTATGGGGAGGCGCATCAGGTAACTTGGACTGGCCTGACTCGAGCTCCGAGACGATCCCTCCAAGCCTTGGGACCGGGCTCCAGTGCCCCTCCAGGGCCTCCGGAGCCGCCACGGCTCTCGTGAGACGGCCCCAGCGCCCAGAATCCCGAGAGGGTTGACCCCCTCTTCACGACTGCTTCAAACAACCGGGCAGAATCCCCTCCTGCGGGGACGCCTCCAGGCGTGCCGAACCCTGCCCACCAGCGGATGTCCAAGCAATCCATCCTCATCATCGAGGACGACCTCGATATCGCCGAACTGCTGCAATACAACCTGCAGAAGGACGGCTACCCGGTGCGGACCAGTCGTGACGGGGAGAGCGGCCTGCACGCCGCGCGCAAGTTCAAGCCGGACCTGATCCTCCTCGACCTGATGATGCCAGGAATGGATGGTCTCGAGGTCTGCCGTCACCTGAAGCGCGACCCTGGTACGGCCTCGATCCCCCTGATGATGATCACGGCCAAGGACGCTGAGAGCGATGTGGTCCTGGGCCTGGAGCTGGGAGCAGACGACTACGTCTCCAAGCCCTTCTCACCGCGCGAGGTCTTGGCCCGCGTTCGCGCGGTGCTGCGCAGGGGGAATCGCCCTGCCGAGTCCGGCAAGTCTCGGGTGGAGGCCGGTCCGCTGGTCCTGGACCGCGAGCGCTACGAGGTCCGCGTCGACGAGACGCTGCTCGACATGACGCGCGCCGAGTTCCGCCTGCTGTGGGCCCTCGTCTCTCAGCCGGGCCGCGTCTTCGCGCGCGACGAGCTGGTCGAGTACATCACCGCCGGTGAGGCGATGATCGGCGACCGCAATGTGGATGTCCACATCAGCGCCCTGCGCAAGAAGCTCGGAGAGCACGGCGACCTGATCCAGACGGTGCGGGGAGTCGGGTACAAGTGCCGCGACCTCTCGACCTGAGTCGCCCTTGCGTCAATCCAAGCACTTCCGTCGGCTCGCTGCAGGGCAGGCGATCCTCATCGCCCTGACCACCGCGGTCCTGGGCAGCTTCGTGCTCAGCCAGGCCTCGCGCTCGATCGAGCGCGGTCTGCGCGTGCAGCTCGAGTCCCAGGCCCTGCTGCTGCTCCCGGCCGCGGCGGACGACTTTGCGCGCTTTACGCAGGACAGTGAGTTCGCTGGGACCTATCGGGAGCAGGCGGCTCGGCTCACTGCGGAGACTCGGGCTCGTGTGACCTACATCCGCCGGTCGGGCGAGGTCGTCTTCGACACCGAGGCCGACGGCGAGGAGATGGAGAACCACGGGACGCGGCCGGAGGTGCTGCTGGCCCTCGAGAACGGCCAGGGTTCTCACCAGCGGCGCTCGCGCACCCTCGACATCGATCACTTCTACCTGGCGAGGACGGCCGGTCCAGGCAGCGGCGTGGTCCGCGTGTCCCTGCCTATGGATCAGTACTCCGACGAGACCGACCGCCTGCGCGCGAGCACAATCGTCGGGGCGCTCCTCGCGGGCCTGCTCTCCGTGGGGCTTGGGCTCTGGTTCGCCCGCTCGGCCTCCCTGCCCTTGCAGCGCGTCTCGCGTGCAGCAGAGGCCCTGCGCAAGCGTGAGCTGCCGGACTCTCACAAGCCCGATGTCTCCGACGAGGTCGAGCTCCTCGGTCAGACCCTCTCGGACCTCAGCATCGAGCTGAAGGAGAAGATCGAGGCCCTGGCGGCGGACGAGGCCCAGATGCGGGCGATGATCGCCGGCATGGTGGAGGGCGTCCTCGCAGTGGATGCCAACAACGCCGTCACCTTCTCCAATCGCGCGGCCCGCGAGTTCCTCGGCCTCTCCGCGGAGCACATGGGCGCGTCCCTCGACTCGGTCTCGGGGGTCCCCGGGCTGGAGGCCCTGGTCGAGGTCGCGCGGGGAAACGACACCGCCGCATCCAGCGAGCTGCAGGCCGCGCAGGGCGGGCGCTCCCTGCTCGTCAAGGCGCACCGGTTCGTGGCGGTCGGGAGGACGGGCGTCGTCCTCGTGTTCGAGGATGTGACCGAGCTGCGCCGGCTGGAGCGCGTGCGCCGGGACTTCGTGGCGAATGTGAGCCACGAGCTGAAGACCCCGCTGACCTCGATCCGCGGGTTCGTCGAGACCCTCCTCGACGGCGCCCTCGAGGATCCCGACAACAACCGTCGCTTCCTCGACAAGATCGACACGAATGTCCGCCGCCTGGGCTCCCTGGTGAGCGACCTGCTCTCCCTGGCGCGCATCGAGTCGGCTCACGAGGGGCTGAACCTCATCCGCGTCGACTGGCGCGCCGTGACGGATGCGTGCGTCCGGCGGCACGAGGCGCACGCGCGTTTGAAGGACATCGAGCTGTCGTTCGATGACGGTGGGAACGGCAGCGCGGTGCTCGGCGAGGAGGAGGCCCTGACCCAGGTCGTCGACAACCTGCTCGACAACGCGCTGAAGTACACGCCCAAGGGCGGAAGCGTGCACGTCTCCCTGCGTGCCGAGGAGGAGCGCGTCGTGCTCTGCGTGAGGGACACGGGGATCGGGATCCCGCCATCAGACCTCGAGCGCATCTTCGAGCGCTTCTATCGCGTCGACAAGGCGCGCTCGCGAGAGCTGGGCGGCACCGGTCTCGGCCTCTCGATCGTCAAGCACCTAGTCACCTCGCTCGAGGGAGAGCTCGGCGTGACGAGCGAGGAGGGCGTGGGCTCCGAGTTCACGGTCATCCTCAACCGGGCCTGACTCAAGCTCAGAACCCGGCCTGCACCCGCAGGAGCAGGATGTCGAGGTCCTCGCCCCCCTCGACCTCCGTGTGCTGGAGGTGGAGCATTCCCCGGCTGCGGCGGCTGGCGTAGAGGTTGACGCCGGCGGAGACCTCGGCCTGGCGCGGACCGCCCAGCTCCCTCAGGTCGAGCCAGGAGGCGCGCACGACCCACTCGTGGGAGGCGAAGGGCTTCACCGCCTCGGGGTAGTGAAGGGCCTGGCGCGCGACGGACCAGGAGCGCTGCAGGCCGCCGCGGGGCAGGACCAGCGTCAGCGTCGAACCCAAGGCGAGCCCGGCTCCCTCGACGCGCTGGGTGACAGCCTCCGCCTGCAGGATCCAGGCGGGGCGAACGGCGGACCACTCGAGGCCTGCGCCCACGGCGCGCGCATCGACAAGGGGCCCCGTGTCCACCGTCCGCTCGCGCGAGTCGCCCCAGGGCCTGGCGTCGAAGCGCAGGCCGTCCTCGCCTCCATCCCGCCCCATGAGCCACGCGCCCAGGTGAGCGCCCTGGCCATTCGCCGCGAGACCCAGGTCCCAGTCCTTCCGACCCACGGCGATCCGCTCGGTCCCGATCGGATCGAAGGAGCGTCGCGCTCCGCCGAACGCGCCGAACGACCAGCCGCCCGGCGTGCGCGTGTTCCACGAGGCGCCGGTTGCGCGGCCTGGGATCAGCGCTCGCGCCGGGGCCGAGCGCTCCGGGCAGGCCAAGACGGAGAGGCTCGTTCGGCTCTCACTGCCGGCGGGCGGCCGGTGGTGTCCAAGGCGGGCCTCGCCGCCCTCCGGGAAGCGATGGCCCAGATAGGCCTCGAAGACCTCGAGCTCGCCGCGGCCGTGCTCCAGTTGGAGGCGCAGCGAGCTGTGTTCATCCAGGTGCAGCCTGCTCTGCAGCCGGAGCGAGCGCGGCGGGCCCTGCTCGCCGTCGAGGGACGGCAGATCGAGGAAGAGGCGCCCGTGCAGTTCCAGCGTTTTCTCCTCCTCTGTGCTCTCCCCCCGCGCGGGGGCGGGGTCTCCCTGGAGGGCGAGGAGCAGGGCTGTGGAGAGGAGGAACACTGGGAACGGGATACTGGGCTCTGCCGCGAGGCACAATGCTCTCGCGGCCCGTGCCGGATGCCTGGACTCCTCCCGGCCGGGTGCTCTCCCCTATGACCGACGACTTCTACTGCGACGAGGTCCTCAGCGGACGCACGCCCGTGCGCGTGGTCCATGAGACGGAGCACACCCTCGCGTACCACCACACGCGGCCGCACTGGCCCGTCCACATCGTGGTGATCCCAAAGGTCCATGTCCCATCACTCACCGACCTCGGGGAGGCCGGCGCACGGCTCCTGCCCGAGCTGCTCGAGGCGGTCCGCGCAGTGGCAGCGCAGGTGGAGCAGGAGCACGGGGCCGCGCGGGTCCTGACCAACCTCGGCGCCTATCAGGACTCCAAGCACCTCCACTTTCATGTGAACTCAGGCCCTGAGGGCCCCCAGGGGCCTGCCTCAGAAATCCGTCCCACAT
>JBDQFW010000192.1:0-6824 GCA_040265735.1 Planctomycetota bacterium | reverse complement strand
GCTACGGTGGGGTCCCAGCCCTGGCGCAACACCCAGTCGCGCAATCCGCAGCGGCGGAGGTCGGCGACCCAATCCGGGCACCTTGGAGAGGTGCACGTGGCCCTCGTCCCCAGCGAGGACCGGCCCGAGGAGTGGGGCAGCGAGCGCTTCGCCACCCTCTGGCGCGAGCGCGTGGGGCCGATCGCAGGGGCCGAGGAGCTCAGCTTCAGCGCGGAGATGATGAGCGCGGGCAAGCCCATCGACGTCCAACTGGCCCACCCCGATCTCGAGGTTCTGAAGGCCGCTGCAGCCGAGGTTCGCGCGGCCCTCGAGGGCTACGACGGCGTGGTGGACCTCACGGACTCGTTCCGTGGGGGCAAGCGCGAGGTCCAGCTCGCCATGCTCCCCGAGGGCGAGGTCCTCGGCCTGCGTCAGGACGCTGTGGGCCGCCAGGTGCGGCAGGCTTTCTTCGGCGAGGAGGCTCAGCGCGTCCAGCGCGGCCGTGAGGAGGTCAAGGTGATGGTGCGCTATCCCGAGGAGGACCGCCGCACCATGCAGAGCCTGGAGCGCCTGTTCGTTCGCGCCCCCGACGGTGCCGAGGTCCCCCTCGAGGCGGTGGCGTCACTCCAGGAGGGGCGCGGCTTCTCGACCATTCAGCGGACGGACCGGCGGCGTACGGTTCATGTGACCGCAGACGTGGACCCGTCGGTGGGGAATCCCGGCGACATCCTCACCGATCTTGCCGCCTCGGCGATGCCTGGGATCGCCGGGCGCTACGCCGGACTTGACTGGTCCTTCGAGGGCGAGCGCCAGGAGCAGCAGGACGTGCTGGGGGGGCTCCTGCGCGGAGCTCTCGTGGCTCTGTTCGCCATTTACGGCCTCATGGCCATCCCGTTCCGCAGCTACCTGCAGCCCTTCGTCGTCATGACCGCGATCCCCTTCGGGGTCGTGGGGGCGTTCCTCGGGCACATGATCGTGGGGCTCGATGCCAATGTGCTCAGCATGTTTGGGATGGTCGCCCTTGCCGGCGTGGTTGTGAACGACAACCTCGTGCTCGTGGACGCCGTGAACACGCGGCGGAGACTGGATCCGGGGGGCGCTCTGCTTCAGCAGGTCGTGGACGCGGGGTCTACCCGCTTCAGGCCCATTCTCCTGACCTCCCTGACGACCTTCGCCGGGTTGACCCCCCTGATGCTCGAGACCAGCCTCCAGGCTCGATTCCTCATCCCCATGGGCGTCTCCCTGGCATTCGGGGTGGCCTTCTCGACGGCAGTCTCACTCCTGCTCGTGCCGAGCCTCTACCTCATCCTCGAGGACCTCGGGAGGGGTTTCAGGTGGCTTCTGGGGCGCCCTAGCGGCGCGAATCATGTCCTCCCTGTTCCTGAGAACCCTGGGGCGGCGTGAATTGAGGGTTCGGCTCCCCACGGGCCCGGGCTCCTGATCTAGGCTGAGCAGCGGTAAGGAAGTCGCTCTTCACCGCAGCAGGCCTTCACCATGTTCCAGCGCCGCCCCGGATCGACCCACGTTGCTCACCCCCTGGGCATTGAGCTGCCCGGGCGTCGCCGTAGGGCCGGTCAGGCCCCGGCCCTGCGCCCCGTGGCCCTGCGTCCAGCCCCAGAACGCATCGATCCTGCCCAGCTGCGCCAGGTCCCAAGCGAGACCGCGGAGCCCGCCTCCGGTTCGCTCCAGGAGCGTCTCGAGGCCAAGCGCTTGGCCGAGAAACGGCTGGCCAAGGTCATGAAGCAGCTCGCGCTGCAAGAGGTGGAGCTGGCTCGCCTGCGGGCGGCCGCGGATGCAACTTCCCTAGATGCGCCGTTGGATCATGTTGGCGAGGGCGCTTCGGCGGGGCGCGCAGAGCGCAACCGAGCGACGATGCGCGCGCTGTTCGAGGCGAACCTCCAGCTACGTCGCGATCTCGCGGCGCAAACGCTCAACTCCTAGGATCCTCTCGCCCGAAGGAGAGGGCGATGGAGGCATCACTGGAATGAGCGAAGAACAGACTGAGAACGAGGACCAAGGCGTCCTCTACGTGGGCATCGACTTGGGGACCTCGCGGACGAGCGTGAGTTCCTCCAACGGAGTCCGTGACACCGTCGAGTCGTTCGTCGGCTATCCCAAGGACCCCGTGGCTCGCAAGCTCTTGGGTCGCGATGTGCTGTTCGGCGAGGAGGCCCGGGAGAAGCGACTCTCCCTACGCCTGCACCGGCCCTTGGAGCACGGCGTGCTGTCGTTCAACAAGGACGGGGAAGAGGATTCCGAGAGCCTTCGGGCCGCCCAGGACCTCGTGCGTGAGATCGTCAAGCGTGCCAAGCCGCGCGCGGACGAGCTCGTCTACGCGGTGATCGGCGTGCCGGCTCAGGCATCGATCCACAACAAGGACGCCATTCTCAAGGCGGCCCGGGAGTCCGTGGATTCGGTGATGCTCTGCAGCGAGCCCTTCGCCGTGGCCTATGGGCAGAACATGCTGGACGACGCCCTCGTGATCGACATCGGCGCCGGTACGGTGGACCTCTGCCGGATGCACGGCACCATGCCCGAGGAGAGCGACCAGCTCACCATGACCACCGCGGGTGACTTCGTGGATGAGGAGCTTGGCAAGGAGATCTCTGCCAAGTTCCCGGACGCGCAGCACACCAAGCAGATGATCAAGGCGATCAAGGAGAAGCACTCCACCGTCCAGGCGGAAGCCACCGGGATCGTCGTGAAGCTGCCGGTCAACGGCAAGCCGACCGAGTTCGACATCACCGACTGCGTCAAGGCAGCGTGTGCCCGGATCGTTCCGCCCATCGTGGAGGGGCTCGGTAAGCTCATTGGGACCTTCGATCCCGAGTTCCAGGAGCGCCTGAAGGGGCGCGTGGTGCTCGCCGGGGGCGGCAGCATGATCAAGGGCCTGGACCGGGCCATCGAGGCCTACATGCAGGAGCACCTTGGCTCCGGCACGGTGGTGCGCCTCGAGGAGCCGATCTACGGGGGCGCCAACGGCGCGCTGAACATCGCCCACGACATGCCCGAGGAGTACTGGACCGAGCTTCGGGGCTGAGCTTCGGGGCTGGGGCTCCGGCTCCGGTACCCTGGCTAGGCGCCCCGCTTTCGGGGAAGCCCGAAGGTGCATTGGTATAAATGCCCACTCCTGTAAGGGGTTCACGGTCCGGTAACCGTGAACCCCTTACTTTTTGGCCTGAAGGGTTCACGTCTTCCGGGCTGGCCCTAGGCTGTGGGCATGGGAGAGAGAATCTTTGACTTCGTTGGGCCGGGGACCGGAATGGGTCTCCTCTTCGGGCTCGGCCTCATGGGCTGGCTGATGGGCTGTGTGGGCGCCTTCGCGGCGGGCTGGAGACTCCGGTCCACCGTGGCACCCTCCGGGGCCCCCAGGCCGCTCCTTGCCGAGCGTGTTCAGAGCCGCACCCGCGCCCTGCCGACCTACCGCCGCCTGCTCTGAGTGCCGTCTCCGCCCCCGCGGAATGGGCCTCGAGCTCCATCTTCACCCGGCGCCCCCTGGCAGGACCAGGCGGGCGCCGGCTCCGTTCTGGGGGCCTGGAGTGGGGACACTTAACCTGAGCACACGCCCACGGGGCCCCGTTGCCGGACCCCTCGGACTGCTCCGGGCCGTGCTAGAGTCCAGGCGGTGCTCCGGTTGCTCCTCGTTCTGCTCGCCCTCCTCCTGGGCGCGCTCCTCCTGGCGGCGTCCCCTGCCGCGGAGAGCTGGCGGATTGTGGTCCACCCCGGCCTGGCCGGTGCCCTCGGGACGGTCTCCGGGGCGGTTCCGGGCAGCGCCTTCGGCTGGGGCCTCGTCCTCCTGGCGGTCCTGCTGGTCCTGCTCGCCAGGGATCCGCGCCGGCCCGTGTTGCAGCGAGTGGGCCGGATCCTGGCGCTGGGGCTCGTCCTCGGCCTGTTCGGCGTGCTCGGCTTCGGTGTCCTCCACGGCGCTGAGCGGCACTCGCAGCGCCTCGGCCTCGTCGAGGCGGCCTCCGGGGGGCCCGCGGAGGAGCTGGCGCGTCTGGAGCGCTCGCTGAGGGCCGAGGTCGAGAGCCTGCTCGAACGCGGTGTGCAGCGGCAGCCGGTCCTGGAGGTCGAGCTTACGGCGGTCCTCGATGAGGCCTTCGGGGCGCTGGAGCGCGAGTGCCCGTGGCTTGCTGGACCCTCCATACCTCCGGTGCGGGACCTCCCCGAGGGGCTGCTGGCCAGCCTTGGGGTGGCCGGGTTCTACAGCCCATGGACTGGAGAGCCGCACGTGGAGCGCGGCCTGCCCCGGGTGGTCGTGCTGTCCACGGCGGCGCACGAGTGGGCCCATCTTCGTGGTGAGGCGCGAGAGGACGAGGCCTCGCTGGTGGGCTGGCAGGCTCTCGCGGCCTCAGCGGATCCAAGGGCCCGGTTGTCCGGGCACTTCGCGCTGCTGAGGAGCGTTTGGACCGCGCTCGCGCGGGCGCAGCCCGAGACGGTCCAGCTGGCTCGCTCGCAGGCATCCCCCGAGCTCCTACGGATGCAGGAGGAGGTTGACGGGTATTGGGCGCGCTCGCGCGGAGCCCTCAGTGGCGCGGCTCGCCGGACCAATGATGCGTACCTGCGCCTGGCGGGAGATCCGCGCGGCGTCGCGAGCTATGGGGGCGTCGTGGACCTCGCGCTGCGCGACGATTGGCCGCGCAGGATCCGTGGGGATGTGCACGGCGGGCGCTAGACTCGCCCCATGAGCGCATCGCTGTCCCTGGCACTTGCCCTGCTCTCCCCGCCTCAGCATGAGGTGGCTCCCGACGCCTATTCGCCCCGCGTGGAGAGCGCGAGCGAGGAGGGCTCCCAGGCGCTCCAGCGCATGCGGCTTCCGGACGGCTGGACGCGCAACCTCTGGGCGCAGGAGCCCCACCTGGCCAATGCGGTCTGCCTCTACGTGGACCACAAGGGCCGGGTGTGGGTGGCCGAGTCCTTCCGCGTGAACGCGGGCGTCACGGATATGCGCTCGCACATGGACTGGCTCGAGGACGAGCTCGCCGCGACCACCGTGCAGGACCGGGTGGCCTACATGCGTGCCCGCACCGGAGAGGGGTTCGCGGCCTACGAGTCGGAGCATGACCGGATCCGCCTCTTGGTAGACGAGGACGGGGATGGCCTCTGTGACCGTGCCACGGTCTATGCCGACGGCTTCAGCGGCGCCGCAGAGGGCATCGGGGCCGGCCTGCTGGTTCGCGGCGAGGAGGTCTGGTTCACCTGCATCCCGGATCTCTGGCGGCTGCGCGATGGGGACGGGGACGGGGTCTCGGACGAGCGTGAGTCCGTCTACACGGGCTTCGGGGTCAAGATCGCCCTGCTCGGCCATGACATGCACGGCCTACGGATCGGACTGGACGGCCGGCTGTACTTCTCGATCGGGGACCGCGGTCTGAATGTGCAGGCCGAGGGCAAGCACTTCGTGCTGCCTGATCGGGGCGCAGTGCTGCGGTGCGAGCTGGATGGCTCGAACCTCGAGATCGTGGCCACCGGGCTGCGGAATCCGCAGGAGCTGGCCTTCGACGAGCGCGGCGACCTGTTCACGGGGGACAACAACTCCGACGGGGGGGACCAGGCGCGCTGGGTCTATGTGGTCCCCGGCGGGGACACGGGCTGGCGCCATCACTATCAGTACGTGAACTGGCCGAACTCTCGCGGCCCGTGGAACGCGGAGGGGCAGTGGAAGCCCTTCCACGAGGAGCAGCCTTGGTTCCTGACGCCTCCGATCGCCAATGTGGGCTCTGGTCCCTCGGGCCTCGCGCGCGTCCCGGATCAGGGCTGGGGAGACCTCGCCGGCGCGTTCATGCTCTGTGACTTCCGCGGAGGCGCCCAGTGGTCCTCGATCATGGCGGTCCGGCATGAGCCCCAAGGGGCCGGGTTCCGGCTCGTCTCCGCAGATCCACTGATCAAGGACCTGCTTCCGACGGACTGTGACTTCGGTCCTGACGGGACCCTTTACATCAGCGACTGGGTCAACGGCTGGGGGATGACGGGCAAGGGCCGGGTCTTCCAGGTCGCGCCCCCTGCGCACGCCGAGGCGGAGGGAGTGGCCGAGGTCGAGGCATTGCTCGCCGAGGGCATGCGCGCGCGCTCGGCTCGCGAGCTCCAGGGGCTGCTCATGCACTCCTCGTTCGACGTTCGCCTCGAGGCGCAGCTCGAGCTCGTGGCGCGGGCCGTCGCGGCGCCTGTGGGGAGCGAGGCCCTGCGCGAGTGTGTCGGGATGCTGCTCGAGGTGGCCCGCGAAGCCAGGGACCATCCACTGGGCCGATTGCACGGGATCTGGGGCGCCCAGGCTGTGGCCCGGCAGCGCCCCCTGGTCTCGGGGATCGGAGGGACCCTGGTGCCGCTCCTCGAGGACCCTGACCCCGAGGTCCGGGTCCAAGCCCTGCGCGCGCTCGGGGAGCTGGGCGAGCCGGCGGCCGGTCCGTTCATCGAGCGGGCCCTCCTGGCGGACGGGCGAAGAGAGCGCGCCGCCGCCCTGCGGGCCCTGGCCACGGCACCCCAGCCGGAGCTCTCGCCTGTGGCGCTCGAGCGCGTGCTTCAGGTGATCGAGGAGGACGCGGCCTCGGACCCCTGGCTGAGGAGTGAGGCCATTCACGCCCTGGAGGCCGCGACTCGCGCGGAGCTCGTCGGCCTGCTGTCCGATTCGCGTGCCGCCGTGCGGCGCTGCGCCGTGGTGGCCCTGCGACGTGGAGCCGACCCCGAGATCGCGCGCGCGCTCGAGGATGCAGATCCGGTGGTCGCGGCCGAGGCCGCGCGGGCGAGACGCACGTTCTCGGCGGGTGTGCTGGCGCCGCAACCCATGTCTGGTGCGCTCGCGGGCGAGTCTCGGCCGGTGCGCGCTCCTGGCCCTTGGGGTCCGTTAT
>JBDQFW010000191.1:0-6867 GCA_040265735.1 Planctomycetota bacterium | reverse complement strand
GGACGTGGTTGGGTCCCGCCCCGTAATCGCCGAAGACCTCTCCGCTCGTGCCGCCCACGAAGAGCGCGCCGTACGAGCGGAGGGCCTCCGCGAGGCTCCGTGGTTCGGCCACTGCGAGGTGCAGGTGCTCGGGAGCGAGCCGGTCCACGAGCCGGGCCGCGGCCTCGAGGTCTCGGACCACCACCCCGGCGCCCTGGCTCCGTAGAGCGGCGCCCGCGACCTCCCTGGTGGGGCCTCGACCTGCTCCAGGAGCGCGGGCGCCGTCGTCACCAGCACGGCGACGGCCCGCGGATCGTGCTCGGCCTGTGCGAGGAGGTCGCCAGCGACGGAGGCGGGGTCCGCCAACGCGTCGGCCACGATGACGAGCTCGCTCGGGCCCGCCAGGCCATCGAGGCCGACCTCTCCGTAGAGGTGGCGCTTGGCCGCGGTCACGTACCGGTTGCCCGGTCCGACCAGGACGTCCACGGGAGGGCCCAGCGTTCCGAGGGCAAGGGCTGCGATGGCCTGGGCACCCCCGACGGGGACCACGGCGTCGACGCCTGCCACGGCCGCGGCTGCGAGGGTCGCACGCGTCGGACGAGGAGACGCGAGCCACACGCGCTCGACCCCGGCGACCCGGGCGGGGACCGCGGTCATGAGCACCGACGACGGCAGGGGGTAACGCCCCCCTGGCGCGTAGGCGCCGGCGCTCGCGACCGGGAGCCAGCGGTGGCCTGCCCGCCCGCCGGGGACCGGCACATCGAGCGGGGCGAGGCAGCTGCGCTGGGCCTCCGCGAAGGTGCGGATGCGTCCGGCCGTGCGCTCGAGGAGGGCCCGCTCGTCGGGAGCCAGCGAGGCGAGCGCCTCGTCCAGGAGCGGCGGACCCAGCACGAGCGGCGCGCCGCTTGCGAGGCCGTCGTATCGCTCCGCGTACGTGCGCAGGGCATGCTCTCCACCGGTCCGGACGTCCTCGACGATCCGGGCGGCCACGGCCGCGGCCTCGGGATCCCTCGGGGAGGGACCCTGCGCCTGCAGCTCCTCGGCGGCGACGCGTCGCAGCAGCCTCGCCATCAGCGGGCCTCCTTGGCCTCACAGGCCCTGCGGCTGACCCGCAGGGCACGCCGGTCGAGCACCTCCTCGACCTCGGCCAGGCGCACGCCTGCGGCCGCCGCGCGGACGAGTGCGAAGTAGAGCAGGTCGGCAGCCTCCTCCCGGACCTCCGCGGGCGAGGTGGCCTGGGCGAGCTCGCCAGCCTCCTCGACCAGCTTGGCGCGCAGCAGTGCGGGGTCGTCCGCCAGCCGGCGCGTGATCGAACCATCGGGAGCGTCGGCGAGGCGCTCGGCCAGCGTCGCCTCCAGGGCGCCCAGCCCACGCGCCGAGCCAAAGCAGCTGCGGGTACCCAGGTGGCAGAAGCCGGAGCCCGCCTGCCGCACGGTGAAGCGCAGCGCGTCCCGATCGCAGTCGAGATCGACGCCGAGCAGCTCCTGGCGCGCGCCGGAGTCCTCGCCCTTGCGCCACAGGCCGCGCGAGCGGCTGTGGTAGACGCCGGCGCGATCCTCCAGCGCGACTCGGAGGCTGGCGGCGCTCGACCACGCAAGGCCCAGGGTCATGCCGCGCTCGTCACTCACGACGGTCGGCCAGAGGCCGTCGGCGCGCTCCGAGCGCAGGGGCGCAGCGAGGGCCTCCGCGAGGGGCAGGCTCCCGTCGTAGAGGGCCATCCCGACCTGGGCGTCCGCCCCGAGGCGATCGAGCTCCGCGATCTCCTCGGCGCTGCGCACGCCGCCCGCCACCGTGACGCGTGCGCGGCCCGCCGCCTCGACCGCGGCCTCCGCGCGCGCGAGGTCCGTTCCGACCAGTCGCCCCTCCCGCTCGACGAAGGTCACCAGGAACCCTCCGCAGAAGGGGGCGAGCTCGCGCATGCGCTCGATCACCGACCGGCCCGTGCGCCTGCGCCAGCCGTGGGTCACGACGTCACCGTCCCTCGAGTCGAGGGCGACGATCGTGCGCTCGCGGGGGAGAGCACGCAGGAGCTCGGGCGAGGCCGCGGTGCCCAGGATCACCTTGGAGGCGCCGGCGTCAAGCCACTGGAGAGCGGTCTCGGCCGAGCGGATCCCCCCGCCGACGCGGATCCGCGCACGCCGGCAGAGCTCTCGGATCAGCTCTGCGTTGCTGCCCTCCCCACGGGCCGCATCGAGGTCGATGACGGCCACCTCGCCCGCCAGGGAGAACCGGTCGAGGAGGGGGCGGGGATCCCCAGCCGTGATGGCGAGCTGCTCGCCGCCGATGAGCTGGACGGCCGCGCCGCCCAGGAGGTCGATGGAGGGAATGATCATCTGCGGGTCTCCTGGCCCGCTGCTGCGAGCTCGTTCTTCAAGCGCTCGACGGTCGTCTCCCCGTCGTGGAGGATCGAGGCCATCAGGACCGCGCTCGCGCCGGCTTGGAGCGCGTCCGCGAGATCGGCTGCCGTGCGGGCCCCGCCGGATGCGATCACGGGGACCTGCACGGCCTGGGTGGTCGCACGCACGAGGGCGAGGTCGTAGCCCTTCTTCCCGCCGTCACGATCGACGCTGGTGAGGAGGACCTCACCCGCACCCCGCTCCACGCCCTCGCGTGCCCAGCCCACGGCGTCGAGCTCCGTGGCGCGCCGTCCTCCGTGGGTGAAGACGGCCCAGCGACCCCCCTGGCCCGTCGAGGCCGCGTCGATGGACAGCACCACGCACTGGTCACCGAAGCGCTCGGCCAGCTCGGTGATCAGGGCGGGGCGAGCGACGGCGGCGCTGTTGACCCCGACCTTGTCGGCGCCGGCCTCGAGCAGGCGCTCAGCGTCCTGCACGCTGCGGATCCCGCCGCCGACCGTCAGCGGGATGGGAAGCACGGAGCGCACCGCTCGCACCGTCTCGACTGCGCTGCGGCGCGCCTGCGGGGTCGCCGCCACGTCGAGGAGGACGAGCTCGTCGGCGCCCTGGGCCGCGTACGCCTCCGCGGCGGCGCGAGGGTCGCCCGCGTCCCGGAGCCCCCGGAAGCGCACACCCTTCACCACGCGTCCATCGCGGACGTCGAGGCAGGGGATCAGGCGGGGTCTCAACATGCCGCACCTCCCGCGCCGCACGGGGCCGTGAGGCTGCGCTCCACCCATCGGGACAGCAGCCGGGCTCCCCAGGCGCCCGAGAGCTCGGGGTGGAACTGGCAGGCCAGGACGCTCCCGCGCTGCAGGGCGCTCACGAAGGGGGTCGGGTAGGAGGTGGTCGCGGCCTGCCAGCCGGCAGGTGCTTCCGCGACCGCATAGGAGTGGGCGAAGTAGGCATCGCCCGGCTCCAGCAGGTCGCAGGTGCCGGGCTCGACGCGGTTCCACCCCATGTGCGGGACGCGTACCTCGCGAGGGAGCTTCCGGGCGCGGACGGGGAGGCACCCCAGAGCCGCCACCCCCGGGCTCTCGTCGCTGGCCTCGCCGAGGAGCTGCAGGCCTAGGCAGATGGCGAGGGTCGGGCGACCGGCCTCGATGCGATCCGTGAGCAGGCTTGCGATGCCCTTGCCGCGCAGCGCGTCCATGGCGGGCTCCAGGGCGCCGACCCCGGGCAGCACGACGCGCTCTGCCCGTCCGAGGGCGCTCGGGTCGCTCACCACCCGGGCCTCCACGCCCAGGCGTGTGAAGGCCGCGCGCACCGACGCCGTGTTCGCCGTTCCGGTCGGGACGATGGCGACCGAGAGGGGGGGCGCGCTCCTCACAGGACCCCCTTCGTGCTCGGCACGTCGGTCCCGTCGCGGCGGACTGCGGCCCTCAGGGCGAGGGCTACCGCCTTGAACGCGGCCTCGACCTTGTGGTGGTCGTTGGCGCCCGCCAGCGTCGTCACGTGGAGGCACAGCCGGCCCTCCAGGGCGAGGGTGTTCAGGAAGTGCGTCAGGTTCTCCGTCGACACCGTGCCGATTCGCTCGCGCACAAGCTGCAGGTCGACCGCGGGCCACGGGCGCCCCGACAAATCGAGCGCGGCGCGCACGAGGGCCTCGTCGAGGGGCGCCATGGCCGAGCCGAAGCGCGCAATCCCGGAGCGATCGCCCAGGGCCTGGTTGAGGGCGCGCCCGAGGACGATCGCACAGTCCTCCACGGTGTGGTGGTCGTCCAGTTCGAGATCGCCGCGCGCCTCCAGCTCAAGGTCGAGTCGGGCGTGCCGCGCGAGCGCGTCAAGCATGTGGTCGAGGAACGGGAGGCCCGTCGCGATGCGGGCCGCTCCCGTTCCGTCCAGGTCCAGGCGAACGCGGACCTCAACCTCGCGGGTCGTGCGGGCGACGCTGGCCACGCGCGCGCTGGCGGCACCGGGCTTCTGCTGGGAGAGGGTCATGGCAGGAGAGCGGTCAGGTCCTCGGTGCGGGAGAGGACGCGCGCGGCGCCCGCGGCCTCGAGGGCGGTGCGCGTGCGGCTGGGATCCGCGCCAGGCGGCACGACCCCGATCGGGACGACACCCGCGCCGTGCGCGGCGACGAGGTCATCGGGGGTGTCGCCCACCATCCAGGCGCGCTCGACGCCGAGCTGCTCCAGGGCGAGGCGGACCGGGGCAGGGTCGGGCTTGAGCGCCGCGTCCTCGCGAGCCACGACCGTATCGAAGAGGTCCGCCAGCCCAAAGCGCTCCAGGAAGCGCTCGGCGTCACGCCGCGGACGGCCCGTCACGAGGGCTAGGGGCCGCGCGCGGCGCCAGGCCTCCAGGACCTCGCTCGTGACGCAGGGCGTCTCCTCCAGCTCGAGTCCCGGCTGCCCGGGGCTTCCTTGGTACAGGGCCTCGAAGCGATCGGTGACGACATCGAGGGGCACCTCGACCCCGGCCTGTCGAAGCAGCCGCTGCGTGACGCGCCAGTCATCGTTGGCGTCCCCCGCGGCCTTGATGCGCTCAATGTCCGCGCCGGTCACGCGGACTCCGAAGCTCTGGGCCGTCTCGAGGATCGCCCGTCGGTAGCTGCCCGAGACGTCGGCGACGACGCCATCCAGGTCCAGCAGAAGGGCCTGTGGCGCCAGGCAGGTCCGGAGCGTGGCCACCAGTGCCTCGAATGCACGGGCCTCTCCGGGGACCGTCACCCGGACGGCGTCCGCCAGGTCCGGGCGACCGGGGAAGCTGCGCAGCGCGATCCCGAGGGAGGCCGCGGCGTCCCGGAGCCAGCCAGCGTCGAGCCCGCGGGCGAGGACGAAGTTGCCCTCGGCGGGCCGGGCAGGGCGGCTCCCCAGCTGCTCGAATTCGAGTGCGAGGCGGCCGCGCTCGACCCGCACCTCGGCGGCGTAGCGAGCGACGTCATCCGCGCCGGTGCGCAGGCGCTCGAGGGCGATGGCCGCCGACGCGGCTGAGACCGGGTAGGGGCTGCCTGCTGCCTCCAGCCGGCGCAGCCATCCGGACCGGCCCAGGGCGCAGCCCACTCGCAGGCCCGCCAGGCCCCAGGCCTTGGACAGGGTCCGCATCACCCCGACGTTGGGCTGGCCGAGGACGGCGCGCGTCGGGTCGTCCTCGGCCAGCTCCCCGTAGGCCGCGTCGAGCACGACCAGGGTGCCCGGGTTCGCGCGTGCCACTTCGCGGACCTGTGCCGGTGTTGCGACGGCGCCCGTCGGGTTGTTGGGGGAGACGATGAACGCGACCGCGGCGCCGCGGCATGCGTCGAGGAACGCCTTGAGGGGGAACGGTCCTTCTGGCCAGGGCACCTCGTCCTGGGCCAGCCGGGCGAGCGCCGCGTAGCGCGGAATCATCTCGAATGTGGGGGACGTCGTCACCGCACGAGCGCCGGTTGCAGCCACGGCCACGCAGGCTCGGAACAGAGCGTCGTCCGCACCAGCCGTTACAAGGACCTCGCTGGGCTGCAGGTCCCAGAGCCGAGCAAGGGCGCAGCGCAGGGGCTCGAGGTCGGGGTAGCGCACGAGGCCGGGTCCCTCGAGGCGGGGCTGGTGGAGCTCCGCCGGCGCCCGCCCCTCGTTGCGCGAGAGGTCGAGGTCGATGGGCCCCCGTGGCCGCGGCGGGGCATAGGGCGTCGTGGAGCTCATCGGACGATCTGCTCCGGGCTGGTCACGACGAGGTCCGAGGCTCCGCGCGCCTTCAGGGCCTGGACGAGCTGGGGGAGTTCGCTTCGCAGCACCGCAGCGCGCACGGCGAAGCCCTCCTGGCCGGCAAGTCCAGCGATCGTGGGCCGGTCCAGGCACGGGAGGATCTCCACGACCCGCTCCACGTCGGCCGGGCTCACGTTGAGGTCCAGCATTGCGCGGGTGCGCGCGGCGAGGACGGACTCGAGGAGGAGCGTCAGCCCCTCGATGGCGGCCCGCTTGGCGGGCAGTGCCAGGGCCTCGGGGCTCGCGTAGAGACGCGTCGACGACCGCAGGACCTCGTCGAAGACCTCGAGGCCGTTGGCGGCGAGGGTCGCTCCCGTCGCCACGTTGTCGACGATCACGTCGGCGTCCTCCGGGGGGAACACCTCGGTCGCGCCGTAGGTCCGGACGAACGAACCCTCGAGGCCGGTGCGCGTCATCCACTGGCGGGTCAGGCGCTCGTACTCGCTCGCTACGACGAGCGGGCCCGTCGGCGGTCGGCCCGCGGCCAGCAGGGCGCTCGGCGCAGCCGCCACCACGCGCACGGGGTCGAGCCCCGTGTCGAGGAGCTCGACGAGGTCGACGCCCTTCTCCTCGACCCAGTCCGCGCCCACGAAGCCGAGGTCGCGCGAGCCGGCCCCGAGCATCTCCACGACGTTCTGGGGCTTGAGGAGCTTGGTCTCGAAGCCCGGGAGGGAGAGGGACGGCCGGTAGCCGCGTGCCCCCGTGTGGACGGAGACGCCGGCGGCTGCCAGGAGGTCGAGGACGCCCGCCTGGATGCGCCCCTTGGGGAGCGCGAGGCGGACGGAGGGTGAGGGATTGCTGCTGTTGGCGGG
>JBDQFW010000190.1:0-6886 GCA_040265735.1 Planctomycetota bacterium | reverse complement strand
GGCCGCGTCCGTGGGGATCACTGTGATCTCACCCACCCCGCGCCGCCAGTGCTGCAGGTCGTGGGCCTCGATGGGGAGCAATCCAAGGCCCCAGGGCGGGGAGGAGGTGCCCAGGTATGCGCCCGCGCAGATGCCCAGGAACGCGCCCCCGCGCCGGACCCAGTCCGCCAGGGCGGCGCGCCCGACCGCGCCCAGGGTCCGCGCCTGGACCCCGGCATGGCCCCCGGGGACGAGGATCACCTCCACGAGGGCCAGCTCCCCTGCAGCCAGGTCGACCTCGTCGAGGTGCCGGAGCCGGAGCCACTGGGTGGCGGGCGCGCCCAGCAGCGCGCTGCGCACGGCCCGCACGGCCGCATCCCCACACCCAAGCGTGTCAAGCAGGCCGACACGAAGGCGTCGCGGAGCCTGGGAGCGTCCATGGGAGCCACCCTCCGGCGGAGTGGGAAGGGTCTCGAGCGCGGCGCGGACCAGGCCCGCGAATTCCCGCGCGCGCCGCGGCCGCGACCTGCCGCAGGTGGGCACGCCCAAGGCAAGCCGCCGCGGATGCTCGGGCGACCCCCAGCCGCCCGGCGGCTCCCCGGGCACGAGCTCCCAGGCCGTGGAGGCGCGGGCGAGGAGCTCCTCGGCGAGGGAGGCACGACCCCAGACGGATGCCGGCCGCGGATCCCCGTCCACCTCCAGGTCCAGGAGCTCGAGAGACCCGAAGGCCCTGCCGCGGCGCGCCTCGTCGTCCGCCGGGAGGCAGCGCGGATCCTCGTGCAGGTCGTGCAGCGCCAGCGCGGCCGCCGAGAGCCCTGACCCGCTCCGCGCAGTCGTCAGGAAGCCCGCGCGGCGTGGACGGAGCACGGCAGCAGCGGGGGCAGCGGCGAGCGGCGCCGCGAGAAGAACCTCTCTGCGGGTCAGACCCTGTGCAACCCTCTCCATGACGCGATCCGGACCAGGCTCATCGGCCCCGAGCGCTACGATAGGCCGTCTCGCATGCTCGTTCCCCCTGATCCCTCCCCGTCCCCCGGCTCTGCCCTGAGGGCCTGGCTCGACCGGCACGCCGAGGCCGTCTCCGCGGCGCGCGCCGAGGTTGGTCGCGAGGACCGCGTGGAGGAAGCCGAGATCCTGGCCCTCCACGCACACCTGGATGCGCTCCCCAACCCCGTCCTAGAGGCCCTTGCCGAGCGCCTGAGGAGCATCTGTCGCACCGCCGGCCTGGGCGAGTCCTCGGCCCACTTCGTCTCGGGTGAAGGGCTCGGACGGGTGGCCTCCCGCCTGCGGTCCGGCTACAGGCTGAGGGACGCCGTCCTCGGCGCCGTGTACGACGGAACCGACCACGCCGACGCGCTGCTGCTCTCCAAGGAGCTGAGCAACGAGTTCTGGGCGATGATCAGCGGGCTGCTCATCCGCATGGCGGGGGCGCGGCCGCAGACGGGCACGGATGAGGTGCAGTCCGCGATCGCCTCCGTCCTTGGCCAGGAGCGAGAGGTCGAGTTCCGCACGCTGGGCGAGTTCATCAGCTACCTGCGCACGCGCATGAGCTGGAAGGGCCGCAACGGGGACCGTCGCCAGAGGCCGTTCCAGCACATCGAGCCGCAGGCGGTCGACCAGATGGCGAAGACCGGACCGGGACCGGCAACCCTTGCCGCGGAGGCCTCCGTGGTGGAGCGCATCAAGTCCTACATCGCGCGGCTCAACGAGCGCGACCAGTACCTCATCATGTCGCGCCTGGAGCGCGTGCCCATGGAGGAGCAGGCGGAGCGCCAGGGCCTGAGCCTCGAGGCCTGCCGCAAGGCCTCGCAGCGGGCGTGGACGCGCCTGCGCGAGATCGTCAAGTTCGGGCCCGACGGCGGGAGCACGGGAGGCGCAGCGTGAGCCCGACCCAGCCCAAGACGGTCGCCGAGTATGTCGACCTCTGGATCGAGCGCCTCGCCCTCACGGACGCCGACGCGCGCGGGGAGGCCGAGCGCATCGTCACCGAGGCCCCGCTCAACCTCCAAGCTCCCCTGCGGAGCGAATTCCAGGACCTGCTCGGCATGGCTAAGGCCACGGTCACGGGGCCGCTCACCCAAGGCCAGCGCCTGGGCGACTTCCGCCTGGTGCGCCAGCTGGGCCAGGGCTCGACCGGGTCGGTCTGGTCCGCCGAGGCGCCAGGAGGCGGCCTCTCCGCCCTCAAGATCCTGCACGGACACGCGACCTCCCACGAGGAGGGGCAGTCCCGTGTGCGCACCGAGGTCGCAGCGGCCTCCAGGGTCCTGCACCCGCACCTCGTCCCGGTGCTCGACCTCCAGGAGCACGACGGGCGCTTCGTGCTAGTGATGCCCCTGATCGGCGATGGGGAGACCTTCGCGGACCTCCTCGCGGACGAGCGCGCGCGCGGCGGCGATCGCGAGGTGCGGCTGCTGCTCTCCAAGCTGCTGGGAGCGATCGAGGGCGTCGCGGCCCTGCACGAAGCCGGCGTGCTGCACCTCGACCTGAAGCCGTCGAACCTGCTGGTGGACCCGCTCGGCGAGCTGCAGGTCACGGATCTCGGTCTGGCGCGGGTGGTGGATGACCCCGCCCTGACGCGCACCTTCCACCTGCTCGGGACCCCGGCATACATGAGCCCGGAGCAGGCCCGCGGGGACCGGCGCAGCGCCACGGCGACCAGCGATGTGTGGTCTCTGGGCGTCGTTCTCCACGAGCTCGTGACCGGAGAGCGCCCCTTCGATGCGCCGTCGAGCGCGCAGCTGCTCCAGGAGATCGCGGCGGGTCAGGCACCGCGGCTCCCGGCCTCGATCCCAACCCTGAGCCGGGAGGTCGCCGTGGCCCTTCGCAGCGTTGTGGCGCGCTGCCTGGAACCCTCCGCGGCGCACCGCTACCCGAACGCGGGCGCCCTGGCAGGCGAGCTGCGCGCCCTCCTCGCCGGCGATCCGGTGCAGGGCCAGCCGCTCCACAGGGCAGCCCTCGCCGCGGTCCGGCGGCACCGAAGACCCCTGGCCGCGGTCATGGTCGCCACAGTGCTCTCCGCGGGCGGCCTGCTGCTCGCTCTGAGGGACCAGGGCCTGCGCGCCCGTGCGCAGACGGCCCTCAGCCTGACCCGGCAGCTCGTTCAGGCGGCCGAGGATCCCGCCCGCGTGCCTGTGGATCTGGACCTCGGGCAGCTGGTCCAGGAGCTGATTGGACTCTGCCGGGACGACGAGCTCGGGACCAGCGGCGAGCGGGCCCAGACCCTCTCGACGGTGGGCGAGCGCTTCACGCGCCACGCCGGCCTGCGCGGCCTGGGTGTCGACCTCCTGCACGAGGCCCTGCAGCTCACCGACCCCACCGACCTCGCGACACAGGCCCGCGTGTTCGAGGCCCTGGCCGAGGCGGAGGAGCGCTCGGGCTCGAGCATGGCGCAGCTCGGGCACCTGGACTCCCTGGCCCAGCTGCTCGCTGGGTGTGAGGACCTGGCCCTCCAGAAGACGCGCTCCCGAGCCGTGATGGAGCGCTGGCTGACGCGCAACAGCCTGAACCTGCCGATGAAGCCGGGCTTCGCCGAGGATGAGGAGCAGGCCCATGCGCTTCTCGTCGCGCAGCTTCCCTCGGACCCCAAGGCCGACAGCCCGCGTGAGGCCCGCGACCGCATCCTGTGCGCGCGCATGCGGCCCGGCAGCCTGGGCGAGGTGGAGAGCGTCTTCGCCATGCTGGACCAGTCCATCGTCAGCCTCGAGCGAGGCGCCGGTCACGACCACCCCTGGACCGTGGAGGCGCTCTCGTTCCGGGCACAGCTCCACTACCGCGAGAAGCAGCACGAGGAGGCCCTCGCGGACTTCGAGGAGGCCCATGAGCGGGCGGATCGCTCTCTGGGACCCGATCACCCGACCACGACGATGATGCTCCTGGGCATCGGCCAGGAGCACAACCACCTGGGTGACCGGGCCACCGCGGCCGACTTCTACATGCGCGGGATCGAGGGCCTCAAGCGCTTCCACGGGGGGCACAACGACCTCACGCTGCGCATCTCGGTGGGCCTTGGCGTGGCCCTGAACGGACTTGGACGCTACGACGAGGCCCTTGCCCTCATGGACGAGGTCCAGGGGCCCATGGACGAGAGCTTCGGCCCTCAGTCAGGCTCCTCCCTCCTGGCCCTGCGGCTGCGCATGGATGTCGCCGGCGCGTGCGGGAGGCGCGAGGTGTTCCTGGACGCTGCGCGGGAGCAGGCCGGGCGCTACCGTGCGGCCCTGCTCGACCTGCGGCGCTACATCGAGAACGACTTCGTCCATCAGATCTCGAACGCCTTCCGAGTCGGGGCGCGGCCCGAGGATCTGGCGGGCGTTGGAGCGCTGATCGAAGAGGTCCTGCTCACCTTCGAGGAGGTCCCCGAGCGGGAGCAGGAGACGGATCTGCGCGAGCGCATCGAGGCCCAGCAGCGGCGCCTGGACAACCTGCTCCTCGCAGAGCGGGGCGAGGTGGACCGCCTGCGAGAGGCGCTGGCCCTCTCAGAGGACTCGGTGCCCTGGGACTGGCAGCTCCTCGCGCGCGCGCACCTGCGGGCGCAGAGCGCGCACCCAGACTTCGAGCAGGACTACCAGTCCATGAAGGCCCACCTTGAGTCCCTGGAGCCCGTGGTCGGGCGTGACCTCGCAGTCGACCTCGCCACCATCCGCCATAGCCAGGGCGACAGTGAGCCTCTGCGGGCGCTGCTCGATTCTCCTTGGCCCGATGTCAGGGCGCGTGCGCGCAAGGCCCTGGAAGACTGAGGGCATGCACGATGTCGCGGGGACGATGAAGGCGAGGGCGCACCCATGACCGACGGAGGGGACCCGGAAGAGCCGTCGCTCCAGGACCTGATCGGCCTCTGGCTCGAGCGCATCTGGGACGAGTCCGTCGATCCGGCGGAGGAGGCTGAGCGGATCGTCGGCGATGCTCCCGAGCGGCTGCGCGCGGACCTGCGGCGGGAGCTCGCGGAGATGCTGGACCTGGCACGCTCCACGGTGCAGCAGGGGCAGCTGCGACCGGGCGCGTCGGTCGGGCCCTATGTGCTCGTGGAGCGGCTGGGCGCGGGCTCCACCGGAGTGGTCTGGTCCGCGCGCCGGCACGCGGAGGGCTCGGAGGAGCCGCCGCGCTTCGCCCTGAAGCTCCTGCACCCCGTGTATCTCTCGAGCGCGTCAGGCCAGCGCCGCGTGCATGCCGAGATCGAGGCGGCTCGCGCGCTGACGGGTCCGGGCCTCGTGCCCGTGGTGGACCTCGTCGAGAGCGGTGACCTGCTGGCACTCGTGATGCCCCTGGTGGGCTCGGGGCGCACGCTGGCCGATGAGCTGGCGCAGGCACGCGAGGCCGGCCACGGCCACGATCGCCGGCAGATCCTGCAGGACCTGCTGCCGGCGATCAGGGGCCTGGCCCAGCTCCACGCAAGCGGTATCGCGCACCTCGACTTCAAGCCCGGAAACCTGCTCCGGGAGGCTCGGGGGGCGCTGATCCTGGCTGACCTGGGGCTGATCAAGGCGCTGGACGAGCCCACCTGGACACGCTCGCACCAGCTGATCGGCACGCCGGCCTACATGAGCCCCGAGCAAGTGCGCGGGGACCGCAGGCACGCGGGCCCCGAGGCCGATGTGTGGGCCGTCGGCGTAACGCTCTACGAGGCGCTGAACCTGAGCCGCCCGTTCGAGGGGGCCTCCACGGCGGAGCTGCTCCGCGAGATCGAGGTCCACCGCCCCAGGCGGCTCTCGACGCCGTCGGACGATGCTGCCGTCACGGGCTTCAGCGCGCGCGCATGGCGGATCATCCTGCGCTGCCTCGAGAAGGAACCCGCGCGGCGGTACCCGAGCGCCGCGGAGCTGCTGGCGGACCTCGAGCGCCTGCTCGGCTCGAACGAGCCCGTGGGCGTGA
Source organism: Planctomycetota bacterium (assembly GCA_040265735.1). Classification (GTDB taxonomy): domain Bacteria; phylum Planctomycetota; class UBA1135; order UBA1135. Next base: position 1,045 of record JBDQFW010000190.1, on the reverse strand, counting down.
GCCGCATGCGCCAGTGGGCCCTTGGCCTGGAACAGCGGCGCAAGGAGGTCGTCATCACCGGCCTCGCCGTGATGGTCGCCGCGACCAGCTTGCTCGTCGCCTTGCGCTTCAGGGACCTCGAGGTGGAGGCCAGCGCGCAGCTGGAGCGTGCGGAGCGGGCCCTGTCGGGCATGGACCGCATCCTCAGCCTGACCCGAGAGGCCGCGCTGGGGCTCGGACCCGAGACGAACCTGCAGGACCTCGCGGCGGTCATGGAGCTGGCGATGGAGTCGCCCACGCCAAGTGGCAGCGCCGCGAGCATCCTCGGGCAGCTCGCGCAGCTGTGCTGGGATGGCACGGTCACGGGTGAACTCGATTCGGCCCTCGAGCTGAGTCAGGCGGCACTCGAGGCGCACGAGTCCCTGGGGGGGCTGGACCGAGCGCTGCTGCTTGCCCAGCGCGCGAGCTACCTCGAGCGCTCAGGCAGTCGCATGGAAGCTGCGCAGGAGCTCGCGCAGGCAGCCAAGCGGTTCGAGGAGAGCGCAAGCGCAGCCGCCAAGCAGGAGACCGCGCTGTTCCTCGAGGGGCGCGCCACCTGGTGCCGTGCGCGGGCACGCAGGCTGCAGCGCGAGACCGGAGACGACCTCGAGCTGCGGGAGCGGCTCGAGACGGCACGCAGGGGCCTCGGACGCGGACAGGCCTCGCCTTGGGCTCTGCGCCTCGAACTCGAGCTGCTGCTCTTCGATACAGAGAGGGGTTCCCTCGACCCGGGGCCGTTCGAGCAGCTCCAGAGAGAGCTCGCAGACCGTCTTGGAGGCCGCCACCCCTGGTGTCTCGACGCGTTCGAGAGCGAGCTGCGTGCACGCCTCGACCATCAGCCAGACAGCAAGGCCAAGCGGCCCGTGGAGCTCGCAAGGGCCCTGCGAACGGGGGTCGAGACGCGCCATGGAGCCAACCACCCATGGACCGCCATGGCCTACGCCCTCGAGAGCCGGGCGCTCGGACAAGCGAACCGGGGGGACGCCTCCCTCGAGGCCGCCCAGGCCGCATGCAGGGCTCTGGGCGC
>JBDQFW010000189.1:0-6899 GCA_040265735.1 Planctomycetota bacterium | reverse complement strand
GGGTGAACGCGTCTTGGACGCGCTCCTGCCGTCGGGGGTCTACAGCCACCTGCTCTCGGACCGGCACGCCGCGGTACTCACCTCCCCCTGGTTCGCCATGGAGGAGGGCGAGCTGTGGGTGCGCGTGATGGGCGGGAACGGCGCGCGCACGCGCTATGTGCCCCGGGCCTACCCGCGCGCAGTCGGGCCGATCTACAAGACCCACGAGGCCGACGCTCGCGCCCCCGATTGGCGACGCTGGAGCATGGACTTCTGGGCCGGCGATCGGACCTACCTGGAGGTTGCGACCGCCCGCGACCTTGCGGTGGAGGTGCGCGGGCAGGAGCGCAGCCACTGGGGGCTGACCGAGGTGCTCCTGGTGCCGAAGGGCTCCGCCCCGCCGCGCCCAGAGCTCGCGGAGTTCCTCGGTCCGCTCTTCGACCTGCCGAGCACGCCGTCCAGCCCCGCGGAGCTGCGCGCCCGCTACCACGCGACCGCCGCCGCCGCCCTCGCCGCGTGGGCCCAGGGCACCGCGCGCGACGAACAGGTGCGCTTCCTGGACGGCCTGCTGGCGGAGGGCCTGCTCCCGAGCGCCCTTGCCGAGCTTCCGGACACGGCGCCCCTGGTTGGGCAGTGGCGCGCGCTGGAGGCGACCGTCCCCGTTCCCCACCGCGCTCCTGGCCTGCACCCTGGCGAGCGCGTCGCACAGCCGCTCATGCCGCGCGGCGTGCCGACGGACGCGGGCGAGGGACAGGTGCCGCGCTTCCTCGAGGTCTTCGACCCCACGCCCTTCCCCGCGACCCTGGAGCCGCGCGCGGCTCTCGCCCGCGCCCTCGTCGCGCCGAGCAACCCGCTCACGCCCCGGGCCGCGGTGAACCGCATCTGGACCTGGGTGTTCGGAGAGGGCCTCGTCCCCACGACCGAGAACCTGGGCCTCCTCGCGCCGGAGCCCGAGCACCTCGCCCTGCTCGACCACCTGGCCTCGTCGTTCGTGGCGAGCGGCTGGGACACGCGCGCGCTGCTCCGGCGCCTCGTGCTCACCCGCGCGTTCCGCATGCAGTCCGCCCCCCGGCGCCGGGACGCGGAGGCTCTGCGCGATGCCCTGCTCTTCGCGAGCGGGCGCCTCGACCCAGTACGCCTGGGGCCCTCCGCCCCGGAGGGCTCCACGAGGCGCTCCCTCTATGTGGACCAGCGGCGCGGCGCGCCTCCCGCATTCCTGCGCGCCTTCGGCCAGCCCGACGCCGCCTCCTGCGAGGGCTCGCGCCCCGAGACCAATGTGCCGGCCCAGGCCCTCGCCCTGCTCAACGGGGAGCTGGCCCAGGCCGCCGCCCGGGGCCTCGCGGCCCGCGCGCGGGGTGAGGCCGGCTCCAGCGCGGAGCGAGTGGATCGCATGTGGACCCTGGCCCTTGGCCGTGCGCCCGAGCCGGAGGAGCGAGAAGCCGCGCTCGACTTCCTTGGCGAGCTCGAGACCCTGCGGGAGGACACGCTCCTCGAGGCCCGGGCTCTCAGAGGCATCGCGGATGGCGAGCGGGCAGGTGTCGAGACCCTCCTCGAGGCTGGCCGCGCCCGCGTACGCTCCGAGCGCGCTGCCACCTCCAAGATCGCAGCGGAAAGCGCCGCGGGAAGCGCATCCCTCGAGGCCCTGCCCACGCCCCTGGCCGCCTGGGACTTCGACGAGGACCTGCGCGACGCCCTCGGCGCCCATCACGGCGAGCTGCACGGAGCCGGCCGCCTTGAGGATGGGCTGCTCGTGCTGGAGGGTGGCTGGGTCCTCAGCAAGCCGCTCGAGCGCGACCTGGGCGCGCGCACTCTGGAGGTGCGCATCCGCCTCGACGGCCTCGAGCAGCGAGGCTCGGGAGCGCTCGCCGTCCAGACGATGGAGGGGGGCGTGTTCGATGCGATCGTGTTCAACGAGCGCCGCCCTGGCGAGTGGCTCCCGGGCAGCGACTTCTTCAACCGGACCGAGGATCTGGGGGGCGCTCCCGAGCGCGCGCAGGAGTTCGTCGTGATGGCCCTGACCTACGCTGAGGACGGCACGATCACCGCCTACCGCGACGGCATGCCCTACGGCTCGCCGATCCGCAAGGGTGCCCTGGTGAGGTACGAGGCGGGTCGCGCCCAGTTCCTGCTGGGCGGGCGGCACGGGGGGCCCTCGCGAATGTCCGGTGCCCTGCGCGGGGCCTTGGACTGGGCGCGGGTCTATGACCGCGCGCTCTCGCCCGAGGAGATCGCCGCGAGCGCGAGCGGGGACCCCCAGTTCGTCAGCCGTCCGAGCGCACTCGCGGCCCTCGAGCCCGCGGAGCGCTCTGCCGTGCAGGCGCACGAGAGGCGCGCCGCCGAGGCCGAGGCCGAGGCTGCTGAGCTCAAACCCGTGGCCGAGACGCCCCAGGACCAGGCCTGGGTCGAGCTCGCGAGCGCCCTGTTCCTGCTGGAGGAGTTCCGCTACCTGCCATGACCTCGCAACCCCACGCTGACCGCCGGGCCCTCCTCTCCCAGGCCTCGGGCGGCTTCGGCCTGCTCGCCCTGGGCTCCCTCCTTGGGCAGAGGGCCGCCGCCGCGGACGGCCGCGCGCCCGGTTCGGGGTCGACCCCGCTGCACCCCGCCGCCCGCCTCACGCCGCGCGCCAAGCAGGTGATCCTCTGCTACATGTCCGGCGGCATGAGCCACCTGGACTCCTTCGACCCCAAGCCGCGGCTGGCTCGCGAGGCCGGAGAGCCCATGCCCATGCGCGTCGAGCGCACGCAGTTCGACGACAACGGGCGCATCTTCCCGAGCCCCTTCGCCTTCACGCGCCACGGCGAGAGCGGGCTGCCGATCTCGTCCATGTTCCCGGAGCTGGCGCGGCACGCGGACCGCATGGCCGTGGTGCGCTCGATGACCTCGCCTGCGAACGAGCACGCCCAAGGGAACCTCTTCTTCCACACGGGGTTCCAGTTCGAGGGGCACCCCACCGCCGGGGCATGGGTCGGCTACGGGCTGGGCTCGATGAACCGCGACCTGCCCGGCTACGCCGTGCTGCAGGCCGGAGGCTCGACCCTGCCCATCGGCGGCGTGGGCATGTACGGCAGCGCCTACCTCCCCGCCCAGCACCAGCCCTCCCTGCTGCAGGCGGACCGCGACGAGGCCGTGCGGGATGTCCGGCCCCGCGGCAGCCTGGCGCTCCAGCGCCGCCGGCTCGAACTGGTGCGGCGCCTCGGGCGCGCCGCCGCCGGGGGGGAGCGGAACGAGGCCGTGCAGGCCGCCGCCCAGAACCTCGAGACCGCGGCGCGCATGCAGACGGCAGTCCCCGAGCTGTGTGACCTCTCCCGGGAGAGCAGCCGCACCCAGGCCCGCTACGGCATCGACTCCACCGACGCCGTCCTCGCCGCCTACGGACGCCAGGCCCTCCTCGCGCGGCGGCTGGTCGAGCGCGGCGTCCGCTTCGTCGAGCTGACCTGCCTCACCCGCGGCATCGGCGCGGGCAACGCCGGCAATCCCTGGGACCAGCACGGCGAGCTCGAGCGCGGCCACGCGGCGATGGCTCGCCAGGTGGACCAGCCCATCGCCGCCCTGATGGACGACCTCGCCGCACGCGGCCTGCTGGAAGAGACGCTCGTCGTCTTCGCCACCGAGTTCGGCCGCACGCCCTTCAGCCAGGGCTCGAACGGCCGCGACCACAACCCCTTCGGCTTCTCGATCTGGCTCGCCGGCGCGGGCGTCCGGGGCGGCACCACCCACGGAGCCACGGACGAGTACGGCTACCACGCCGTGGACTCCCCCCACACCGTCTGGGACCTCTGGGCCACCGTCCTCCACCTCCTCGGCCTCGAGCACAAGCACCTGACCTGGCGCCACGCAGGCCGCGACTTCCGCCTCACGGATGTCCACGGCGAGCCGATCGACGCCGTGCTGGCCTGAGGACTCGGGGCCGAGCGCCGGGCTCAGTTCCGCACGGTCAGCCCTAGGGGCTGGCTGAGGAAGCGGGCGCCGGGTTGGTTGAAGACCACCTGCATGATGCGCAGGCGAGCCTGGCCGGCCGGGAGGGCTGGCACGGCCAGCGAGTGCGTCACCACCCCCTGGGCCGGGATCGGAGGCAGGGCCTCGATCACGAAGGGCCACAGCATGTGCAGGGTCCCCACACTGGGCAGGAGGTCGCGGTTGGCGAAGTCGGTCGTCGTGAGGAGCAAGAGAGGCGTCCCGGGCGGCCCCGTGATCGTGAGGTCGACGGTGGTCCCGCCCGCCGCCAAGGGAGGGCCAGTGAAGTTCGTCGTCGGCGTGGTGAGGGCTGTGACCGTCCCCGCAGGCGCGTTGATGGGCGAGCCCACCCAGCCATTCCCGCAGCCGCCCAGGCCATCGAGGCCACCGAGGAAGTTCGAGCCCTCGTGCCGCACGCTCGAGCTCGCGCCGACCACGACCAGGCCGTCGCCGCCATCGCCGCCGACGCCGCACGGCACCCAGGCACCATCCTCCCCGATCCCCCCGCGCACGAAGCAGTCGTAGAGCCGCACCTTGGAGTCCACCACGGTGACGGCGTCGCCGCCGTCCGCACCGTAGTTGCACTGCCCTCCGCAGACGTCCCAACCGTTGAAGCCCTCGAAGCGCGAGCGCGAGACACAGAGGGTCTGCGTTCCCTGCACGAGCAGGTCGCACTGCTCGAACCAGCTCTGCGACTCGTTCAGCCCCTCGAGGAGGACCTCGGCGGCGCAGTCAACGACCCGTATGGTCGTCACGAAGAGCCCCTCGAGGCGAACATCCTGCCCCGGCGCCAGGTCCCGGATCTCCACGGTTCCCCAGAGCCGCGGCTCCCCGGTCCCGCTCACGATGTCGAGTCCCTTGCCGGACACGAGGGCGTTCGAGCCCCCCGTCCAGCTGGAGTAGTTGCCGCCCTCGACGACGATCGTGTCCCCGTCGCTGGCGAAATCCACGGCCTCCTGGAGCGTGGCGAAGTCACCCGCTCCTCCCAGCGCGACCGTGTGGACCTCCCCCGCGAGCAGGGGGTGCACCGAGAGGGCAGCAGCGCAGAGCAGACGGGCCAGGTTCATGCCCACACCATAGGGGAGGCCAATAACTCATGGCGCCTGTACCTGCCCGCTCCGCCTATCGAGAACCTCCAGCGCGCCCTACCCTGGCACCGAACGACTGGTCCTCGCCGGACCCCTCGCACGATGAAGACCCCGGCCACTCCCTCCCTGACCCTCTCCATCCTCGGAACGCTCGCAGCCCTCGCCGCCCCCGCGAGTGCCGACATCGTCTGGACCGGTGCGGTAAGCAGCGACATCTTCGACGAGGCCAACTGGGACCTCTCGAACAGCACGGTCACCGTCATCGACCCCAATGTCGGCATCGACGACCATGTCGTAATCGCCAACGCGCCCGCAGAGGTGTGGATCCCCGATGTGAGCGGCCAGCAGCGCTTCCAGATCGGGGATGGCTTCACGGTCACCATTGACAACTCCCATGTGCGCGGCCTCGGCAACGACGGCCTCGGCGGTCAGCCGGGGGCGAGCCCGGGTCCGCTGGTCACGCTGAAGAACGGCGCCAGCTTCGAGGCCTTCTTCATCGTCAATGGCACGCACATGGTGTTCGAGCCGGGCACCCACGGCGTCTTCAACGGCGGGTTCGTCCCGATCAACATCTCCACGGTGGACCTTGCTCCGAGCACCTACCTGCAGTTCACGGACGAGACGCCCACCGCCTACATCACCGAGCACCTCTCCAAGACGACCGTGCAGGGCGTGCCCGCGGTCGTGGGCGGGAACATCAATGTGATCGGTGACGGCGGCGCGGGCTGCTTCGTCACGGTGATCGCGCCCATCGGCACGAATGTCTGCGGCCCGGCCACAACGAACTCGAGCTTCCAGAGCGCAAGCATCAGCGCCTCGGGGAGCGACCTCGTCGCCCTCGACAACCTCATCCTCAAGGCCGACGGCTGCCCGCCCAACGAGCTGGGCTACTTCCTCTGCGGCCAGGCCAGCGGCTATCTGCCCGGCGTCGGCGGCTCCCAGGGCGCCCTCTGCATCCTGGGGCGCATCGGACGCTTCGCGGCCCAGGTCCAATCCACGGGTCCCAACGGAGAGCTTGGCCTGTGGGTCGACAACACCGCCCTGCCCGTCTGGCCCCGCCACGCCGTGAGCCCCGGCGAGACCTGGGTCTTCCAGGCCTGGTTCGCGGACGGTGCCAGCTCGAACTTCACCGACGCGCTGGTGGTGCAGTTCCAGTAGGGCTGGTTACTGGGCGCCAATGGGATAGCGCACGACCTCGCCGTCGTTTGCTGAGGGTGCGCCGAGGGTGGAGGAGCCCCGTGCGATCTCGTGCTCCAGGGCGCGGGCGAGGTTGCGGACGCGATCGGGCTTCTGGGAGGCCAGGTTGTTCTGCTCGCCGGGGTCCTGGCGCAGGTCGTAGAGCTGGACCTCTTCGGGGCCGCGGCCCTTGGTCCAGCCTCCAGAGCCCGGGGCCGGGATCAGCTTCCAGCGGCCGAAGCGGTAGGACGGCACCCCGCGGATGGAGGTGCTGATCGAGGTGGTTCGCCCGTTCCAGGTCTGGCCCTCCAGGAGCGGGAGCAGGCTCCAGCTGTCCTCGCCACCCAATTCCTCGCCACCCAGCCCCTCGGCCGTCTGGCCCAGTACATCAGCGACCGTCCGGAAGAGGTCCGCCTGGTGCACGAGGGCATCCGAGCGGGTGCCGGCCTCGACGCGCCCGGGCCAGCGCACCACGAACGGCACGCGGTGCCCGCCCTCCCAGGCGTCCGCCTTGGAGCCGCGGAAGGGGCCGCTGGGGAAGTGCCCCTGGCTCTCCAGCTCCGCCTTGCCCGCGTAGTGCGCGAAGCCGTTGTCGCTGGTGAACACAATCAGGGTGTCGTCGGCGCGACCCGAGGCTTCGAGCGCGTCGAGCAGCCTGCCCACCGCAGCGTCGGTCTCGACGACGAAGTCCCCGTAGACCCC
>JBDQFW010000188.1:0-6985 GCA_040265735.1 Planctomycetota bacterium | reverse complement strand
GGTCCTCGTGGTGGGGGCCTCCAGCGGTATTGGCGCGGCCCTCGTGCGCCAGCTGGCCTCCGAGGGGTGCCGCGTGGCTGCGGTCGCCCGTCGCACCGAGCTCCTGGAGGAGCTGGCGGCCTCGTGCCCCGACGGTGCGGTCCTCCCGTTCACCCACGATGTCACCGCCGCGGGTGAGGTGCCCGCGTTGCTGGAGCAGGTGCGCGCGGCCCTGGGCGGGCTGGACACCTTGGTGTACGTGGCCGGCGTGATGCCTCTCGTCGGGGCCCAGGAGTACGACCACGGACCCGACCGCCGCATGGTCCAAGTGAACCTGCTCGGCGGGATGGCCTGGTGTGCAGAGGTCGCGCGCCTGTTCGTGAGCGAGCGGCGCGGCACGATCGTCGGGATCTCCAGCGTGGCGGGGGACCGCGGCCGGAGGATGAACCCCGCCTACCACGCCTCGAAGGCCGGCTTCACCACCTACCTCGAGTCCCTGCGCAACCGCCTCGAGGTCCACGGCGTGCGCGTGGTCACGATCAAGCCCGGCATGGTCGAGACGCCGATGACCGCTGAGGTCGAGAAGCTCGTCCTGCCGATCACGGCCGAGCAAGCCGCGCGCGCCACCGTCAGGACCTGGCGCGGGCGCTTGTGGAGCACCCGCTATGTCCCGCTCGTGTGGTGGCCGATCATGCGCGTGATCCAGGCCCTGCCGAGCCGTCTGTTCCGCCACCTGGAGATCTGAGGAGCGGACCATGGCGGGGGCGGACATGGGACGCGTGGGCGTCGAGCGCGTCGAGGGCTGGGGCATGGCGGTCGGCTCCACCGTGCGCGTCGTGCGGCCGCGGACCGTGGAGCAGCTGCGCGCCGCCCTGCGCGAGGCCCGCGCCGCGGGGGTGACTCTCGCGCCGCGCGGGACGGGGTGCTCCTACGGCGACGCCAGCACGACGCGGCGTGGGTGGTCCTTGGACCTGACCCGCATGACCGGGATCCACGACTTCGACGCGGACACCGGCGTGGCCGATCTGGAGGCGGGCGTCACGATCCGCCAGCTCTGGCGCACGGCCCTGCCCCAGGGCTGGTGGCCCAAGGTCGTGAGCGGGACCATGTTCCCCACGGTCGCCGGCGCGGCCGGGATGAACATCCACGGCAAGAACAACTTCAAGGTTGGGACCTTCGGGGACAACGTCCTCGACCTCGACCTGCTGCTGGCGAGCGGTGAGCTCGTGACCTGCTCTCGCGGGGAGAACCCCGACCTGTTCCACGCCGCGATCGGCGGCTTCGGGATGCTTGGGGTCATCACCCGCGTGCGGACGCGCACCACCCGCATCCACTCGGGCGAGATCAAGGTCAAGGGCATCTCCTGCCACGACCTCGGCGAGATGATGGCCTACATGGACGCCCACACCGGCGCGGCGGACTACCTCGTCGGCTGGGTGGACGCGTTCGCGCGGGACGAGTCCCTGGGCCGCGGCCTGATCCACCACGCGGACTACCTGGAGGAGGGCGAGGACGAGGACGCGGAGCGCACCCTCACGCTCGCGCACCAGGACCTGCCCACCTCGATCCTGGGCGTGCCCAAGGGCGAGGTCTGGCGTGCGCTGCGCCTGTTCAACCACCCTGCCGGAATGCGGCTGATGAACGCGGTCAAGCAGGTCGCGGGCCGCATGGAGGAGTGGCAGGGGTACTACCGCCAGTCCCACGCCGCGTTCAACTTCCTGCTCGACTACGTGCCGGACTGGAAGTACGCCTACAGCCGGCGCGCCGGTGCGGGGCTGATCCAGTACCAGGCCTTCCTGCCCAAGGAGCGCGCCCACGAGGGCTTCGTGCGCCTGTTCGAGGAGGGCCACCGCAGCGGTCACACGCCCTTCCTGGGCGTGCTCAAGCGCCACCGCCCGGATCCCTTCTGGATGACTCATGCGGTTGACGGCTGGAGCATGGCCATGGACCTGAAGGTGACCGAGGCCAACCGCGACTCCCTGTGGGAGGCCTGCCGGCGCTTCTCGGAGATCTGCCTGGAGGTCGGCGGACGGTTCTACTTCGCCAAGGACCTGGTGATCTCTCCGGACACCGCGCGTCGCGCGTTCCCCGCGGAGCGCCTGGAGGCGTTCCTGGCCCTCAAGGCAGAGGTGGATCCGGGGGGCCTGTTCTCCACGGACCTGTGGCGTCGCGTGTTCGAGGGGGACCCCGACGGGACCTCCCACGGCCCGCTCGGGACCGAGGCCTGCGCCTGACCATGGCCGCCCGCCACGAGCTGTTCGCCACCTGCCCGCGCGGCCTGGAGGCGGTGCTGCACCAGGAGCTCAAGGAGCTGCGCATGGGGCGCATCGAGCGCCAGGTGGGGGGCTGCCGGTTCCAGGGCGGCCCGACCGAGGTTGCGCGCGCGAACCTCTGGCTGCGCACGGCGAACCGCGTGCTGCTGCGGGTGGACCGCTTCCCCTGTCCAGGCGACGCGGCTCTGTACGAGGCGGCGCGGGAGGTTCCCTGGGAGCGGTGGCTCCGCCCCGAGGGGACCCTGCGCGTACAGGCCCGTGTGCAGGACTCGGCGCTCACCCACGGCCGCTTCGTGGAGCAGCGCGTGAAGGACGCGATCTGCGACCGCTTCGTGGAGCGCACCGGCGCGCGGCCCTCCGTCGGGGACGAGGACAGCGATCTGCGCATCCATGTCCACCTGTTCCGGGATCGCGCGACCCTTGCCCTCGACACCACGGGCCCGCCGCTCTACAAGCGCGGGTGGCGCGTGGCCCAGGGGCGCGCGCCCCTTCCGGAGACCCTCGCGGCGGGCGTGGTTCTACTCTCGGGGTGGGACCGCCGCTCACCCCTCGTGGACCCGTTCTGCGGCTCGGGGACGCTGCTCGTAGAGGCCGCGCTGCTCGCGGCTGGAGCCGCGCCGGGGCTGGGGCGCTCTTTCGGCGAGGAGCGCTGGCTGTCGAGCGACGCGCGGGCGTGGGAGCGGGCGCGCCGCGAGGCCCAGGCCGCGCGTCGTCCCACCCCCAAGCTCCAGGTGCTGGGCAGCGACCTCCAGGAGGAGCGCGTGGAGGACACGCGGGCGAACCTCGCCTCTGCGGGTGTCGACGCCGCGGTGCAGCTCGAGGTGGCCGACGGCCGACGCTTCGAGCCTCGTCCGGGCTGGAACGGGCAGGTCCTCACCAACCTGCCCTGGGGCGTGCGGGTCAGCGACCCTGCCCGGGTGCTCGCCCTCTACGAGTCGTGCGGGCAGCGGCTTCGTGCGGGGGCCTCCGGCTACGGGCTGGCTCTCCTGGCGGGGGAGTCCCGACAGGTCGATGCGCTTGGGATCCCCGGCGAGCGCACGGACCTCGCCAACGGGAACCAGCCCTGCGTGCTGCTGCGCAGCAGGCTGGCCTAGTCCCGGCCGCAGGTCGGTCACGAGCCCGGCCCCGCGGCCGAGGGCGCTACACTGCGCCCATGACCGCGAATCCCCTGCGCGTGGAGGGCCTCGTCGAGGGCGGGCCCCTTGAGCTGAGCCCCGAGGACCTCGCTGCCTGCGCCGAGGAGCACCAGGTCGCGGATGTCTCGCAGCTCGTCGCGAGTCGCAAGGGGCGGGCCGTCCGCTTCCGCGCGCTGCTCGACGCGGCGCCGCTGCAGGAGGGCGCGCGCTGGGTCGAGCTCGAGAGCGAGGACGGAGCCTTCGTGGCGAGCCTGCCCATCGAGGAGATCGCCGACGACGGCGTCGTGATGTACGCGGGTCCCGAGGGGCCGCTGTCCGCCAAGGAGGGGGGGCCGTTCCGGCTCCTGATCCCGGGTTATCGCGACGCATGCGCCAATGTGAAGTTCCTCGGCCGCGTGGCCTTCCTGGACCGGCCCGGCCGCGACAACCGGCCCTCCAACGAGGTGGAGCACGCGGCGCACCACGAGTCGCAGGACGGCCACGACGGCCACGCCTGCAAGCATGACGGCCCCATCGGCTGAGGCCGTTGCGGGTCTTCCTTTTGACCGGCGCGGGCATCTCCGCGGACTCGGGGCTGGACACCTATCGGGACGCGGGCGGCCTGTGGGAGGGGCGCCCGTTCGAGGAGGTCGCGACGCCGGAGGCGTGGGCTGCTGATCCTGAGTCCGTCTGGCGCTTCTACCAGGCGCGCCGTGCCCGGCTGGCCGAGGTCGAGCCCAACGAGGCGCACGCTGCCCTGGCGCGCCTCGAGTGCGAGGGCGCCGCCCTGGGGATGGAGGTGACCCTGGTGACCCAGAACGTGGATCCCCTGCACCAGCGCGCGGGGAGCGCGCCGCTCGCCATGCACGGCGAGCTGGAGGTCCTGCGCTGCGAACGCTGCGGCGGCGAGGTGCGGGACGATGAGTCCCTCGACCCCCAGCGCTTCGTTCCCTGCGCCGCGTGCGGGCACGGACGGCTGCGCCCGGGTGTCGTCTGGTTCGGCGAGGTGCCACTTCACCTTGCTGCGATCGAGCGCGCGCTGGCGCGCTGCACGCACTTCCTCTGCATCGGGACCAGCGGCGCGGTGCACCCCGCTGCCGGCTTCCTGGCCTACGCGCGCGCTGCGGGTGCGCACACCTGGGTGCAGGCGCTTGCGCCTCCGGACAACCTGCACCCCTCGGACCGCTTCCTGCAGGGGCGCGCCGTCGAGGTCGTGCCCGGGCTCGTGGAGGAGCTCCTCGGCGAAGCGCACGCGTCGGGGAGCGCCTTCCCTTGAGCGCCTCGCGACCAAGCCTCGGGGCGCGACTGGCAGCCCGACTGGAGACCCTTCCCGAGCGCGGCGAGCGGCTGCTGCTCGTGGGGCTCCTGGCCGCCCTGCTCGCGCTCTATGTCCCCATCAACCACCTGACCGCAGGGCGCTCCGCGGCTGCCCCTGGCTCCTGGGTCGACGCGCGCATCCCGCTCACCCTCGAGTGGATGGGGCTCTATGGCCTGCTGTACGTGTTCCTGCTCCTACCAGCCGCGCTGCCCATGGATCGGGTGTCGTTCCGAGCGGTGGCGCGGGCCTACGCGGCCACCACGCTCGTGAGCTTCGCGGTCTTCCTCACGGCGCCGGTGCACATGGTCGAGCGCCCCGTGCTGACCGAGCCGGACTCGTTCTTCGCCTGGCTCCTCGCGCTGACGCACTGGATCGACACGCCCTCCAACTGCCTGCCGAGCCTGCACGTCTCGCTCTCGCTCCTGGCGGGGCTCTCGGCGGCGAGCGTGTCCCCGCGGCTCGGCCGCGTGGCGGTGCCCCTGGGCCTGCTCATCGGCACCTCGACCCTCTTCGTCGAGCAGCACTGGTGGGCGGATGTGTGGACCGGCTGGCTGCTGGGGGCTGCGAGCTGGACCCTGCTCGTCCGGGGCAAGCTGCGGCTCGCTCCCTCTGGGAGCGCTCGCCTGCGCAGGGGGCTGCTCGGGCTCCTGGCCCTGCAGGGCCTCCTCGCTGCGGGGGCGTGGCTGCTGTACGCCAGCGGGTGGGTCCAGCCGGCGGAGCTGCCGGACCTGACCGGATGGGTCCAGGTGCTGGCGGGTGAAGGGGGCGAGGCCCAGGCACCGTGACTACCCTGGGGCCCCCTGGGGCGTGACCCGGGAGGAGCCCCCGGTCATGGAGATCCCCGCCTTCCTGCGCGCCGACGCCGATCGGTCGGACCCCGCCGGGCCGGGGCGGGAGCCCACGGTTGCTGGCGAGGTCCGCGCGGGCGTCACCACCTTCCTCACGATGGCCTACATCCTCGTGGTGAACCCCGCGATCCTCGGGGCCGCGATTCGGATGGAGGGGGTGGATCTGGCGCCGGAGTTGATGGCGGCCACGGCACTCGCGGCGGCGGCCGGGTGCCTGCTGATGGGAGCTCTCGGGCGCCAGCCGTTCGCCCTCGCGCCGGGCATGGGGCTCAACGCATGGTTCGCCTACGAGGTCTGCGGCAGCCGAGGAGTGCCCTGGCCGGTCGCGCTTGGGGCCGTCTTCCTCTCGGGGATCGCGTTCCTCGCGCTGTCCCTCTCGGGCGTTCGCGCGGTGGTCGCAGCTGCGATCCCGAGGCCTCTCCATGTGGGGATCGCCGCGGGGATCGGACTCTTCCTCGCGCTCCTTGGGCTGCAGCAGGCGGGGCTCGTCGTGGACCACCCCGCGACCCTGGTGACGCTTGGCAACCCCACCGCGCCCGAGGCACTGCTGGCGCTCTGCGGGCTCGTCGCAGCGGTGGCCCTCCAGGTGGCGGGCCGGCCGGCTGCCCTGCTCCTCGCCATGGCGGGAGTGACGGCGGTCGCCGCGGTGCTCGGCCTGCCCGTGTGGGGCGGGGCGCCCGTGGCCCTGCCCGAGGGTGGACTGCTGGCGGCGCCGGTCTGGCCGAGCCATCTCGTGGGGGCCCTCGACCTCGGCGGTGCCCTCTCGCTCGGAGTCCTGGACCTGCTCTTCGTGTTCCTGTTCGTGGACTTCTTCGACACCACGGGCACCGTGCTGGCGCTCGCAAGCAGGACCCGCCGCGGCGAGGAGGTCGTGCTCAGGCGGCCCCGTGGGGTCTTCGCCTCCGACGCCCTGGCGACGGTGCTCGGGGCCTGGCTTGGCACCTCAACCACGACCAGCTACATCGAGTCGGCCGCGGGGGTGGACGCGGGCGGGCGGACGGGTCTGACCGCCTGGGTGGTCGCAGCGCTCTTCCTCGTCAGCCTCGTGGCCTGGCCGGCCCTCAGCCTCATTCCGCCCGCCGCCACCGCGCCGGTCCTGATCGCCGTGGGCCTCTCCATGGCCGCGAATCTCCGCCGCCTCCCGAGCGAGGCCGAGGGTCCCGAGGCCCGCCTCGCCCAGGCCGCAGGTCTGCTCGCAGCGGTGACCATGCCCCTCACCGCGTCCATCGCTCACGGCGTCAGCGCCGGCGTCCTCGGCTGGGTGCTGCTCCACGCCGCCACCGGCCGCGCACGGCGCGTCCACCCCGTCATGGCCGTCACCGCGCTGCTGATCGTGGCCCGGTACGCGTGGCTCGGGGCTGGCTGAGGGCCCGCGCGCTCAAGCCTCGCGTTCTCGCAGGCGACCCCCTCGAGCCGAGCCGGAGGAACGCTCCGCCGGAGTCAGGCCACGGC
>JBDQFW010000187.1:0-7017 GCA_040265735.1 Planctomycetota bacterium | reverse complement strand
AACGAAGCCGGGCCGCGATGTCTTGGCCCCTCTGACGAGATTCCCACCGAGGCCCCGCTTGCACCCCGGCCGCCCGCGGCCCGATCCTCCTGGGATGCAGCCCTTCGACCCGGACGCGGCGGCCCAGCCCGGCAGCGGCATCTTCGGCCTCCCCCACGGCCCCGACGAGGCGGCCGTCCACGTGCTGGGGGTGCCCTTCGACGCCACGACCTCCTACCGCCGGGGCACGGCGCATGGGCCGGAGGCCGTGGTCGCCGCGAGCGCCCAGGTCGATCTCTACGACCGCCTCTTCGGCAAGCCCTACGAACAGGGCATCTGGTACCGAGCCGACGACGGGACGCTCGCGGGCTGGAACGACCAGGCACGCGCCCTCGCGGACCCGGTGATCGCCGCGGGCGGGGCCGATCCTGACTCGCACGAGCACGCGCACCTCCTGGCCGAGCTGGCGGCCCTGGGCAGCCGCGTGAACGAGCGCGTCGAGGAGTTCACCACCGACTGCCTGGCGGCGGAGCGGCTGCCGGTCGTCCTCGGAGGCGACCACAGCGTGCCCTTCGGGGCCATCCGTGCCGCGGCGCGCGCCCATCCGGGACTCGGCGTGCTGCACTTCGATGCCCACGCCGACCTGCGCGTGGCCTTCGAGGGGTTCGAGTGGTCGCACGCCTCGATCTTCCACAATGTCCTCGAGCAGGTGCCCGGCGTCGCCTCGCTGGTGCAGGTGGGCATCCGTGACCTCGGCCACGCCGAGGCCATGCGCTGCGACGCGGATCCGCGCATCCACACCCTCTTCGACGACGAGTGGGCCGAGGTCGTGGCCCGGGGCGGCGACCGCCGGCAGGCCATACGCAGACACCTCGAGCGACTGCCCCAGGAGGTCTGGATCAGCTTCGACATCGACGGCCTCTCCCCCGACCTCTGTCCCAGCACCGGCACCCCGGTTCCCGGCGGTCTCGACTGGCACCAGACCATGCAGTGGCTCGAGGAGCTGGTGCTGCGCGGGCACCGAATCGTGGGCGTGGACCTCTGTGAGGTCGCGCCGCCGGAGGGCGCGGGCGATCCCGAAGGGGCGAGCTGGGATGCGGTGGTCGGGGCTCGACTGCTCTACCGCCTCATCGGCGCGGCAATGAGCTCGCGAGGCTGAGGCCAGCGCGCGCAGTGCGAAGGGCCCTCAGCCCCGGCTGAAGCTCCAGGCGCTCCAGAGCACATAGCCCACCGCGAGGAGGGCGCCCTTGGAGCGCAGGCCCCGTCCCTCGCCCAGCCAGAGCAGGAGCCCGAGCCCCACCGACACCGCCGCGGTCAGGGGCAGGTCCACGCGCAGGAGACCCGCGACCAGCTCCGACTGGCTCGGCTCTGTCGGACGCACGAGACCCCCGACGCCGACGACGGCGAGCACGTTGAACACATTGCTGCCCACCACATTCCCGATCCCGACCTCGGCGTGCCCCTTGAGGCCGCTCGCCACGCCCGCAGCCAGCTCGGGGAGGCTCGTGCCCAGAGCCAGCACCGTGAAGCCGACGACCTCGGGAGGGACCCCCAGGCGGGTCGCCAGGGAGACGCCCCCCTGCATCACCAGCTCGGCGCCGAAGGCAATTCCCACGCTGCCGCCCAGAACGGCCAGCAAGGGGTGGCGCGTGCGCGAGGGCTCCTCCAGCTCGAGAGCGCCCTCTCCCTCCTCGCCGGGGTTGCGAAAGAGAAGCACCTGGTAGAAGGCGAACGCCCCTAGCAGGACCACCGCGTCGATCCGGTCGAGGGAACCGTCCACCAGGAGAATGGCGAGGAGCCCCAGGGACCCCAGCAGCCAGCCCAGCTCGCGGATGCTGAGGCGCTCGCCGAGGGCTGCGGGCAGGACGAGCGTCGTGACGCCCAGTACCAGGGCGATGTTGGCGATGTTGGAGCCCAGGACGGTCCCGAACAGGATCCCGTGCTCGCCCCGAGCGGCTGCAAGCCCTCCCACGACCACCTCGGGCAGGGAGGTCCCAAGGGCCACGATGGTCAGGCCCGTGACCAGGGGAGAGACCCCGAGCCGGCGGGCAAGAGTCACGCCCCCCGTGACCAGGAACATGGCCCCGCCCGCGAGGAGGACGAACCCGCCCAGGAGGCGGAGGAGATCGAGGGTGAGGGGCACGGTGCGGGTCGCGGAGGAGCCGGGGGCGCACAATAGCCGGGGGTCCGGAGGACCGGACGGCCGCCTGGAGGGATCCCGCCGCCAGGCCGGCCCCGTGGGACCGCCAGAAACCCACATGAAGACACCTGAGAGCACGCGGGTTCCCTGCATCCTTGCACGAATCTGAAGCCATTTGAGGAGTCCCTCGGCGGCTCGCCCCGGCGCCTTGGAACCTGTGCCTGCCCGGAACGCCCCTTCCGGGGGCCTTCGCGGAGGCCCGGTGCGGCAACACGCCGCAATTTCCCTCCCAGCGCCCCGGGAGCCGGCCTGTGTCGACCTCGTTGCAGGAACAGCCAGTCTCACACCAACGGAAGATTCGGACTGGTCAGATTGCCCGTCTTGCCTCATTTTTCGAGGTCCGGACCTGACCGGTCATCTCCGCTCATCCCTCGCTGACCCCTGCGACCCCACGCCATGCTTCAACGGCTTCTGCCCCTCCTCGCCCTGACCGCCGCCCCGGCTCTCGCCCAGACCACGACCCAGGTCGCCTTCGAGTCCTTCGACTACGCGGTCGGCGGCGTCGGGGGCAACAACGGAGGCTCCGGCTGGTTCGGTGAGTGGTGGGCCGGCACCTCCGAGAGCGACGGCATCGTGGTCGCGGGCTCCGTGGACGCCGTCGGCAACCAGTTCAACACCAGCGAGCAGTGGGCCGGATCCTTCCGGAAGATCGACACGATCCCCCACACGGCCGTCGCTCCCAACGGCAAGTTCGGCTCAGTCGACTCGACCATGTGGATCCGCTTCTGGTGCCAGAAGCCTGCGTTCTCCACGGACACCTACGGGGGCATGTTCCTGCACGACTCGGACCTCGGCGCGCGCGTCTTCCTCGGCGCCCCCGGCCTCTCCACCGAGTGGGGCGTGCAGCAGTCCAACAACTACGCGAACACCGTCACCGCGCCGGGCACGAGCATCGATGTCGTGTCGCAGCTGGTGGTGCGCATCGACCACGTGGCGGGCGGCACCACGGTGTCCATGTGGGTCAACCCCGGCGTCCCCTACCCCGCCACGCAGCCCGACTGCGCGGCCATCGTGGACGACTTCCAGTGGAACTACATCTGGCTCGCCTCCGGCAACAACGGCGGTGGCGCCACCGGCTACCTGTTCGATGAGATCGTGATCGAGCGCGAGGGCACCGGCGGCGGTGGCGGCAACGCCATCGGCACCAACTACTGCACGAGCAACGCGCAGCCCAACTCCTCTGGCGTCCCGGCGCGCATCTCGGCGATCGGCTCCACCTCCGCGAGCGTGAACTTCCTCACCCTCGAGATGACCGACCTGCCCCTGAACCAGTTCTGCCTCTTCGTGGCGGCCCAGAACCAGGGCCTGGTCGTCGGCCCCGGCGGCTCCCAGGGCGTGCTCTGCCTCAGCGGCGCGCTGGCCCGCTTCGGCCCCGTCGTGGGCTACCCGCTCCAGAACTCGGGGACCACGGGCTCGGTGTCGCAGAACATCGACATCAGCAACATTCCGCTGAACCCCCCGGTCGGCATCGCCGCCGGCGAGACCTGGTACTTCCAGGGCTGGTACCGCGACAACAACCCCACGCCGACCAGCAACTTCTCCGACGGCATCCAGATCACCTACCAGTGACTTGGCTGCGCGCGCGGCGGTGAGCGAAGAGGCTCTCGCCGCGCGCGCCAACTCCTCCACCTCGCCCGCGTGCGCGAGGAATTCAGGAACCCTGGAGCGGTCTTCGTAGAGAGCCTGCTCCGCCCCTCCTCAGACCCTTCTCTTCAGACCTCCCATGTTCACCAGACTCCTCCCGGTCCTCGCGCTGACCTCGGTCCCCGCGCTGGCCCAGAACATCGTCCCCGTCGCGTACGAGTCCTTCGACTACACCGTCAACCTCGGCATCGGCAACGGCAACGGCTACGCCGGTGCCGGCTGGTTCACCGAGTGGTGGTCCGGCAACAACGGCGACCACGCGATCATCACCTCCCCCAGCCTCGACAGCGTCGGCGCCAAGCTGACCACGAACATCGAGAACCAGGGCACCTTCCGCCTGCCGGCCACCGGCCCGCACCAGGACATCGCCCCCAGCGGCCAGTTCGGCTCCGCCGACGGCGTGATGTGGTTCCGGTTCCGGAGCCAGCGAGTGGACCCGGCCGGTGATGTCTACGGCGGCTTCTCGCTGTTCACCCAGTTCGGCGCCGAGCACGTCTTCCTTGGCTGCCCCGGCGGCGCCGAGGAGTGGGGGATCGAGGACCCGGCCACGGGCAACCGTGCCACCGTGCCTGGGACCGACCCCGACATCGAGGCCCAGATCGTCGTGCGCATCACCTTCACGGGCGCTGGCGAGACGGTGGACATGTGGGTCGACCCCGCCTCCACCCACCCGACCACCACTCCGGACGCCACCCTGCTGAAGGGTGACTTCGAGTGGAACGAGTGCCGCTTCCAGTCCGGCGTCCCCCAGGGCGGCGTCACGGGCTGGCACTTCGACGAGCTGGTGATCGAGAAGGAGGTCGCCACCGACCAGGTCGGCACCACCTACTGCTTCATCACCCCGAACTCGGCTGGCCCGGGTGCGTCCATCACCGCGACCGGTAGCGGCATCGCGGCGAACAACGACGTGACCCTCCACATGACCGGTCTGCCCACCAACCAGTTCTGCCTCTTCATCGCCGCGCGCGTGCCCGGCTATGTCCAGAACCCCGGTGGTGCCCAGGGCAACATCTGCATCGGCAGCCCGATCGCACGCTTCAGCTCGGCCGCGGGCTACTCGCTGCCGAACTCCGGCGCGACCGGCACCGTGAGCCAGCAGATCAACCTCGGCAGCATCCCGCTGACCCCGGCCGTGCCGGTGCTCCCGGGCGAGACCTGGTGCTTCCAGGGCTGGTACCGCGACAACAACCCCACGCCGACCAGCAACTTCTCCGACGCGATCTTCATGCTCTTCCAGTGATCGCCTGACTCCCAAAGCGTCCCCCCTCGAGCCCGCGCTCGAGGGGGGACGCTCGCATTCAGGCACCCTCCACGGACGCTCCTCAGCCCACCTGCGAGGACAAGAGCCCAGCGCGCCCGAGCGGAACGCTGTGTCGAACCGCCGTTCTTATCCAATCCACCTCGAATCGGGCCCGGATCCCCCCTGAGCAAGCAGGAACCGGGCCGGCGACTTACCGTTGATCGACGACTCGCACCTCGCATGCCTGCCCACCCAAAGGACCCATGCTCAAAGCTCTCCTTGGAACCACCCTCCTTCTCAGCCTCGCCGGCTGGTCCGGAGCCCAGACCATTCAGCCCGTCTGCTACGAGTCCTTCGACTACGCCCCCGGCCCGATTGGAGGACCGGGCGGTGGGACCGGAGGCGCAGGCGGGGCCGGCTGGCTCAGCGCATGGTGGTCCGGCGGCAACGGCGATGACGCCGTCGTCAGTGCGGGCTCGATCGACGCCGTGGGCAACCGGCTCACGACGAATATCGAGAACGGCGGCTCCTACCGACAGATCGACATGACGGCGCACCCCAACATCGCTCCGTCTCTCAAGTTCGGCAGCGCGGACGGTGTGCTCTGGGTGCGCTTCTACTGCCAGCGGGTCGCGGGGACGAGCGATGTCTACGGTGGCCTGTCTCTGTGGGAGGCTGGCCTCGGCGAGCGCATCTTCATCGGCTCTCCGGGTGACTCCTTCGAGTGGGGCCTCGAGGAGGCCACGAACCCCGCCAACCGGGCAACCGTCCCGGGCAGCAACATCGACCAGGTGGCGCAGCTCGTCGTGAAGGTGACGCATGCGGTCGGCGCCAGCCAGGTCGATCTGTGGGTCGACCCGGCCACCGCGTACCCCACGGGCACTCCCCAGGCCACCATCTCGGTCGCGGACTACCTCTGGAACGAGATCCGCATCCAGTCGGGCGCCAACCAGGGTGGCACGACCGGCTACGACTTCGACGAGGTCGTGATCGAGAAGGAGGTCGGCGGCGGCGGAGGAGGCGGAGGACTGGGCACCAACTACTGCACCACCTCCCCCAACTCGAGCGGCCCGGGCGCAGTGATTGGAGCCGTGGGCAGTGCCACGGCCTCCCTCAACTTCCTCACCCTGAACATGACCGGCCTGCCCCAAGGCCAGTTCTGCCTGTTCATTGCCTCGCGTCAGGCGGGCTTCGTCGCCAACCCGGGCGGGGCCCAGGGCAACCTGTGCGTCGGCTCTCCGATCGCACGCTTCGGCCCCGCGGCCGGCTACAGCCTCCCGAACTCGGGCACCACCGGCACCGTGGACCAGCTGATCGACCTCACCTCGATCCCCCTCACCCCGGCCGTCGGAGTCCTTCCCGGCGAGACCTGGTACTTCCAGGGCTGGTATCGGGACAACAACCCGGGCCCGGTGAGCAACTTCTCCGACGGCCTCTCGATCACCTTCCAGTGATCGAGAGGACGGTTTCCGATCTCTTCTCTTCTCGACCCATCTCCTCACATCCCATGCGTCTCTCGACCCTCCCCGTCCTCCTCGCGCTCGCAGCGCCGGGATTCTCCCAGACCATCTCCCCGGTGGCCTTCGAGTCCTTCGACTACACCGTCGGCCTCGGCATCGGCAACGGCAACGGCTTCTCCGGCTCCGGCTGGATGACCGAGTGGTGGTCCGGCAACGCCGGTGACCACGGCGTCATCACGACCCCCGGCTTCGACACGATCGGGCACAAGCTCACCACCAACATCGAGAACCAGGGCACCTTCCGCCTTCCGGATGCCGCCCCGCACCTCGACATCGCTCCGAACGGGAAGTTCGGCAGCACGGATGCCGTCATGTGGTTCCGCTTCCGGACCCAGCGCATCGACCCTGCGGGGGATGTCTATGGCGGCTTCTCGCTCTTCACCCAGTTCGGCGCGGAGCACATCTTCATCGGCTGCCCCGGCAACGCCGAGGCC
>JBDQFW010000186.1:0-7138 GCA_040265735.1 Planctomycetota bacterium | reverse complement strand
TTCGGCGACAGCGGCTTCTCGGTCGTCCACGCCGGGCACTGCGACTGGCAGCGGCCGCACTCGGTGCAGGTCTGCAGGTCGAGGAAGCGGTCGAAGTCGTGGGGCTCGAAGGCCACATAGACCGCGTCGAGGTGGCCGTGCTTGAGCGCCATGCCGTGCACGAACGGCGACGCAGAGGTGTGGACCGGATTGCCCACCACGCCCAGGACGGCCGTCTCGTGGGACAGGCCGCCGGGCGGCAGGATGCCGAGCAGCTCCCCCACCCGCAGCTGGCCCGGCGCGGTGGGCTCGAGCGCGTCCTCGCCCGGCATCACGGCGGGAGCTGCATAGGTGAACGGCGAGCCGAACACGGGCGCGAGGACCCGCGTGAAGCTGCCCGCGCGGCCGGAGCAGAAGGCGATCGTTCCGCCCCGCGCCCGGCGCAGGTAGCGGAGCATGCGCAGGCCGTCCTCCGTGCAGCGCGCGTGCGTCACGAGCTTGACGGCGTCCCCCTCGTAGAGCACCTCGCGCACCTGCTCGTCGAGGGCCTCGAGGTCCTCCGGCGTGCCGTCCAGCTCGTGGCGGCTGACGATGCGGTGGCAGGGGGGCTCGACCTCCCCCAGCTCGAGGGACAGGGACCAGTCGATGTCGACGAAGCGCGCGCCGGCTCGAGCCGCGTCGTGCAGGAGCTGCAGGCGCTCATCCACCGAGCCCCGATAGCCGCCGAAGGCCTCCTGGCCGTGCACGGTGACGATCACCGGCTTGGGGCACTCCTTGAAGAAGGCGCGCAGGGCCTCGCTGCCGGGGTGGCCGACGCGGTCCATGCGGAGCTCGACGAGGTCCGCGAGGTGGGCCTGCTGCAGAGCGCGGCGCGTGAGGGTGTTCCAGTCCCCGGCCAGGAAGGAGGTGACGGTTGCCATGGGCCGGGGAGTCTACTCGGGCCTAGGTCTGGCCGGGCCGGGTGCCTCCGAGGGGTCGCGCCCCACGCGACCACTCGCCGCTCAGGACCGCTCCGCCGCGCCGGGCTCGCTCGGAGGGCCAGCGCCCGCGCCGCGCTCCGCGGCCATGGCGCGCATGGGCTCGAGCAGCGCGCGATAGACGGCCGCCGTGGCCGGGTCCATCGTCGCGAGGTGGCCCTCGACCACGGCCTCGTCGCCACGGGCAGCCGGGCCCGTCAGGGCCGCAACGGGGCCGTGGGCGCGCGCGTTCTCGAGCATGGAGGCGAGCAGGTCGGTGAGGCCGGCCCGCAGGGCGGTGGGGTCGTCCACCGCCTCGGCGGCAAGCTGCTCCGCGAGGTGCAGCAGGGCCGCCGATCCGCCGGCGACCAGGGAGGCCGCCGCGTGGTAGCGCGCCTTGGCTCCGTCTGCCTCGCGCAGGTGCAGGGGGCGCCCCCCCAGCAGGGAGGCCAGCTCGGTCGCCGCACGAGCCGCCTCCTCCGAGCTGCCCCCGCAGCACCAGGTGAGGCCCATTGCGAGGGGAGGGCCCTCGGGAGGGAACGAGCCCAGCGGGTGCGCGAAGCCAAGGCGCGGGCAGGACTCGGAGAGCGGCGCGAGGACGCTGCTGTCGTGATAGCCGGACAGGTGCAGGACCACCTCGGGCCGGTCGCCGCGCTCGGCCGCCGCGCGAGCGGCCGTGGCGATCGCGCGGTCCGGCACGGCAAGAAGCAGGAGGCCGCCGACGAGCGGCTCGGCCCCCTCGGGACTGCAGGTCGCGCGGGTCTCCTCAGTCGAGGTGTCGCGACCGGCGCGCATCGCTCGACTGGAGCCGCGTCCCCCACCCCGCACGAGCTCGTCGCAGAAGGCCGCGGCGCGCCGGGTCGAGCGGCTACGCACGCGGACCTGGACTCCCTGGGCGACGAGCGCGGGAACGAGGGCCCGGGCCACGGCACCGGTTCCGACCACGACGACCCGCTCCATGGGCGCATCCTAGCCCCAGAGCGCCGCCGCCGCTCAGGCCCCCGCCGAGGCCTCGCGCCCGCCGTCGGCCCCGTCGTCAGCCCCGCCGAGGCGCGACGCGCGCCGCTCGGGCTCCACGCCACGCTCGAGCTCGGCCGCGTAGGCCGCGAGCACGGCGGCCTCAAGCTGCTCGCGACCCTCGCGGCTGATGGGATGCACGATGTCGGTGTGCAGGCGCGCCTCCGAACTGATGCCGTCGGAATCCTCGACCGGGGTCGAGGGCAGCCGCGCGCCGCAGTCGTTGCAGTAGCGCGCGCGCAGGTGGTTGTGCCCCGCACACGCCGCGCAGCGCGCGGTCGCCCTGCGGCTGGGCATGGCCACGAACAGCCCCTGGGGCCCCTCGATGATGCGGATGTCGCGGACCACGAAGGTCCCGTCGAGGGTGAGGGTCACGAAGGCCCGCAGGTTGTCGCGCGGCGCCTGCAGCGCGCGGACGCGGATCTCGGTCAGGTTCATGGGGCGGAGCGGAGGCGTGCCTCCGGGCGCCGCCCCTCCGGTCCAGGACCGATCGGCGCCGAGGTGGTGTGCGGGTCTGTTGGATTCAGCTCTGCGCTTCGAGCTCGAGGGCGGCCGACCCGAGCGGCACGGCCCACAGGCCACGCACGCCCAGCTCACCGCGTCCCGCGTCCACGCCCCGCAGGAGCTCCTCGGCCTCGCCCTTGCTCGCGCACGGCGCGAAGAAGGACGAGCCGCTGCCTGAGAGCGCGAAGGCCCCGGGCGCCGTCGCGTCGAGGACCCTGCGCCAGGCGCGGAGGGCGGGGACGGCGCGCAGGGCGGCCGCCTCGAGGTCGTTGCGAAGGAGCGACCGGCCCTCGCGCGGAGTGCACGCGTGCCAGTCGTGCGCGACCGTATCCGTCGCCTCGCTCGGACTCAAGGCGGGTGCCTCGAGGGCCGCGAAGACCGGACCCGTGGGGACCGCGACCCGAGGCGTCACGAGCGCCGCCCACCAGTCGCGCGGCGAGGGCACTGCGCGCACGCGCTCGCCCCGCCCCGTGCACAGGCCGGCGCCCGTCCGGCGGGCCGCGTCGAAGAAGACGGTATCGCTGCCCAGGTCCGCGAGGATCGCCGCGCGCACGACCGTTCCGAGGTCGCGCCCCGTGAGCCTCTCGAGGCCGGCGAGGGCGGCGGCCGCGTCGCTGGATCCTCCGCCAAGTCCCGCGCCCGAGGGCACCTCCTTCTCGAGGCGCAGGTGCACCCCCTTCGGCGCCGGGCCGGTGGCCTCCAGCACTGCCAGCCCGCGCTCCAGCGCCGCGACCGCCAGGTTGCGCGCGTCCACGGGAACATCCTCGCTGGCCTGGGGGCCCGTGACCTCACAGGACACGCCCTGCGTGCGCACGGCCTCGAGCACGAGGCGGTCCTCAAGTCCGGCCAGCACCATAGTGGTGCGCAGCTCGTGGAAGCCGTCGGCGCGGCGGCCGAGGACCACGAGGTCGAGGTTGACCTTCGCCGGGGCGCTGATGCGCACGGGGCCTCCGCGCGCGGCGCTCATGCCCCTTCCCCCTCGCCGAGATCGAGGTTGTCGATCAGGCGCACCGCGCCCGCGCGCGCGGCCACGAGGGCGACCGCGCGCTCGAGGGGCCCCTCCGGATCGCTCGCCGTCCAGCGCAGGGGGTCTCGGATCGCGGCGTACTCGAGCGCGAGACCGCCTTCTTCCACGGCCGCCGCCACGAGGCCCGCGAGCACCTGCGGGCTGCGCTCACCCGCGGCGAATGCCGCGCGGGCCGCGAAGAGCCCCCTCGAGAGGCAGACCGCGCGAGTCCGGTTCTCGTCGGTGAGCAGCGCGTTGCGCGACGAGCGCGCCAGCCCGTCGTCCTCGCGCACCGTGGGGCACACCCGGATGTGAGGCCCCCCGCGCCGAGCCGCGAGGTCGCGCACCACGAGGCACTGCTGATAGTCCTTGGCCCCGAAGAAGGCCTGCTCGGGCTGCACGACCTCGAAGAGGCGATCGACGATCGTCGCGACGCCCGCGAAGTGCCCGGGGCGGTGCTCACCCTCCAGGCCGAGGGCGCAGGGACCGGGGTCCACGCGGTGCTCGGGCAGGAGCGCGCCCGCCTCGTCCAGCTCGTCCGGGAAGAAGCCCTCGAGCGTGCCGGTGAAGAGCATGCGCGCGCCGGCCGCGCGCACGAGCTCCGCGTCCCCCTCGAGGTCGCGCGGGTAGCGCTCGAGGTCGCGCGGGTCGTTGAACTGCAGCGGGTTGACGAAGACGCTGACCACACCCTCGTCGCAGGCGGCCGCGGCCGCGCGCACGAGGGCCAGGTGGCCTTCGTGCAGGGCCCCCATGGTGGGCACGAACCCGAGCCTGCTGCCGGCCTCCCTACGAGCCGCGCAGAACGCGCGCGCCTCGGCGACGCTCCTCAGAAGGTCGAAGCTCAAGCCTGTTCGGCCGCGGCGCGCAGCTCCTCGAGGCGTTCGCGAACGGTACGGCCACAGCCCGGAAGGGCGTGATCGGGTGCCACCTCGGCCAGGGGGGCGAGGACGAACAGGCGCTCCTCCATGCGCGGGTGCGGGAGGCGAAGCGCGTCGGTGTCGCACACCTCGTCCCCGAACCAGAGCAGGTCCAGGTCCAGGGTCCGCGCGCCGTCGGGCCCCTCACTGGCGCGGTCCCGCCCAAGCCGGTCCTCGATGGCGTGCAGCGCGGCCAGCAGCTCCTCCGCGCCCAGGGTGGTCTCCAAAAGCGCGGCTCCGTTCAGATAGGGCCCCTGTCCCTCGGGCCCTCCTACCGGCTCGGTCTCATGCCACGCCGAGCGGCGCAGGAGCACCACGCCCGGGGTCTTCTCAAGGAGGGCCTGGGCACGCTTGAGGTGCTGCTCGCGGTCGCCGAGGTTGGACCCCAGCGCGACGGCTGCCACGGTGCGCTCGCTCATGCGGCCTCCCGAGCCGGGCCGCTCTGGTCAGCCCCACGGCCGCGCATGGCCTTGAGCAGGCCGTTCCCGAAGTACACCCAGCCCAGGACGAAGAGAGTCGGCACCGGGGCCACATAGAGCACGAGCAGCAGGACGACGAGGCGCACCAGCGCCCAGCGCCCGCGGGCGGACATCAGGGCCGAGAAGGCGTGCGTGTAGGGCACGCGCGAGACCATCAGCAGGCCGAGGGTCGGCAGCAGCAGGAAGGTGAGGTAGCGCAGGCCGGTGGCGAGCGTCGCCCGGGTCTCCTCAGGGATCCCCGCCAGCGCGTGCCCCACCAGGGTCGGCTGGGTGCCGCCCCCCTCGATCGAGCCCGTGATCGTGAGCGACATCAGCATGGTCGCCACGAGGACCCCGGCCGCGGCCGGCGAGGGGAGCCCCGAGAACGAGCGGTGGTGCTCCTCGTCGTGGTCGTTCTCCACGTTGAAGCGCGCCAGGCGAAGGACGGCCATCAGGGCGTAGAGGGCCGCCACGAAGAAGTTCACGCGCGAGTGCAGCAGCCCGTGGTGCTCGAGGAGCATCTTCGCCAGCAGGCCCGGTGCCACCCCGAAGGTGATGGCATCTGCGAAGCTGTCCAGCTGGGCTCCCAGGTCACTGAAGGAGCCGGTCATACGCGCCACGCGCCCATCCAGGGCGTCGAGGAGGAGCGAGCCGAGGACGAACCAGCAGGCCGACTCGAAGTGCTGCGCGAACAGCGCCGGGTCGTTGGCCGTCAGGGCGTCGATCCCCTTGGAGATCGCCAGCAGCCCGAGGAATGCATTCCCCAGGGTCAGGAGGTTGGGAAGGGACTTGGCGCGGCGCACGGTGGCCTCCTCGCAGGGCCAGCGCGGCCCACTCGCGGGGAGCGAGGATGGTACCCCTGCCGCGGGGCTCCACCCCCCGCAGCCCAGGAAGCATGGCGGCGCCAGCGCCCCGAAGAGGGCAGGGCTGGGACGGAGCAGTCGGGCGGGGTCACTGCCACGGGGTCCCGGCCCTCCGCTCGGGGGCGCGGCGGCGCGACTCAGGGCCCGCACGGTGCCCCGGGGATTCGGCGGAGAGCCGGTGGAACCCCGTGCCCTGGAGGCCCTAGCATCGGCCATCCCATGAGCGACATCGTTCACGTGCACGGGCGGGAGATCCTCGACTCCCGCGGCAACCCCACCCTCGAGGTCGAGGTCGAGCTCCTCTCCGGAGCCTTCGGCCGGGCCGCGGTCCCCTCCGGCGCCTCCACGGGCATCTATGAAGCCTGCGAGCTACGCGACGAGGAGGGCAGGTACGGCGGCAAGGGGGTCCTCAAGGCCGTCGAGCACGTGAACGGCGAGATCGCCGAGGCCCTCGAGGGCCACCCCGCCCTCGACCAGGGCGGAGTGGACCGCCTGATGGTCGAGCTGGACGGCACCCCCAACAAGGCACGCCTTGGCGCGAACGCCATCCTGGGCGCCTCTCTGGCGGTGGCCCGCGCCGCAGCCGAGGAGACGGGACAGCCCCTGTACCGCTACCTGGGGGGCGCGCAGGCCCACATCCTCCCGGTGCCGATGATGAACATCGTCAACGGCGGCGAGCATGCCGACAACAACGTCGACATCCAGGAGTTCATGATCATGCCCATGGGCGCGACCTCCTTCCCGGAGGGCCTGCGGATGGGCGCCGAGGTGTTCCACGCCCTGAAGAGCGTGTGCAAGCAGCGCGGCCTCAACACGGCCGTGGGCGACGAGGGCGGCTTCGCCCCCAACCTGAGCTCCAATGAGGAGGCGGTGCAGCTGATCCTCGAGGCCGTGGAGGCCATCGGGCTCCAGCCCGGCAAGGACATCGTGCTCGCCCTCGACGCGGCCTCCAGCGAGTTCTACGCCGACGGCAAGTACACCATCGACGGGAAGGCCCTCGACTCGAGCGGCTTGTGCCAGTGGTACGCGGATCTGGCCGCCAAGTACCCGATCTTCTCGATCGAAGACCCCTTCGATCAGGATGACTGGGAGGGCACGGTCGCCCTGACCCAAGCCATCGGTGACAAGGTCCAGATCGTGGGCGATGACCTCTTCGTGACCAACGTGGAGCGCCTCCGCGAGGGCATCGAGCGAGGTGCGGGCAACGCGGTCCTCATCAAGGTCAACCAGATCGGAACCCTGACCGAGACCCTGAGCACCATCGCGCTGGCCCACCGCAAGGGCTACCGCTGCGTGATCAGCCACCGCTCCGGCGAGACGGAGGACACCACCATCGCCGACCTCGCGGTCGCGACAGGCGCTGGCCAGATCAAGACGGGCGCTCCCTGCCGGAGCGAGCGCGTGGCCAAGTACAACCGCCTCCTGCGCATCGCCGAGG
>JBDQFW010000185.1:0-7167 GCA_040265735.1 Planctomycetota bacterium | reverse complement strand
GGGCAGCCGCGACGACCCCGGGCGCTATCGCGGTGGGCGCCTCGTGAAGGAGAGTCCGTTCAACGCCGCCGGCCCGCACAGCGACGCGCCTGACGGAGCGACAGCCCGACGGGTCGGCGCGCTGGTGATCAGCTCGGAGACCTTCGGCGAGTTCCGCACGCCGGGGCTGCGCAACCTGGCGGGGCGGGAGCCGTTCGGGCACCAGGGCCAGTTCGAGGACCTCGCCGCGGTCCTGGCCTTCTACAACACGCTCGAGGGCCAGGACCTGCGCAGCCACCACCAGGAGCAGCTGCTGCGGCCCCTGGGCCTAGCGACCGAGGAGCTTGCCGCCCTGGAGGCGTTCCTGCTCGCGCTGGAGGGCCGACACCTCGCCGCGGACCTGGCGGGTCCTCCCCCGAGCCCGCGGCCCACCACAGACTAGGCCGGGACGGCTCCGCGGCGGCTCCCGTGGCGCGCCTTGGGATCCGAGCAGGCGCCCCCTCCCGCGGCAGACGCTCGACGGGTCCCATCCAGCGCTCCGGACACGAGACGGACCCGCGGACTCCGGCAGGGTGGACTAGCCTTCGGGGACCTGCACACCGGCCAAGGACTCGCCGGACGGGGCTGTCCTGCAGCGCCGATCGCGGGTGACGCATCCCCCATGAAGACCACCCTCATCGCCTCGCTCGCCCTGCTCACGGGCGCGGCCTCCGCCCTCCACGAGGATGACCCCAAGATCCTGCACCGCCAGCACCCCTTCAACGGTCCGGTCTGGCGCCAGTCGCCCGCCACCTTCGGGGGCCAGGGCGGAGCGCCGGGGACCATGGGCAGTCCGGCCTTCGGCTCGAACAATGTGACCCTCAAGGCCTGGTTCCCGCTGAACCAGATCGACGGAGCGTCGAGCGGGAATGACTGCTGGGGCTACGTGAGCCCGAGCGGGCGGGAGTACGGGATCATGTGCACCTCGAGCGGCACGGCGTTCTTCGAGGTCACCAACCCCGCCAACACGCAGCTGGTCGGCTGGATCGACGGCAATGACAGCCTCTGGCGCGATGTGAAGGTGTACGGCGAGTACGCGTATTCCGTGACCGAGGGCTCCGGCGGCATCCAGGTCATCAGCCTCGCCAACATCGACGCAGGCCAGGTCACGCTCGTGAACACGATCAACGATGTCGGCACGGCCAACAGCCACAATGTCGTCATCAACGAGGACTCGGGCTTCCTCTACCGCTCTGGCGGCGGCAGCGAGGGCCTGCGGATGTACAGCCTGGCGAACCCGGCGTCCCCTCAGTACGTGGGCTCGTGGAGCGCGCGCTATGTGCACGACGCGCAGGTGGTCACCTACACGACGGGGCCGAACGCGGGGCGCGAGATCGCCTACTGCTGTGCGGGCCTGAACGGAGGCTCCGGCGACACGGGCCTCACGATCGTGGATGTCACCAACAAGGCCAACCCCACGGTCATCGGCCAGGTGTACTGGCCCAACCGCGCCTACAGCCACCAGGGCTGGCTCAGCGAGGACCGCCAGTACTTCTACATGGGAGACGAGCTGGATGAGAACGGCTCCCTCCCCAGCACGACCTATGTGATCGATGTCTCGGACCCGGACAACGCCTTCTACGTGACCTCGTTCACCAACGGCAACCTGGCGATCACCCACAACTGCTACACGAAGGACGGCCTGCTCTACGCGGCCAACTACACCAGTGGCCTGCGCGTGTTCGACCTGAACGCGAACCCCACCAACCCGCCCGAGTACGCCTTCTACGACACCTACGCGGCCAACGACGGCGCGACCTTCAACGGCCTGTGGAGCGTGTTCCCCTACTTCCCCAGCGGCACGGTGATCGGGTCGGACCTGGAGAGCGGCTTCTTCGTGTGGGATGTCGGCCAGCCGGAGCTCGCGCTCAGCATCACGGGCGGCGCGCCGGACCTCGTCGCTCCCGGAGGCGACTTCGTGGAGATGGAGATCCAGGAGCTCGTTGCCGGCAGCCTCGACACCAGCTCCCCCACCATCAACTACGACCTCGGCACGGGCATGCAGTCCGTTCCCATGGTCGCCATGGGTGGGACGACCTGGCGCGGGACCCTGCCCTCGATGCCCTGTGGGAGCCCCGTGACCTGGTTCCTCACGGCCCAGGGGGCTTCTGGACAGCTCTACACGATGCCCGAGGGTGCACCTGGCAGCACCTACGGCTCCATGTATGCCGACGGCGAGAACCTAATGGCCGACGAGGACATGGAGGCCAACCCGGGCTGGACCGTGGGCTGGGCGGGTGACACCGCGACCACCGGGATCTGGGAGTACGGGGACCCGGTCGGCACCGCGGCCCAGCCGGAGGACGACCACACCGAGTCTGGCAGCAACTGCTGGTTCACGGGCCAGGGCAGCCCCGGTGGCAGCGTCGGCGCCAACGATGTGGACGGCGGGGCCACGAGCCTCGTGACGAGCTCCTACGACCTCTCGGCCCAGAGCGATCCGACGCTGAGCTTCTTCCTCTGGTACTCGAACACGGCCGGCGCCTCGCCCAACGCCGACGTCTTCCGGGTCGACCTCTCCTCGAACGGCGGCAGCACCTGGGTCAACGCCCTGACCGTGGGCCCCGCGGGGACCGGCACCTCGGGCGGCTGGATCGAGTACTCGATCCAGGTGGCCTCGGTGGTCTCGCTCACCAACCAGGTGCGAGTGCGCTTCGTCGCGGAGGACGCGGGCTCGGGCTCGATCGTCGAGGCCGCGGTGGACGACTTCCGAATCTCGGAGCTGGACTGCTCGGGGGCCTCCCTGGGCACGCGCTACTGCTCCCCGGCGGCAACAAACTCCACGGCTCAGCCCGGCGTCCTCGACGCCTCAGGCAGCGCCGTTGCGGCGGACAACGACCTGACCCTCACGGGCAGCTCTCTGCCGACGAGCCAGTTCTGCTACTTCGTCGCCAGCCAGTCCCAGGCCTCGATCCCAAACCCCGGGGGCTCCATGGGCACGCTCTGCCTCGGCGCGCCGATCGCACGCTTCAACGCCCAGGTGCAGAACACCGGGCCGAGCGGCTCGGCGAGCATTGCGGTGGACCTGACCAGCGTCCCCCTACCCCCGGCCTTCGGCTACGCGGTCCAGCCCGGGGAGACCTGGAACTGGCAGCTCTGGTACCGGGACGTGGTCCTCAACCCCACCTCGAACTTCACGGACGCGATCTCGATCACCTTCCAGTGAGCGGAGGCGGCCCGGCGGGGCCGCAGATGCGAGCGGGGGGCGCATGCCAGCGTGCATGCGCCCCCCGCTCGCTCCGGAGCGCTTCCACTCCAGCGCCCAACCGTGGGATCAGAAGGTGATCACCTCGCGCGCGGTGATGGTGTAGGGCACGAAGGGCGGCTCGCGTCCCAGGAGCCGCGTGTCGTAGACCCAGTCCCGGTAGGGAGCCGTGTAGCGGTCGCCGCCATAGCTCCAGGATCCGGTGGCGAGCGCGTTCTGCCAGGCCTGCACGAAGGAGCCGTTGATGAAGGCGTGCCGACCGGACCACTTCTCGTGGAAGCGAGGCAGGTTCTCGAAGCCACCGTTGTAGCTCGAGCCCATCGTCGGCTGGTTTCCCGTGTACACCGAGAGGTTGAAGGTCGTCTCGGACGCCTTCGGAAGGGAGCCGCTCAGGGGCTTGTTGTTCGTCCAGGCGTTGGACAAGAGGTTGACCGCGTCGGCGATCACGGCGGACACATTGCTGTGGAGGCCGTCCCCCACCAGGTCCCCGTCCGCGTTGAAGAGGGCGTTCCCGGCGTGGTCGAACTTGTTGTAGTCCCCGTGCACATACAGCGAGCCCTCGGTGACCACCGTCAGGTCGCCCGGGAGGACCTCGCCGTTGGTGAGGTACACCCCCTTGGCCTTCGCCCCCGTGGAGGTCTTCTCGCCCCCGACCGGGGTGTGGTCCATGTCCGCGTGGCCCGCGTAGAGCAGCCCGTTCGCCGGCTGGAGCTGCATGCCGATCAGCCCGGGGTTGTCGTTCACCAGGTTGGCGGCCTGGCCGGGTGGGTGCCCCGCGGCCTGCAGGGCGGCCTGGAAGGAGCTCGAGCTCGCGAGCGCGGTCTGGAGCTCCATGATCGCCGCAATGTCCACCTTGACGACGCCGACGCCGGGGTACTGGTGGCCCGGATAGCCGGGCACGCTGCGGTTCGAGTCCTCGCGGGTGTCCGGGACGAAGTTGACCGAGATGGCCTGCTTCCCGAGCAGCTGCTGGGCGAGCTTGATGGAGGCGCTGCGGTCGATCCACTGGCTCGGGTCCGCGGGGTCACTGGCGTCCGGGTTCGAGCCGTAGGCACTCCAGTCCCAGCTCCACCCACCGGGGCTCGAGGAGTCGGGGATCGGGCTCCCGGCGATCACCTTGAGGTCCGCCTGGGCCGCATAGAAACCGGCCACCAGTCCACTGCCGCCGGGCGCGGCCGGTGAGAACTTGCCCGTGAGCGGGTCCACGACGGCCTTGGCCTCCACCTCGGGCGCCGCATCGAACAGGGCCTGCTTGGTGCCCAGGTTCGGCAGCTGCACGCTGGACACATTCTCCGGGTGCGCGTCGCCGTAGCCCACCGTGTGCGGGAAGGTCTGCCCCTCGGGCACGGGATAGGAGCTGCTCGCGCCCCACTTCTCCAGGGCCCCCACGTGGAACGGCAGGTGCTCTCCCGAGTCCCTGAAGTCGCCGTCCCCGTTGGCGTCGTAGCCCAGGGTGAACGCGCTGTCGTAGCCGCTCACATTGCCCGCGATCGAGCCGAGCTGGCCGCGGCTGTCCATGCGCCGGAAGCTCGAGGGCTCGGACGGGTCGAAGGGATCCGCGACCCAGCTCCGCACGCGTACGGTGCCGTTGGAGCTCGTGTTGTCCTTGCGCCGGCGGTAGAGCCCGCCGACCGCGCGCAGGTAGTTCGTGTCGACGGTGAGCGTGTTGTTGCAGCCCAGGTACAGGTCCGCGTTGCTGTGCACGCGCCCGCGGATCGTCATGCTGGGACCCGGATTGATCTCCAAGTCGTCGTCGTAGAGGATCGCGAACTGGGTGGTGGGCGTGCGGGAGACCTGGAACACGCGCGTGAGAACGCGGCGCTGGCCGCGGCGGCGCTCGCCCTCGGTGGCAACGGGCTCGCCGAAGGGATCCCAGCCGCCCTGATCGAGCTCGAGGAGCGCGCCGCGGTCGGCCGAGGAGAGCTCGTCGAGCGCCGCGGTGAAGCCGGACTCTGCGGTCCAGGCATGCTTCGTCTGGAGCACCCCTTCCCAGGTCGGAGCGTCCGTCGCCACCACGCGCACCTCGAACATCCGGTTACGCGTCATCATCGGCGACCCCGTGCTCTCCGGCGTGGCGAAGGGGATGCCGAGCAGCTGAACACGCCAGCCCACGGCCTTGAACCGGCCAGGGAGCTCCCCCTGGCCCGTCACCGCGAGCCGTCCGTCCGGCCCGCCGTGCTGCCCCGTCGGCACCATGGTCACGCCCGCGAGGTAGAGGTCCTTCCAGTCGCCCTCGCCATCCAGGCCCCAGCGCTGGCGGGCGCCCTCGATGGAGGCCCACTCCTCACCGTCCCCCGCGACCCAGGTGTCCGGCCGGTACCAGTTCGCGAGGCGCTCCTGGAGCTTGACCGAGGCCGCGGAGAGGGCGGCCTCCCCGACGAACCGCTGCTCCACGCGCGTGCGGCCCGCAGCGACCTTCTGGGCGTCGAGGCCCGTGTTCGCGATCAGCAGGGCCAGGAGCCCTGCGGAGACCGAGGCGCCGAAGAGTGCGTAGAGCATGGCCATGCCCCGCTGCCCGCGCGGGGCCCGTCGAATGGAGTGCAGTGTCTTCATGGTCGGCGTGCGGGGGATCGGGTCAGTCGGCCTCGGGGAAGCGCTGCTCCCCGAGGGGCAGGCGGACGATGGCCTCGGTGCGGAAGTGGTGCGGGTGTCCCTGGCGGTCCAGGCCGCGCATCCAGAGGGTCACCACAAGGGCGTTCGCGGGGACGAGCGCGTCGGCGCCACTGGGGTTCGAGTCGCCGCCCGGGTCCTCGGGACGATCCCAGAACTGGAGGTCCTCGGCGTACTTGATGTCGAACCAGTCGATGTCGCGCGCCACGACCTCGACCCGGAACGGGTACTCGGGGTTGCCGGGCGCGACGCGCAGGTCGCGGGTCCGTCGCACCAGCTCTCGCTGGCCGCCCTGACCCTCGCGCACGATCCAGGCCACCTCGTTCCGGCTCCATACGAGGCGCGTCAGGGGATCGATGGCCACGCGCTGCTCGTCCAGGCCCTTGAAGGTGTCCGGGTGCACGAGGTCCGAGGTCGCCTGGCTCAGGCGGCCGTCCCCGTTGCAGTCGAGCTCCGGGATCCCGTCCGGGCCTGCCGTGCCGCCGGGTCCGAGGACATCCATGTCCGGACGACCGTCCAGGTCCTGGTCCGCAGGCAGGGCGAGGATGAGCGAGGCCTGCCGCAGGGTCTCCCCCGGCTCGAGTCCCAGGGCGGTGGCGTAGGCCTCCTCCCCCAGGATCGGAGCGGGAGCGTGCTCGTGCCCGCGGCTCTGGAAGGCGGGCGCATCGAGGCCCTCTCGCCCCCCGGCGCGTCGGGCTCGCCCCGGGACGCCGTCGTAGTAGACGTGCGGGAAGTGCAGATCGTCCGCGGGGTCGTCGTCCTGGAGCCCCTCCATGTCGACCCGCCGGATCCCCGCGCGCTGGAGATCGGCTCGCAGGCGCGCAAGGGCCTCGCGCCCCTCCCGGGCGAGGCGCACATCGAGCGCGTTGGCCTCGGTGATGCGCCCCATGTCGCGCGTGGCCCCGACGACCCAGGCCGTCAGCGTGCTGATGATGGTCACCGCGATCATGACCTCGATCAGGGTCAGGCCGGCTCGCTGACCGCGAGCCGCGCGACTGTGGAGGCGCGTCATCGTGCGAGCTGGTAGGTGCTGAGGACCGCGCTGCGAAGGTCGCTGCCCTCGAGC
Source organism: Planctomycetota bacterium (assembly GCA_040265735.1). Classification (GTDB taxonomy): domain Bacteria; phylum Planctomycetota; class UBA1135; order UBA1135. The sequence goes on along the minus strand of JBDQFW010000185.1, from coordinate 268 downwards.
TCGAACGGATCACAGGGGGAGCCGTCCAGGCTCCAGGCCTCCAGGGGCTTGCCCTGGTCGTTCCAGCTGCTGGCGCGCCGCTCGCTGCGCGACTGGACCCACTCGATCATCAGCAAGACCTCGAGGCCCGCCGGCGGCACGAAGGCCGGGTCGGGGCCGGGCACCGTGGCGCGCTCGTCCGCTCCCAGACCCGGATAGGCTACGAACACTCGCTGCTCGCGCAGGGCGGCCGTGCGGGTCTTGAAGAGCTCCTGGCGCCCATCGGAGG
>JBDQFW010000184.1:0-7218 GCA_040265735.1 Planctomycetota bacterium | reverse complement strand
ACCTTGCCCCGCGCCACGAAGGTCTCGAGGACGCCCTCATTGGCCCACAGATCCACATAGCGCCGGCGATAGCGGGCCTCCGTGTCGCTCATGCCGTGCCACTTCTCCGGGGGAGGCGCGACGGCCTTGGCCAGCAGGTGGACCTCGTCGACCCACACGGTCGGCTCGCCCTTCTGGGTGAAGCCCAGCTCGCCGCGGACTCCGACCAGGTCGCCTCCATCGAGCCACTTGCGCTGGGGCCACCACTCCGTGAGGGCGTCCTTCTTGAGGCCGGTCTGGAGGCGGCCGGTCCGGTCGCGGAGGGGCGCGAAGATGAGCTTGCCGAAGTCACGCAGGCCGAGCAGGCGGCCGGCGACCGTGACCCTCTGTCCATGCAGGGCGCCGGGAGCGTCCGGCGTTCCGGCCCCGGCGAGGACCTCCTCGATGGGGGTGGCGTCGGCGAGGCCGCGTGCGGGATAGGGGTCCGCTCCGGCGGCTCGGATGGCCTCGATCTTGGCGAGGCGATCGGGATGGGCGAGGTCGGTCATGGGGTGTCCCTGGAGACGCGTCAGGCTACAGGGGGTCAGGGGCTGTCCCAAGGCTGGCGCGCTGTCCCTGAGCAGGGGCGTGGCAAGGCCCGCTGGCCATTGGGCCCAACGGGTCGAAGATCCCGGACGAGGTCCCCACTTCAGGCCCTGTGGGCAGCCACGGTCACATTGGGCCACGGTCACATTGGGCTCTGGCCGCGGGGCGGCTAGGAAAGGAAGCGGCCCGCGCCGGGTCGGGCGCAGGCCGCTGAGTGGTGGAGCATAGCGGATTTGAACCGCTGACCTCTTGAATGCCATTCAAGCGCTCTACCAGCTGAGCTAATGCCCCGTTGTTCGTGGTGAGGGGCCGCGAAGGCCTCTCGGGTTGGGTCCGTCGGGAGCTGGTCGCGCCAGGGCGCTGCCCGCCGGTCACGGGGCCCGGAGGCCGCGTGAGGCGAAGAGAATGGGGATCGGGGGGGCCTGCGTCAACCCGCTCCCCACGATTTCCGGGAGCGCTCCGGGGACCGGGCAGAGGCCCTCACTATCCTCTCGCTCCGGCCCCCTCCGAGGGGGCCCCTGCACCCCTGCGTCGCCGTGACCCAACGATACGAACCGAGCCTCTTCGAGGCCCGCTGGCAGCAGCACTGGCTGGAGAACCGCACCTTCCGGACCCCCGGCCCCGGGGACCCGGACTTCGACCCCGCGAGGCCGAAGTACTACGTGCTGGACATGTTCCCCTACCCGTCGGGGGCGGGCCTCCACGTGGGGCACCCGATGGGCTACATCGGCACCGACATCATTGCCCGGCGCAAGCGCATGGAGGGCTTCAATGTGCTCCACCCCATGGGGTACGACGCCTTCGGCCTGCCCGCCGAGCAGTACGCCATCCAGACGGGGCAGCACCCCGCGGTGACGACCGAGGCCAACATCGCCACATTCCGGCGGCAGCTGCAGGGCCTGGGCTTCAGCTACGACTGGGACCGGGAGATCAACACGACCGACCCGGACTACTACCGCTGGACCCAGTGGATCTTCGCGCGCCTCTACGACCGTGGGCTTGTGTACCAGACCGAGGTCCCGGTCTGGTGGTGCGAGGAGTTGAAGACCGTGCTCGCCAACGAGGAGGTCATCAACGGCCGCAGTGAGCGAGGAGATCATCCCTGCGTCCGTCGCCCGCTCAAGCAGTGGATGCTGCGCATCACGGCCTATGCGGACCGCCTGATCGACGACCTCGACGAGCTCGAGTGGCCGGAGTCGGTCAAGACCATGCAGCGCGAGTGGATTGGCCGCTCCGAGGGCGCCGAGGTCCGGTTCCCCGTGGCCGGCGTCGAGGGTGAGGAGGTCACGGTCTTCACCACCCGTCCAGACACGCTCTACGGCGTGACCTTCATGGTCCTCGCGCCTGAGCACCCGCTCGTGGACCGGATCACCACGGCCGAGCAGCGTGCCGCCGTGCAGGCCTACCGCGAGCAGGCGGCGGTGAAGTCGGAGCTCGATCGCACGGACCTCGCCAAGGACAAGACCGGCGTGGCGACGGGCGCCTATGCCCTGAACCCGCTGCTCTCGCCGGAGGACCCGGAGGCCCGGATCCCGATCCATGTGGGCGACTACGTGCTCATGGGCTACGGCACCGGGGCCATCATGTGCGTCCCGGGGCACGACGAGCGCGACTTCGAGTACGCGCAGGAGTTCGACCTTCCCGTGCGGACCGTCGTGGCCCCCGAGGACGGCTCTGCGGTGGAAGGGTGCTTCACGGGCACGGGCCGTGCCGTCGCCTCTCCGCGCTGGGACGGGCTCCCGACGGCCGAGGCCAAGGCCCGCTCCCTCGTGATCCTCGAGGAACTCGGCTGTGGCACCTCCCGGGTGACCTACCGCCTGCGGGACTGGCTCTTCAGCCGTCAGCGCTACTGGGGCGAGCCCTTCCCGATCCTGCACGCCGAGGATGGAACCCACCGCCGCGTCGCCGACGGGGACCTGCCGGTGGAGCTCCCCGACATGACGGACTTCGCTCCCGCCGAGGACGGAGCGCCGCCCCTCTCCCGAGCTGGAGAGTGGCTCGAGGTGACTGACCCGAGCGGGGCGCGCCTGCTGCGGGACACGGACACCATGCCCGGCTGGGCTGGCTCCTGCTGGTACTACCTGCGCTTCATGGATCCCCGGAACGGCCAGGCGTTCGCCTCGCCCGAGGCCCTCGAGTACTGGCGCAGCGTGGACCTCTACGTGGGCGGAACCGAGCACGCCGTCCTGCACCTCCTGTACGCGCGCTTCTGGCACAAGGTCTTCTACGACGTCGGCCTGGTGAGCACGAAGGAGCCCTTCCAGCGCCTCTTCAACCAGGGGCTGATCACGGCCTTCGCCTACAAGGATCCGACGGGTCGACTCGTCCCCAGCGACGAGGTGGACCTCAGCGGAGCCGAGCCCGTGCACCGAGAGAACGGGGCCCGCCTGGAGCAGGTCGTGGCCAAGATGAGCAAGTCCCTGCGCAACGTGGTCAACCCCGACGAGGTCTGCGCGGAGTACGGGGTGGACGCGTTCCGCCTCTACGAGATGTTCATGGGGCCGCTGGCAGACTCCAAGCCCTGGAACCCGCGCGACGTCCCCGGCGCCCGCCGGTTCCTCGAGCGCCTGTGGCGTCTCTTCGTGGATGAGGAGAGCGAGGAGCCGATCCGGCCCGAGCTGTTGGCCGAGGCCTCCGGGGAGCCCGTGGGGGATGCCCTCGAGATGGAGCGCGCCTGGAACCCCACCCTCCAGCGCATCAACGACAGCTTCGGCGCCTTCAACTTCAACACGGCCATCGCGGCCTTCATGGAGTGGCTCAATGTCGCCACGCGCCACCGCGCGGGGTTCCGCCGTGACCAGGCCGAGCGGGTGCTGGCGGCCCTGGCTCCCTTCGCGCCGCACGTGGCCGAGGAGCTCTGGGCGCGCCTGGGGCACGAGGCCGGGAGCGTGTCGCGCGCCTCGTGGCCGGTGCCCGACGAGCGCTACATGGGCTCGGACACCTTCGAGCTCGCCGTCCAGGTGATGGGCAAGCTGCGCGGTCGCGTGGAGGCCCCGAAGGACGCCTCCAGGGACCAGCTGGAGACCCTCGCACGGGCCGCGGTTGCGGACAAGCTCGAGGGCAAGGAGATCAAGAAGGTGATCGTCGTGCCCGGGCGGCTGGTGAACTTCGTGGCCGTGTGAGCGCCGGTGGATCCTCGGCTCCGAACCTCATAACCTCGCTCCTCCCATGAGCCTGCTCACCAGTGATCACGCGTTCGAGGTCTGCGAGGCCGCGCTTGCTGCGAGCCCCGCCGACGAGACCGAGGTCACGCTGGAGTCCGAGGAGGACCGGTTCGTTCGCTACGGGCCCGAGGGACCGAGCCAGAACGGGGACCGCGAGCGGCACTGCCTCTCGCTGCGGCTGCGCTACTCCTCGCCTGAGGGGTGGCGCGAGGCGCGCGCCACGGTCGGCAACCTCAGCGAGGACAGCGTCCGAGCTGCCCTGCAGCGTGCCGACCTGCTTGCCCAGGTCGCGGCGCCGGACCCCTATCGCGTCGAGCTGGGCGGAGCCGTGGAGGTCGCCGGCTCGGCCCTGCACCGGCCAACCCAGGACCACACCTTCCGGGAGAAGGCGCGCTGGATCGAGGCGGCGATGGAGGCCTGCGCCCAGGAGGGACTCGTGCCCGCCGGCCTGGCGCGCACGACCGTCCGCTCGCGTCACTTGGTGAACTCGGCCGGGAGGCGGATCGAGGGCGCCATCAGTCGGGCGAGCTTCTCCCTCACGGCGACCCCTGAGGACGGCGCGAGCGACGGCGGCGTCGCCGAGCAGACCGACTGCGATGTCGGCCGCCTGGATCCTGCTCGCGTGGTTGCCCGGGCGGTCGAGAAGGGGGCTACCGGACGCGCGCCGCGCGCGGTCCCGGCGGGGGAGTACACGGTGGTGCTGGAGCCCCTGGCGGTCAGCAGCCTGCTGCTGTTCCTCTCCTACCAGGGGCTTGGCGCGAAGGAGGTCCACGAGCAGCGCTCGCTCCTCGTGGATCGCCAGGGGGTCGAGCTGTTCCCGAGGAGCCTGTCCCTCTGTGACGATGCGGGGCTCGCCGAGCATCCTGGCTGGCGCTTCGATGGGGAGGGCGCCCCGCGGCACAGAGTCAGCCTGCTGGAAAACGGCGCCCTGCGGGCTCCGGTCACGGACTCGGTCTGGGCCGCACGCCTGGGCGTGGCCAACACCGGGCACGGCCACGCGCAGCCGTCAGCCGAGGGGCCCTCACCCGAGAACCTGTGCATGGCTGCGGGGGACGCCAGCCTCGAGGACCTGGTCGCGGGCGTGGACCGCGGCCTGCTCGTGACGCGCTTCCACTACACGAACCTGATCGAGCCTCGGGACGTGACCCTGACCGGGATGACTCGCGGTGGCACCTTCCTGATCGAGGGCGGGCGTGTGACCGCTCCCGTCTGCAACCTGCGCTTCACTCAGTCCCTGGTCGAGGCCCTCCAGAGGGTCACGGGCGTGGGCCACCGTGCGGAGGTGGCCGGCGCCCTGTTCCGCGGCGAGATCGTCTGTCCCGCCCTCCGCATCGAGGGCTTCCGCTTCACCTCCACCACGGAGCTCTAGGCTCCGAGCCTGGAGGTCACCCCATGCAGGACATCGCCCAGCTCGCCGTCGACGAGGCCCTTCGCGCCGGCGCGGACTATGCAGACGCGCGCGTCCAGCGGCTCGCACGCGAGGAGCTCACCGTCCAGAACGGCAGCCTCGCAGGCGCCTCCGCCACCGAGGACTTTGGGCTGGGCGTGCGGGTCCTGAAGGACGGCGCCTGGGGGTTCGCCGCTGCCCCCGGAACCCACGAGGACCTGCACGAGGTGGCTCCGGGGCTCGCGCGCCGCGCGGTCAAGGCGGGGCGAGACCTCGCGGGCATCCGGCGCGAGCCTGTGCGTCTCTCCGAGGAGGCCGGGCAGGTGGGCAGCTACTCGACGCCTGTCGAGGAGGATCCCTTCGCCCTGGGCATTCGGGCGAAGCTGGACCTCCTCTTGGAGTGCTCGGAGCGGCTCGAGGGGCGCGACGAAGTGGTCCTTCGGCAGGCCGATCTCTCCCTACGGCGTGAGGAGCAGTGGCAGGCCTCCAGCGAGGGTGCCTCGCTCCACCAGGTGCTGGTGCGCTGTGGGGCTGGGCTGTCCGCGACCGCCTCGGCCCACGGCACGGTCGAGCGTCGCAGCTACCCCGCCTCATTCGGGGGGAACTACAAGTCCGGCGGGTTCGAGGTGGTCCGTGCCATGGACCTGCCGGGGAACGCCGCCCGCGTGCGCGACGAGGCCGCGGACCTCTGCAGTGCGCCCCTCTGCCCTGAGGGGGAGCGCACCCTGATCCTGGGCGGGAGCCAGCTGTGCCTACAGATTCACGAGTCCGTGGGACACCCGACCGAGCTCGATCGGGTCCTGGGCCGGGAGGTCGACCTCGCGGGTGCCTCCTTCGCCACGACCGAGAAGCTTGGGGTGTTCACCTACGGTAGTGAGGTGGTGCACCTGACCGCGGACTCCACCGTTGCGACCGGCCTCGACACGCGGGGCTGGGACGACGATGGGGTGCCCAGCCAGCGCTGGCCCATCGTGGAGGCCGGCCGGTTCAAGGGCTATCTGACCGACCGGGAGGTGGCTCGGCACGCCCAAGAGGCCCACTCACGGGGCTGCTCTCGGGCCGAGGGGTGGTACGACCCGCCCATCGTCCGCATCACCAATCTGTCCCTCGAGCCGGGCACCTGGGGCTTCGACGACCTGCTTGCCGACACCGAGGACGGGGCCATCTTTGCGGACACCGTGCGCACCTGGTCCATCGACCAGCGGCGCGTGAACTTCCAGTTCACCTGCGAGGTCGCTCGGGAGGTCAAGGATGGCCGCCTTGGACGCCTCCTCCGGCGCCCCACCTACCAGGGTCGAACCGAGACCTTCTGGAACTCCTGCGACGCCGTGTGTGGGCCCGCCCACTACGAACTCTGGGGGGTGCCCAACTGCGGCAAGGGGAACCCCATGCAGGTCGCGGAGATGAGCCACGGCGCCGCCCCTGCGCGGTTTCGCCGCGTCCAGTTCCTGCGTTGAGAGGCACGCTCTGGCGGGGCTGGCTGTCCTGGAATCCAGGAGGCCTGTGGACGCCTCATTCTGAGTCACCCATCGGTGGCAGGATCGTGCGGTCTGGCTCACAATAGAAGCCTCGCCATGCACCTCCGCACCGCCTTGGCGGGCCCTCACCGTGCCCTCGCGGTGGGCGCCCTCACTCTCTCAATGATGGGCCCCTCCCTGGCCCAGGGCGTCGTGTCCTTCGGCCCCGGGCTGCCGGCCACCGCGACCGAGGGCCAGGGGCCCGTCAGCCTCACCGTGGAGCTGGACGCGGCCATCGCGAGTGACCTCCTTGTCCCTGTGAGCGTCACCGGCTCGGCACTGGAGGGGCAGGACTTCCAGCGCTCCGTGACCGAGGTGCTGATCCCGGCCGGGGACCTTCAGGGCACCTTCGTTCTGGAGGCTCTCGCAGACGGGCTGCACGAGGGCGACGAGCTGGTCCAGCTCGACCTCCAGGCCCCCATCGGAGGCAGCCTGGGAGCGGTCACCCAGCACCTCCTGACGCTCATCGACAGCGACCCGCAGCCGACACTGGACTGGGACCCGGCGGCGCCGACGACTTTGGCCGAGGGCAGCGGTGTGGCGACCCTGCCGCTTGTGCTGTCGGGTCCGAGCGCGAGCGACGTGC
>JBDQFW010000183.1:0-7218 GCA_040265735.1 Planctomycetota bacterium | reverse complement strand
GTGGAGGAGGGGCCAAGGAACGCGCGGAGGCGGGGATCCTGCGAGGCGAAGAAGTCCGCGGTGGGGGCGTGGACGTGCGCTCGCCCCTCGTGCAGAAAGAGCACCTCGTCGGCGACGCGTTCGACGCACTCGACGCGGTGCTCCACGACGAGGGCGGTGACGCCGAGGGTGTCGGAGACCTCGCGGATGAGGTCGTTGATCGAGCGTGAGATCTCTGGATCCAGGCCGGCGTTGGGCTCGTCGTAGAGCACGAGGTCCGGCCGGGTGATGAGCGCGCGCGCGATGCCGACGCGCTTCTTCATCCCGCCCGAGATCTCTGAGGGGAACTTCGCGCCCGCGCCCTCCACGTGCACGCGCTCCATGGCCTCCTCCACCCGCGGCCGCACCTCGGCCTCGGAGAGGCCCTCGCGCTCGCGCAGGGGCAGGGCCAGGTTGTCGTGGATGTTCATCCACCCCACGAGGGCCCCCTCTTGGAAGACGTAGCCCATCCGCTCGCGCAGGCGCGAGAGGCCCTTCGGGCCCACCGCCGCCAGGTCCTGGCCGAAGACCTCGATCGTGCCCGCGTCCGGCTCCATCAGTCCGATCACGTGGCGCAGGGCCACGGACTTGCCCGTTCCCGAGCCTCCCATGATCGCCAGGGTCCGGCCGGGGCCCACCTCAAGGTCGAGCCCGCGGAGGATCTCCTTGGCTCCGAAGGCCTTGTGCACGCCGCGCATGCGGACCACCGGCTGGTCGCCGGCCTCCTGCTCCGGGGACGCTCCGCGGCTGGCCTCGCTCGGGGTCCTCATCGGTAGAGCAGCCAGGTCAGGAAGTAGTTGGCGACGATCACCGCGATGGTGGCGTCCCGCACGGCGCGGCTGGTGGCGCGCCCCACGCCGAGGGCCCCGCCGCGCGCGGCGATGCCCGAGGCACAGGAGATGACGCCCACGGTGGCGCCGAACCAGAAGGCCTTGAACAGGCCGCCGAACACGTCCTTCGGCAGGGGGACCCCCTCGCCGAGGCCCGCCAGGGCGGAGAGGGAGGAGTCGATGTAGAGGTCCCACCCCACGCCCAGCTGTGCGCTGGCGACGAAGCCGCCGCCGATGATCCCGATCGTGTCGCAGATCACCGTCATGGCAGGGCAGACGATCGCGAGGGCGACGACCCGAGGCAGGACGAGCAGGGAGACGCGGTCGATGGACATGACCTCGAGCGCCGTGAGCTCATCACTCACGGCCATGGTCCCCATCTCCGCAGCCAGCGCCGAGCCGTAGGTCGAGGCCAGCACCAGCGCGGTGATGAAGGGCCCCATCTCTCGGGCGAGGCCGGCGGCCACGAGGGGACCGATCTGATCCTGCTGTCCGAAGCGCGCCAGCTCGATCCCGGTCTGCAGCGCGAAGATCATGCCGATGAACACGCCTACGAGCAGGATCACGTGCAAGTTGCCCACCGCGGCTCCGTAGGTCTGCCTCGCCACCCACGACCGGCGCCGCGCCAGGTGGGGGAGCCGCGCCGCCACGGCCAAGGCCAGGGCGACTCTGCCGCCGGCCTCCTCGAGTAGGGCCCGCGGGCCTGCGCTGGTCCACAGCAGGTGCGCCACTCCGCCCGCGAACAGCAGGCCGAGAAGCAGCGGCCACCAGGAGGGCACGGGGTCGAGGAGCGCGGGCACCGGGGGCCATCCTAGGTTCGCTGCCTCCGGCGTTCGAGGGCGTGACCCCAGTCAGGAGCCGGGGCGCCGCGGCCACCCCGGGCCCGGGAACGCCGGCGCCATGGGGCGGAACGAGCCATCTTCACCCTCCCGCCGGGCGCGCAGGAGCCCGAACAGCAGGGAGACCTCGCGCACCCTGCGCCCGTCCTCGACGAGGTCACGCCGCGCCCAGAGCCCGGCCAGCGAGCGGCGCTGCTCGAGGCGGTCGGTCTCCTCGCGGTACAGGCCCAGCCAGGAGCGGACCCGGATGCGGTCGAAGGTCCGCCGCGCCGCGTAGAGCTCCCACATCCAGGCGTAGTGCTCGTCGATCCAGCCCTGGCGGGGGAGGGGGTTGAGGGCTGGCCAGCCGATGAGCTCGCTCTCGTCGGCCTGGTCGGTGCCGCGGCGCATGATCGGCCAGAGCTTGCGCCAGGACGAGGTGCGGCCACCGCGGTCGGTGCGGTCCCAGGAGCTCCAGAAGGGCAGCACGGAGACCGCCTCACGGCTGAATTCCGCGTAGGTCTCCGCGCGGCGGTTGTAGAGGGGCCAGAGGAACCAGGTCGAGTCCAGGCCATCCCCGCGGTAGTGCGAGTAGAAGGGCCACACGCGCTCCCGCTCGGCACGCTCGGGGTCCCCGCCCTGGAACACGACCAGGGGCCAGGGCCCGTCCCAGGCCCAGAACCCCGTCCTCGCATCCGTGGTCAGGCCGAAGAAGGGCCAGAGAGCCGTCCAGCTGCGGGCCTCGCCGCGGGAGGACCAGCCGAACAGCGGCCACAGCTGCCAGGTGCGCCGCGCTCCGGCCGCCGAGTCCAGCTCGGACTCCTGCACCATGAGGAAGGGCCACAGCAGGAAGCGCCGCCGGTAGCGGCCCTCCCAGCGCAGGTCCCCGGCGAGGGGCCACACCCGCCAGGAGGTGCCGCCCTCCCCGGTGCTCCACTGGATCATGGGGAACAGCAGGTTCCACTGGGTGCGCCCGCGGCGCTCGAAGCGCGCGAAGAGCGGGAAGAGCACCCACTGCGCGCGATCGAAGCTGAGGAACTCCTCCACATCTCCGTAGAAGACGAAGAAGGCGCTCTTGCGGCGGCCGCGAGCGTCGCGGGAGAGGTAGACGCCGGGGAGGGAGAAGAACTGCCAGGTCTCGGGTTTGTCCTCCGTGGCCGGCTGGGAGGACTCGTGCCACAGGGGGAGGACCTGGGTCACGGTCTCCTCCGGGCGCCGGAAACGGCTCCCCAGGGGAGGCAGGATCCAGGTGAAGGTCCGCCTCTCGCCCAGACGAGTCCAGGAGACGAGGGGGCGCAGGGCCCAGTAGCTGAGGCGGTCGTCCTCGGCCGACCAGCGGGCCAAGGCCGCGCCTCCGAGGGCCTCGACCTCGCGGTCCCCGCCCGCGAGGGAGAGGTCGCTCCAGAGCGGGGCGAGGTGGATCTCCTGCCTGCCCGGGGCCGCGCACGAGCCGAGCCCGAGCAGGGCGGCGGCCATGAGCAGGGGGGCCAGGGCTCCCGCGCAGAGCGCCCTCAGTCGCGGGCGGCGACCTGGGCGTGCACAGGGGGAGGGGCAGGGCCTCATGACCTGGATCGTCGCCCCGCGCCAGGGTGGATGCAACTGCCATCGACCGCGCCGGGCTGCCTCGGATCCGGTGCGCCGCGCTGGAGCCTCACAGAAGCGCCACTACACTCAGGCGCCGCGCGGCCCCAAGAGCCGGCCGCGCGCCCGCCATGCAGACCTTCCTCTCCGGGATCCAGCCCAGCGGCCGCCCGCACCTCGGCAACTACTTCGGGGCGATCCGCCAGCACGTGGCCTCCCAGGAGGAGGCGGGCGAGCACTTCTTCTTCATTGCCGACTACCACGCCCTGACCACGGTCCAGGACGCTGAGCGCCTGCGCGCGAACGTGCGCGAGATGGCGGCGACCTACTTCGCCCTGGGACTGGACCCCGAGCGCGCGGTGTTCTTCCGCCAATCGGACGTTCCCGAGGTGACCGAGATCACCTGGCTCCTGTCCTGTGTCACCGGCATGGGCCTGCTCGAGCGGGCGCACTCGTACAAGGACAAGACGGCCAAGGGCCTGCGTCCCTCCGTCGGGCTCTTCACCTATCCCATCCTGATGGCGGCGGACATCCTGGCCTACGACTCCACGATCGTCCCGGTCGGCAAGGACCAGGTCCAGCACGTGGAGATGGCCCAGGACATGGCCGGCCACTTCAACGCGGCCTTCGGTCAGGAGGTCTTCGTCCGCCCCGAGGCCCGTCTGCCCGACTCCGCGGCCCAGGCCAAGGTCCCCGGCCTCGACGGCGAGAAGATGTCGAAGAGCTACGGGAACGACCTGTGGATCTTCGAGAGCGGCAAGTCGCTCAAGAAGGCCGTGAACCGCGTCCTCACGGACTCGCGGCCGCCGGAGGAGCCCAAGGACCCCGACGGCGTGCTGCTCCTGGACTTCCTCGCCCTGTTCCTCGAGGACGCGGAGCTGCAGGACTGGCGTGAGCGAGTCCGCGCAGGGGGCGAGGGGGCGCCCGGCTACGGGCATCTCAAGGTCAGGCTGATCGAGGCCTGGGAGGAGACCTTCGCCCCGGCGCGCGCGCGCTTCGAGGAGCTGCTCGCCGATCCCGCATCCCTCGACGCTCATCTGGCCCGGGGGGCGGAGCGCGCGCGGGAGCGCGCCTGCCAGGTCCGGGATCGGGCCTACCGCGCCTGCGGGCTGCGCTGAGCGCGGGCCCGCGAGGACCACCGCGCGGTCGTCGCCTTGCAGGCCGCGAGCGGCGGCCCCTATTCTTCCTCCGGGAGCCGCCTGCGGCTCCAAGCGAGAGCCGAGAGGGGCCTGGCCCCGCCGTGACTTCAGAGCGGAGCCCCAGGCCGCCGACGGTCCTCTGGCCCGCTCGCCCCACAACAGCAGCCCGTCGTGGCCAGCAGCCCATGAGACCTCTCCTCCTCCTGCCGCTCCTCCTCCCCGCCTGCGTCTCCCCGCCCCACGACGCCCGCGAGTCGGTGGAGCCGGCGCCGGGTGCCACCGAGGCGCTGGGCGGTCCTTCCATGCAGGCACCCGCAGCCGGCTCGACTGGCGCCCAGACCCCACAGGTGCGCGAGGTAACCCCTGCGCCGTGGCCCGAGGACTTCAAGGGCTCGGTCATGCTGCTCGCGGACCGCATTCGCGTGGAGGGCCCTCCGGGGCTCCTGGACCACTGCGTCACGCGCTCCGACGACGGCGTCTTCCTGCGCACCGTCAAGGCGACCAGCGAGGGCCTGCTGCAGGTCGTGCAGCCCGGGCCCGGCGCCGCGGGCGAGATCGTGCGCGGGCAGCTCGACGGCTGGGCCCTCGCCGCGACGCGCGAGCTCGTGCTCCTGGAGCGGCCGACCTCCGACACGGTGCGCGTGATCGCCGAGGGGCAGGTCGTGTGGGCCACGCCGGATGGGGAGCGCTCCGAGTGGCCCCGCAAGGAGTTCACCGCCGCCGTGCCGCGCCCGTGAGCGCGCGCGCAACCAGACCTCGCGCCTCGCATGCGGCGCGAATGGGCCGCGCAGGGCGCGCCTTGGTTGGGCTCCTCGCGGCGTTCGGCCTGCCTGCCTGCGCCTCTGGGCCCCAGCCCTGGGAGGCCTCATGGCGCCCTCCGCACCACGCACTCCCGGCGGCCGACCGGCCCGTGCTGGGTACGGCGCGCGCAGCCCTCGAGGAGGGGAGGCCGGACGAGGCCCTGCGCCTCCTGGGGCCCCTGCTCGCCGAGAGTCCGACCAGCGTGGACCTGCTCGCGCTGGCGCAGGACGCTCGGCTGGCGCAGGGGGGCGCCGACGATCCGCGCGCCGCGGAGCGCGGGCTCCTGGCCGCAGATGCGGCGCTCGCGTCCGCGGACCGCGCCTGGCTCCTCGCTCGCGTGACCGATGGCGCGGACGAGGCCCGAGCCCTCCTGGAGGAGGGACTCGCCTCCGAGCCCGATCACCCCGACCTCCTCACCGCGCGCGCGGCACTCGACCTTGAGGGCGGTGCGCCCGGTCGCTGGGTCGCCGCGCGCGGCTCGATCCAAGAGGCCCTGGCCGCGGACCCCGGCCACCTTGGCGCGCGGCGACTCCAGGCCTGGATGTGGGCGCAGGAGGGTTCCCCGGTCGCCGGCGACGCCCTGCGGCGCTGGCTGGGGGCGACCGCAGGCGACCCGCGCGTGTCCCACGCGTCTCGCGTGGAGGCGGCGCTCGACCTGGCGACGGTGCGCGTCCGTGAGGGGCGCAGCGCCGAGGCCCTCGAGCAGCTCGAGGCCCTGCGCGGCGAGGCGCATGACCGCGGCCGCAGGCTGGCCATCGAGGCCGTCGTGCGCGCGGACCTGGGCGAGCTGGACCAGGCCGAGGCCCTGGCCTGGGCCTCCGCGAGCGCCGCTCCCGGGGACAGCCTGCCCTGGGTGCAGCTGGCCCTCCTGGGGGAGGCGCGCGGCGGCTCCGGCGCCGAGGAGTGGGCGCGCGTGGCCCAGGTGGCCGGCTCGGGCACGGACCTCGCGGCGGTGGTGCAGGCGCTGCGCGCGCGGGTGGCCGCTGCGCGCCGGGCGCGGGAGGAGAGCGCGCCGTGAGGCTCGTGGTGCAGCGCGTGCGCAGGGCCTCCGTCGAGGTGGCAGGGGAGGTCGTGGGCTCGATCGGCCCCGGCATGCTGATCCTGCTGTGCGTCCTCGAGGGCGACGGCGAGCGCGAGGCGCTGCGCCTGGCGGAGAAGGTGGCGCGCTTCCGGTTCTTCCACGACGATCGCGGGCGCATGGACCGCAGCGCCCTCGACGAGGGCCTCGAGGTCCTGCTGGTGAGCCAGTTCACCCTGGCCGCGGACGGCCGCAAGGGCCGCCGGCCTTCCTTCGACCGGGCCGCGGCGCCGGCCGTGGCCGAGCCCCTGGTGGAGCGCTTCCGAGAGCACCTGGAGGGCCTGGGCCTCACCGTGGCCTGCGGCCGGTTCGGCGCCGAGATGGAGGTCTCGCTCGTGAACCACGGCCCGGTGACCTTCGTGCTCGAGGAGCCTCCCCAGGTCCCTTGACCCGGGGATCTAAGTCCGCGCTGAGCAAAGGCTTGCGGAGGGCCGAGCAACCCTCGATGCGGCCTTTGCTGTCGTAAGTGCAGCAGGGGCAATGGCTTGCGGCAGGCGTGGCTCCTCCAGCGGGCCACCCCAAGACCTCCCCGATCGCGGCAAGTCCTTGCGAGCCAAGGGTTTGGCGTGTATCTAACTCCTCCAGAGGAGCGAGCGATGGTCCCCGAGTCCCGCACGATCACCAAGAAGGAACTGGTCAACCGCATCGCGGACGAGACGCGCCAGACCAAGGTCGTGGTGAAGGACATCCTGCAGCGCTTCCTCGACGCGATCACCGAGGAGCTGGCGGAGGGCAACCGCCTCGAGTTCCGGGACTTCGGCGTCTTCGAGGTTCGCGAGCGCGCACCGCGGCGCGCCCAGAACCCGCGCACCCTCGAGGAGGTCGAGGTGCCCCAGCGCCGCGCTGTGAAGTTCAAGGCCGGCCGCCGCATGGGGGAGCGCATCACCGAGGGGCCCACGCCGCGCCCCGAGCCCGCTCCCGCGGTGGCCCCCGAGGCCCTGGCTCCTCAGCGC
>JBDQFW010000182.1:0-7400 GCA_040265735.1 Planctomycetota bacterium | reverse complement strand
GGCCCTCACCCCTCTGATCGTGGAGGAGGGCCGGCGGCGGGCCGAGCGTGCGCTCGAAGAGGGCGACGGCCGCGCGGCCTTGGACGCGCTGGAGGCCCCCGTCGACCTGGCTGAGGGGGACCCCGAACTCTGGTGGCTGCGCGCGGAGGCGGCCATGCGCACCGCCGAGGGCGACAGCCAGCCCCAGTTCTACTACGAGGACGCCGCAGTCTCCTACGAGCGCGCCTTCCGCGCCGGCCGCAGCGCGCGCGGCGGGGGGCTGGGACCCCGCGAGGTCGCGTGCCTCGTGGGCATCAGCCGGGCGAAGCGCATGAGCCTCGACCCCGAGGGTGCCCTGACCCTGGCGCGCAACGCCGGGCGCGCCCTCGAGCTCCTCCAAGGACCGGCCCCGGAGCTGGATCCCCCGCTCTGCGTGGTCTGGGGCCAGGCGGCCTTCGACGCGTTCGTCGCGGCGCTCAACGCGGGGGAGAGCGCGCAGCCCCTGTTCCTCGAGACCGAGGACCAGCTGACCCAGGCGGCCGGGCTGGAGGCGCACAGGCGCTTCGCCCTGGACCAGCTCGCGAACCTCCACCAGTGGAACGGCGACCTCGAGTCCGCCACCGTCTGCGTCGAGCAGGCCCTGACCTACGAGCCCGAGGACGCGGCGCTGCACCAGCGCCTGGTGGGCTTGCTCAACCAGGCCGGCGGCCGCCCGGCGATCCGCGCGCGCTACAGCACCTGGACCGAGGCCTTCCCGCGCTCCGCGCAGGGCGCGTGGTACGCGGCCGTGACCGCCTTCGAGGACGCGCTCGACGCCTTCGCCGCAGGCAACGGCGAGCAGGCGGCCTTCGTCGCGGCCGAGACCGAGTTCGCGCGCTGCCGCGGCCTCGACGAGACCCTCCAGGCCAGCTGCTGGAACTACGAGGCCTGCTGCCGCAGCGCGGTGGGCTTCCTGCTGCTCGGCTCCGGGGACACCCGCGCGGCGGCGGCCTCGTTCCGCTCCATGGACGCCCTCTTCCCGGGCGGCATCACGATCGCTCTCGGCGAGCGCCTCCCCAACGGCCTCGCCGGCCTCGAGTTCGTGCTCGGACGCCTGGCCCAGAGCCCCGAGGAGCTGGAGGCCATGGTCGAGGCTGCGGCCATCGCCGACGAGCTCTTCGGGCGCCGCCCGGATGCGGCCAACGACGCCAACAACGCGGGCTTCTTCAACCGCGACGCGGCGGTGCTCCTTGAGCGTGCTGCCTCCGAGGCGCAGGACCCCGCCGTGCGCGCCGAGCTGCGAGGCCGCGCCCTGGCGGGCATGCGACGCTCATGGGACGCGTACCAGCGCGCCGCCGAGCTGGTGCCGGACGACATCCGCGTGGTCAACGACGCCGGCCTGATCATGACCTACTACCTGCGCGATGACCCCGAGGCTGCGCGCGGCTACCTCGAGCAGGCGCGTGCCCTGGGTGACGCCAGCCTTGGCGCGCTCAGCGCCGAGGAGCGGGCAGAGCGCGAGTGGCTCGATCCGATCGAGGCCTGGGGCGACGCCTACCAGAACCTCGGCATCCTCCACCTCACCCTCCTGGACGATCCCGCCGGCGCGCGGCCGTTCCTCGAGCGCGCCCGCGAGATCGGCCCTCCGCGGCGGGCCCAGCTGATCGACGCGCTCCTCCCCAGGGTCAACCGGCTCGCCGCCGGCGAGGCCGTGCCCGAGGAGGAGTGGACCTTCATGGTCTGGAGCCACCAGCCCGTCGCCGACTGAGCCTCGGCGCTTCCCCCGTCCAGCGGGCCGCACACGGCCCCCCACTCACGCCGCACCAGCGCCCCCGTACGACATCCCACCGCTCCCCGAGCATCCCTGCCATGATCGAGCTCCTCCTTGTCTCTGCGGCCCTCGCCGCTCCCGTCCCCGCTGGCCTCTCGCTGCCGACCGCGGCGGAGTCCGCCCCCACCCCCGACGAGGTCGATCGGCTGATTGCCGCCGGGCGCGCGCTGCTCGACGAGGGCAAGCCCAAGGACGCCCAGGTGCTCTTCGAGGAGGCGGACGACAAGACCGGCAGCAACCTGCGCACGCGCGTGTGGGTCCTGCGGTCGTGGATCGACCAGGGCCGCTACAACGACGCCTTCAACGAGGCCGACCGCCGCCAGCGCCAGGGGGATGAGGGCCCGGCCCTCGACTACATCTACGGCATGGGCTCCTACCGGCGCGCCCTGGACAACATGGCCGCGGGAGGGGGCTCCACCACGCAGCTCGCCCTCGTGGACGCCGCGACCTATCTCGGCGACGCGGTGAAGGGGAACGCAGAGCTGTTCGACGACGCCTGGACCCCCCTCGCCCATGCGGCGTACCTCGGCCAGGAGGCCTCCCAGCGTGAGCTCGCCGCCGACGCCGCGGCGAAGGGCGCCAAGGCGCGGCCCAAGTCCGCCCACGCGCACTATGTCCTCGGCCTGGTCTCCTTCTGGCAGGTGACCGACGCGGCCGCCCGGGAGGACGAGGCTGCCAAGCAGAGCGCGGTGACCGCGGGCCTGGCCGCCTTCAAGAGGGCCGCCTCCCTCCTGCCCAAGGGGAACGAGAGCGTCTCGGACCTCGCCGAGTACCACCTGCAGGCCGCCACGATCGCCCTGTGGAAGCCGGACAACGACCTCGCCGCCGCGGAGTACGCCAGCGCCATGGGAGCCGACCCCAGCAAGGTGGACTTCAGCCGCGTGTGGAGCGTGCTGGCCGCGGGTGAGGACGGGGCCAAGCCCTTCGTGGCCTGCCTCGAGGACGGGGCCAAGCAGTACATCGCGCGCTGGGGCGAGAAGACCGCCGCGGACGCGACCCTCCTGTGGTGGCTGGGCTACGCCCAGATCCAGACCGGCGCCTACGACGACGCCGACCGCAACCTCGGCCTCGCCGTCGAGAAGTGGCCGGCCTACGAGAACGCGTACTGGTACCAGTTCGAGGCCCGCTATCAGAAGCAGGACTACAAGGCCGCCGCGGCGGCGCTCGGCGCCTGGTGGGAGCGCAACCCCAGCGGCGTGGTTGCCATGGTGCAGGGCAACGCCGAGCTGAACGTGGCCAAGGTGTTCTTCACCCAGGGCAAGTGCGCGGAGGAGGCCTGGGCCGGCGCGAGCGCTGCCGCCACCTGCGCCGAGGTGCTCGTCGGCGTGGAGCCGGCCAACTGGGAGCGCTGGGACAACCTGGGGCTGTTCGCCCGGGACTCCGGCGACGCCATCAAGCGCAGCCTGCGCCGCGAGAAGGACGAGGCCAAGCTGGCCGAGGCGATGGAGCGGGCGAACGCGTACTACGAGCGCTCCTGGGAGGCCTACAGCAAGGCCCTGACCCTGGCCCCCGAGCAGCCGCACCTGCACAACGATGCGGCCGTGATCCTGCACTACTGCCTGGACCGGGAGTTCGAGCAGGCTATCCGCATGTACGAGAAGTCCCAGGAGCTCGCGGTGGCGCGCCTGAAGCGAGACGACCTCGAGGACTTCGACCGTCAGCGCACCGAGATCGCCAAGCGCGACTCGGCCGACAACCTGCAGAAGATCAAGAAGCTCATCGAAGAGCGCCGCAAGGAGGCCCAGAAGGAGGGCGCAGGCGGCTGATCTCCTTGGACCTTCCCTTCCGCATCCAGACCGAGGCCGGCGACGAGCCGGTGGTGGCCGTGGACGGCGCCTTCGACGCGCCCGGCCTGCACCTCTCCCACTGGCCCGGGAACCGCACCCCCGGGCCCCTGCGGCACGAGCTCTCCACGGGCTCGGCTTTGCTCTTCGCGGAGCTGCCCGCCGAGGAGCGCGCGCGCCTCGCGGCCGGCTGCGTGGCCGTCGCCAACAACCACTACGACACCGACGGGTGCCTTGCGGCCCTGGCGGTGCTGCGCCCGACCTGGGCCCTGGGGGAGCGCCAGCGCCTGCTCGACGCGGCCGCCGCGGGAGACTTCTTCCGCGCGCCGAGCCGCGAGGCCGTGGCCGTGGACGCGGCCCTCACGAACCTCTGCGATCCCGGTCGCTCGCCCTTGCAGCTGAGCGGGCTCGAGGACGGGGAGCGGTACCGGGCCGCCACCCTGGACGCCCTGGAGCGCGTACCGCGCTGGCTCGCCGGCGGGCTCGAGCAGGACGCGGCCCTGTTCGCCCCCGAGGTCGCGGCCTGGGAGGCGGACGCCGGCGACCTGGAGGGCGCCCTGTTCGACGACCTCGTCCACCTGGACTACGCGGTGTGGACCGGCGCCCATGGCCGCGCCAGCAGCCGCGCCGGCGCCCCCTGCTGGGACCCCGGCCGCCACGCCCTGTTCGGCGCGACCCTGGCCGACCGCGTGCTCTCCCTGGGCCCGGGTCCCGAGGGAACCCACGCGCGCTTCCTGCTCTCCACGGCCTCGTGGTTCGACCTGCCGGAGCGACGCCCCCACCCCCGGCCCGACCTCGCGGCCCTGGCGGCCCAGCTGAACGGCGAGGAGGGGACCCGGCCCGAGGACTCCGTGTGCTGGCGACACCAGCGCCAGGAGGGCGCCTCTCCCGAGCTCTGGTTCGGGACGGCCCAGACCGGGCTCTTCGCGGAGCACGCGGCCGATGCCCTGCGCCCGAGCGGCCTGGGCGCGGAGCGCATCAAGCACCTCGTCACCGAGGCCGTGCGGGCCGCGTGGAGCTTCTCGGACGACCCCGAGGATGACGATGGCGACTGGTACGTCGTCTAGGCCCGCCCGCCCCGGCCGCTGGCCGCGCCTCCTGCGGCCGGGGACCGAGGACGACCCGCTGGTGGTCGTGCGCTCGAGCACCTGGAACTACAACTCCATCGGCCTGTGGAGCGGCGACGAGGTCCTGCTGGTGGACCCGGGCCTCTCCCCCGCCGAGCTCGAGCTCACCGCGACCCGGGCCTGCACCGCCCGCCGCGCGGGCGCGCCCCGACGCGTCGCGCACCTGGTGCTGACCCACGCGCACCACGACCACCTGCGCGGGGCCACCGCCTTCCCCGGCGCGCGGGTGTGGATGCCCAGGATCGCCGCGCGTAAGGCTGCCGACGCTCGCGAGCGCATCCTCGCCGCCGGCGAGCGGCTGAGCCGACGCGTGCGCGGGGAGCCCGGGCCCCTGGCCTGGCCCACGGTGGACGAGGAGTTCGAGGAGCGGGCCCGGATCCGGTTCGGAGCCGGGGCGGAGCTGGAGCTCTGGTTCCTGCCGGGACACTCCAACTGCACCAGCGTGGCGTGGCTACCCGCGCAGCGAACCCTGCTCAGCGCCGACTACCTGGTGAGCCCGGGCGTGCCGTTCTGCAGGCACGAGGCGAGCCTCTTCGAGGGCGCCCTGGAGCGCCTGCTGGCGCTTGCCGCGGAGCTGCCCATCGAGCGGGTGGTGCCCGCCCACGGGGACCTGCTCGAGGGAGAGGAGGCCGTGCGTGAGGCCCTGCTGCTGGACCTCGGCGTGTTCCGCGCCATGCGCGCCTGCGCGGAGGGCCTGGAGCCGGCGCTGCCCGCCGCCGAGGCCCAGGAGCGCGTCGTCGCCGCGGCAACGGCGTTCCGCGGGCGCGGAGCCGGGCTGCTCAGCGCCCAGGACGAGGACAACGCCGAGCGGGTCCTGCGCGAGGTGCGCGCGGCCCGTGCCTGAGCGGGGCGCGCGCGTCAGGCGCGTCGCGCGCTGCCGCCCCTCAGGAAGCCCGCCAGGCCAAGGACCACGCACAGGGCGCCGACGGCGATAGCCCAGCGCAGGCCGAGGCCTGCGGCCACGGCGCCGCCCACGCTCCCGCCCACGGCCACCGCCGCGGTGCGCGCGCTGAACACGACCCCGAAAGCGCCCCCTCGCCGCCCGGCCTCGACCTCTCCGGCCGCCAGCCCGAACGCCAGGGGCCCGATGCCCGCGGTCGCCGCGCCGAAGAGCACGCGCGCCGCAAGCAGGTGTGCGAGACTAGGCGCCGCCGCCTGCCAAACCAGAGCCACCGCGCAGAGCACCGCCGAGAGCACCAGCGCACGCCGGGCTCCCACGCGATCTCCGTAGCGCCCCCAGAAGGGCAGGGACACGAGGTTCGCGAGGGCCATGGCGCCGAAGGCCACGGAGGTGGCCAGGGTCACGGTGGAGCTCCCGCCGTCCCCAGCGAGGGGCATGCGCTCCAGGGCGCGGAGCATCGCGGACGGCTCGTCCGCGCCTCCGACGAGCGTCGCGACCAGGCGCTCGAGGATGGGGTTCGCGGCGCCGAGCCCGAACTGGACGGCGAACACCAGGCCCGCGGTCGCGCGCAGGGCGGGCTCCGCCAGCACCGAGCGCACATCCTGGCGCACGGAGCGCAGGGCTCCTGCGACGCCGGGGCCGGGGCCACTGCCAGCGCCAGAGCCACCGCCCAGGGTGCTCCGGTCCTCACGCGCGAACAGCGCCACGAGGGTCGCCGCGGTGAGAGCCGAGGCCCCCACGAACAGGAACACGGCCTGATGCCCGCCGAGGGCCACGGACAGCCAGCCGCCGAGGAGCGGCCCGACGAGGCTGCCAAGGGCCAGTGAGGTGGAGAGGGCGCTCGTCACGCGGGCCTGGCGATCCGCCGGAGCCTGCACGCTGACCAGGGTGATCCCGGGAGGGATGAATCCGCTGAAGAGGCCCTGGCCGAGGCGCAGGGCCAGCAGGGACCAGGGCCCCACGGCGAAGGCCATCCCCCCCACGAAGAGGGCGATCGCCAGCATGGCGCGGCAGATCATCACCTTGCGGCCGATGCGATCGCCGAGCGCTCCCCAGACGGGCGACATCAGGGTCGCGCCCAGGGGCGCCGCTCCGAACAGCACGCCCGACCACAGGCGCACCGCCCGCTCGTCCTCCACGCCCAGCTCCTCGAGCAGGCTCGGGAAGAAGGGCAGGAAGCTCATCATCCCGATGGAGGTGATCAGGTTCGCGAACCAGATCACCCGGAAGGTGCGCTGCCAGTCGGCCAAGACCAGAGGGTGCCGCAGCCTGCGCCCCGTGCGCGCCCGGACCTCCGGGAAAGCTCTCCGCCGAGCGCGGTGTCCTAGGCGCCGGAGCGCGGTGTCCCGGGCGCCGGAGCGCGGTGTCCCAGGCGCCGGAGCGCGATCGTCCCGGGCGTCGCGGCGCCGCGCGCGCCCACGAGAGGGGCCCCGCCGGCGACGCGAGGTCTCCGACGGGGCCCATGCTTGGAGTCACGACCCTCGAGGGCGCAGCCCTAGAGGGTGGGCTCGGTCCGCTCGAGCGGAGAGCACGGGAGGGTCACTCCTCCTCGTCCCAGCCCTCGTCGTCCCATTCGTTCTCGACGTCTTCGTCGTCGTCGTCCCACCATTCGCGGGTCATGGGCGATCTCCGTGGATCAAGAGTTCAAGGAACGCGGGGGCGCGCACACGCCCCTCGGCGAGGACCTCCGGGGCTCCCCGGCGGCCTTCACGAGATCCGAAGT
This sequence comes from Planctomycetota bacterium, assembly GCA_040265735.1. Taxonomy (GTDB): domain Bacteria; phylum Planctomycetota; class UBA1135; order UBA1135. The sequence continues at coordinate 76 of JBDQFW010000182.1, read as the reverse complement.
ACCAAGGGAATCCGAAGGCCGTCAAGACCCCTGGTTCTGATCCGCCGCTGGCCTCAGAAGGGGAGGGAGGTGTGCC
>JBDQFW010000181.1:0-7436 GCA_040265735.1 Planctomycetota bacterium | reverse complement strand
GACGGGGCTCGTGCTCGAATTCACGAGCGACACCTTCACGGTCGCGACGAGCGGCGCCTTCAACGCGCTCGGCACCACCACCGCCTTGAGCGGCACGCTCACGGTGGCCCCCCTTACTGGCGGCACGACCGTGACCGACCTCACCGGCTTCACGGGTGCACCCCAGCCGATTCCGGGCACGCTGAGCGCCTCGGGCGGAACGGTCAGCCTGTCGAGCACCAACGCGGGCACCTTCTCGTTCAGCGACCCGGCCTCCGGCGTCTCCGCCGACTTCAACCTGTCCGGCGTCCTCGCGGGCTCTTGGACCGCTCCGGCCCCGGCCAACTACTGCACCGGCGCCGTCAACTCGACGGGCAACATCGGGCAACTCGCCCTCACGGGCAGCCAGAGCCTCAGCGCCGATCAGCTCATCCTCAGCGCCACGGGCCTGCCGACCTCGCAGTTCGCCTACTTCATTGTGGCGCCAGCCCAGGGCTTCATCGCCACGCCTCCGGGCTCCCAGGGCAACATCTGCCTGAGCGGCACCATCGGTCGCTACACCAGCCAGATCGGGCAGAGCACCTCGGCGGGCCTCTTCACCCGCTCGCTGGGCACGAGCAACATCCCCGTGATCCCGCCGGCCAACATCAACCCCGGCGAGACCTGGTACTACCAGCTCTGGCACCGCGACTTCAACCCGACCCCGACCAGCAACTTCAGCCGGGGCATCGCGATCACCTTCGCCCCCTGAGGGTGGGCCGGCGCGCCAAGACCCCACCCGGCATAAGCCCCGCATCACCTGGGAGGATCAGGCTTCGGACCGGAGAGCGAGCGCGCAAGGCGCTCGGCCAGCCACAGACCCCACGGGAGGCGAGGCGGAGCCTTGCCTGCCTCGGGCCGGAGCCCTTCCTGGGCGAGCCGCTGCTCCTTGAGCAACAGCGACTCGCGCTCGGCGGCCTCGAGGCGCTGACGCAGAGAGGTCCCCTCGCTGGCGAGGTCCCCGAGGCGGTCCTCGCTCGCACGCAGAGCTGCGCGGAGGCGCTCGACCTCCTCACCTTGCTGAGCCTCGCGCTCCATGAGGCCCCCAATGGCACCCTCGAGGGAGGCCCGCTCACGCTGGCTCCGTTCGATCGCGGCAGCGAGCTTCTCCTCCAAAGCGGTCTGCAGGTCCGCCAGCTCCGCCTGGGCCCTCTCGTCCTGGCGCTGGAGCTCGACTTGCTGCCTGGCGAGGAGCTGCTCCAACGTACGCTCCCGCGCGGCCTCGCGTGACTCGGCCTGGCGTGCCCAGGCCTGCCGCTCACGCTCCTGACGGTCGAGCAGGTCGCTCAGCTGGAGGGCCGCCTCTTCTCGCGCCGCCTGGGCCTGCTCCATCCCCTGCGCGGCCACCGCCGCGAGGTCCTCACGGAGCCGCGTCTCCGTCAGGCTGGCGGCCTCCGCGGCCGCGTCCCAAGCCGTTCGCCTGCACAGGACCCGCGAGCTCCAGGAGCCGGCGGTTGGTGAGCAGCAGCGCGGCGGCCTGGGCGCGGCGCTCCTGCTCGCTGGCCTCCAGCCTCGCCAGCAGCTCCTCCACCCGGACCTCGAGCCGCGCCGAACGAGGGTCGAGCGTGCGGGGGTCGCGAGCGGGTGCGGAGGGTCCAGCCTCCTGAGCTGACTCGCAAGCGGGCTCCTTAGGTGCCTGCCTCGCGGCGCCCGCCTCCCTCTCGGCTTCCGCCCCGGCCTCCGCCTGCGGCGACGAGGCCGGCTCCGCAGGGGCTGCCTCTGGCGAGGCGTGTTCAGGGGGACCGGCCTCCGGCCCCTCGCCTCCGGCGGCCTGGACGAGCGCGTCCACGGGCGCCTCGACCGGAGCCTCGATGAGCGCCTCGAGGTCGACGAACCGCACGTGCGGCACCTCTCGCCCCCGGACGCGCCGAGTCTCGTGGAGGAGCGCGCCCGAGGAGACCGCTTGGGACAGGATCTCCACCGAGCAGCCCGCCCACGCAGCAGCCTCCTCGAGGCCCAAGAGGGCATCCGGCGCCAGCTTCTCCCGTTCCACGCTCCGATTGCACCGCGCGCCCCGGACGGAGTCCAGCACGGACGCCGCCTCCCGATCTCAGCGAAATGCGCGCCGCGCCGGTCGCCCGAGCGTCATGCTCTCGGCCATGGCTGGCGAAGACTACTTCCAGAGCTACTGCGACCCGGGGGTCCACAGGCTCATGATCCAGGACGCCGCGCGCACCGACGCGTACCGGGATGGGCTCGAAGCCCTCATCCAGCCGGGGATGACCGTGATCGACGTGGGCTCGGGCTCAGGCATCCTGGCGCTGTTCGCCGCCCGGGCCGGTGCGCGCAGGGTCCACGCCATCGAGGCCTCTGGGATGGCGCCAGTCATCGAGGAGCTGGCGAAGGCCAACGGTCTCGACCACATCATCAAGGTGCACCGCTGCCGGGCAGAGGAGTTCGAGCTTCCCGACGGCGAACGGGCCGACCTCATCGTCTCTGAGTGGATGGGCTACTTCGGCCTGGCGGAGCGCATGTTCGAGTCGGTACTGGATGTCCGTGACCGCCTCCTCGCAGAGGACGGCCGCATGGTTCCCGACCGGTTCCGCCTGCGCCTCTTCCCCGTCGAGGACGAGGCGCTCTACCGCGTCCACGGGCCCGGCTCCTGGGAGGTCCCCGTCTATGGCTTCGACTTCAAGCCACTGGGCACCTTCGAGTACGGCGAGCTGATGACCACGGCCCCGGTCATCCCTCCGCAGGCCGCCCTGGGACCCCACATCGACCTCATCGACCTGGACCTCGAGGTCTGCAGCGCGGAGGACTTCTTCTTCGACGAGCGCGTGCAGCTCCCGATCCTCTGCAAGGGCACGCTCCACGGCATCGGCGGCTACTTCGAGGTGGACCTGGCCCCCGGGGTGACCCTCAGCTGTGCTCCCGAGCAGCCCACGACCCACTGGCGCCAGAGCTGGTTCCCCGTCCGGCCGTTCGCCGTGGAGAAGGACGATGTCCTTGAGCTCCAGCTGCAGGCCGTTCCCCGCTTCGACGGGGACATTCGCCTCCCCGACTACCTGATGGAGGGGCGCCTCCTGCGGGACGGCGCGGAGGAGCACCGGTTCTTCCACCGTCACCTGGGCAGCTACGAGTAGCCTCGGGCAGCATGGACTCTCCGGATCCGACCACGCCCCCTGCGCCCCTGGAGGCCAAGCCGGCCTCCGGCACGACCGTTCGCGAAACCCCGTGGGAGGTCTACTGGCCCCGTGACCTGAGCGCGAGCCGCAGCGCCATCCCGATCGCGTCCTTCCCGCCCATCGTCTACTTCTGGCCGACGATGATCGCCCTGGCGGCCGGCGCCGCCCTCCAGGCCCTCGGCTGGCTCGGTGCGGTTTCGATTGGCTGGATGGTGACGGCGGCTCTCGCCTTCAACCTCACGGTCATCGTCCTGGACCTCGACCAGAAGAAGTTCCTCATCGCCTGCCTCCTGGGGCTGCTCCTCGGAGCCTTGGCGTGGATCGCTCACGACAAGGAGTGGGCCGTCCTCTCGAGCGGAGCAGCCTGGCTCGCGGGGCTCGCCCCGACCTACAGCACGGACGCCCTGCTCCTGCTGTTCACCGCCATCGCGGCGCTGTTCCTGGTTGGCATGATGCGCCCCAGGTTCGACTACTGGCGCTTCGAGCCCAACGAGTTCACCCACTACGTGCAGCCCTTCGGTCGCGACCTCAGCATCCCTCGCCAGGGCAGCACCGTCAGCCGAGAGGTCCCCGATCTGCTCGAGTTCTTCCTCCTCTTCGGGGGCGGGAGCCTTGTGATCAAGCGCGAGGGCCAGGTCGTCGCCCGCATCGACCACATCCCCTTCCTGGGGCGACGCATGGTCGCCCTCGAGGCCATGCTGGGCGTGACTCGCGTGCAGAGCCACGATCCGGCCTGAGGAGACCCCACGACCCAGGGCCCGGTGGATCAGGAGCCCGACGCGGGCTAACTTGCCCCCATGACCGCGCCGGACGCACACGATCTCGCCTCGTTCATCGACGCGGCCCCCAGCCCTCGCCTGGCGGTCCAGGAGTGCGTCCGGCGCCTCGAAGGCTCCGGGTTCCGGCGGCTGCAAGCGGGTGAGCGCTGGGAGGAGCTCCAAGGCGGCTGGTACCTGCCCTGCGCGGGCAGCCTCCTCGCCGGCTGGGAGCCCGCGGGCGTCTCCCCCTCGACGGGCTTCCGCCTCCTCGGCGCCCACACGGACTCCCCCAACCTGCGGCTCAAGCCTCGCCCCGACTCCGGTCGCGCCGGCTACCGCCAACTCTCGATCGAGGTCTACGGCGGCGCGCTACTCAACTCGTGGCTGGACCGCAGCCTGGGGATCAGCGGCACGGCCTTCCTGGCCGGCGACGAAGCTCCCCGGCCCCTTGACTTCCGCATCGACGAGCCCGTCCTGCACCTGCCCCAGCTAGCGATCCACCTCAATCGTGAACTCGCAACCGAGGGCCTCAAGCTCAATGCCCAGCAGCATCTGCAGCCGATCTTCGGCCTGGGGGACAGCCGGGAAGGCACCTTCCGCGAGTGGCTCTGCGAGCGCCTGGGCGTCGACCCCAGCGAGCTGCTCTCCCTGGAGGTGATGACCCACGACCTGACGCCCTCGGCGGTCGTAGGCAGCAGCGGTGAGTTCCTCGCCGCCCCGCGACTCGACAACCTCTGCTCGACCTGGGCCGCGACCGAGGCCCTGCGGGCCGCCGCGGCCTCGAACTCCCCACGCGCCGTCCTCGCCACCCTGTTCGATCACGAGGAGGTCGGGTCAGGCTCCCGAACGGGTGCGCAGGGCCCTCACCTCCGCCAGGTCCTCGAGCGCCTCGTGCACCAGCGCGGAGGCGACCGCCAGGACCTGTTTGCCGCCTTGGCTGACTCGGCCTGCGCCTCCGCGGACATGGCTCACGCCGTGCACCCCAACTACGCGGACAAGCACGACCCCGGGCACCAGGTGCAGCTCAACGGCGGGCCGGTGATCAAGATCAACCAGAACCAGCGCTATGCGACCGAGGGCGAGACCCAAGCCCTGTTCGAGTTGGCCTGCCGCACCGCGGAGGTGCCCCACCAGGTCTGGAGCATGCGCGCGGACCTCGCCTGCGGCTCCACCATCGGACCGCTCACGGCCATGAACCTCGGAATCCCCACGGTGGATGTTGGGGTGCCCCAGCTCGCCATGCACAGCTCGCGCGAGTTCGCGGGCTCCGAGGACCCGGCGCGGATGGTCCGCGCCCTGAGTGCGTTCTGCTCGCTCTGAGGGCTCAATTCGGGCAGGCTCAGTTGGCGCGCTTCACCTTGAAGCCGCGCCGGACGAGGAACGCCTCCACGCGCTCCGGATCCCGCAGCCCCACCACGAGCCCGTCCTCGGTCGCCTGAACCCGGCACCCCAGAGCACGGCTGGCCTCCCGGGCCAGCTCATCGGCGTCCTGGCCGGAATCCAGCCCGAGGACCCGACACACCGGGTGCCCGCCGGTCCCCTTCACCTCGCGGCGGAGGAGCAGCCCAGGGCGGGGCGTACCGGCCTGCGCTCGCGTGGATGAAGGCTCATCCGCGTCCGGTTCAGGGGCCGCATCCCCCGGCGTCGCTCGGCGCCCACCGAGCGCCGCGGCGAAGGGGTTGTGCGTGAGGCCTCCGCCGGAGAGGCCCTCTGCCTCGAGCGACCTGCGCTTCTTACCCATGGTCCAACCGTACCAAGCGCTCAGCGAGGTGAAACGCCGGCCGCATCCACGACCCAGCCAGCGCGGCGCGCCGCCCCGTCCATCTCGCGTCGCAAGAGGGCATTGACCCAGGTCCCCTCGCCGCACGCGAGGGAGATCGTGATCCAGTCCTCCTCCCAGGCGGCCACCTCCTGAGCGCTGCGCGGGCGGCCGATCCAAGCCGCGGCCCCCTCGAGGAGCACGCTTCCGAGGCTCCGCCCGGCCCAGCTCTCCGTGCGAACCCTCTGGTGATCCAGGAGCATCACATCGCCCCGGTCGGCCAGGACGGCGAAGGCGTCTCGGCCGTGCCGGATCACCCCAGTCGCGGGCAGGGAGGCGACCTCGGGCTCGCTCAGGCCCGACGCGTCCAGCACCAGCAGGTCGGGACCGAGCCAGCGCAGGACCTGCTGGTCCCGGTGCACCACCGTCAGCTTGCCTCCAGCCTCCTGCCGAAGCCGCCCAAGGCCGTCCACCAGAAGCGCCTCGAGCTCGAGAGGGGGCTGCTCCTCGACCCCAGAGCCCGGAGCGGGGAGCAGGCTCGGCAGGAGGCGCGCCCCGTCCAGCGCGCTCCCGAGCCCGCCGCCGCCGGCGAGGATCAGGCCCGTCAGCGTCATCATCCCGCGCAGGGAAGCGCCCTCCCCAGCGGCGCTGGCCCACTGCCCGATCACCTCCGCGCTCCCGAGCAGCGCGAGGACGAGGGCCGGGAGCAGGAGGCGGGCTCCGAGGTATCCGTCCCCGCCCTCGAGAGCAACGAGGAGGACGGCCACGAGGCCCACCCGCGAGGAGCTCCCGGCCCCACGCGCCAGCCCGATCCCCAGGAGGAGAACGGCTCCAAGGCCCCCAACCGTTCCCAGCCAGGCGGCGAGGTATCCGAGCCCCGCCAGCAGCTCCGCGATCCACGTCCCGTGCTTCACATGGAAGCTCAGGGGCAGGGCAGAGGAGGGAAACGGGAGCGGCGAGAGGGCGGCCAGGAAACCTCCCCAGAGGACGACCGCCGAGACGGCGCTCGCGGTCCCGATCCAACTCAGGCGGCGCGACTCGGGAAGGACCCAAGCGACCGCCAGGAGGACCCCCTCCGGCCGGGCCCACGCCAGTCCGAAGCAGGCCAGGGCCAGGAGAGGGCCCGACCGCCTGCGCAGCGCGGCGTGCACCCCCACGAGGCAGAGCAGCAGCACAGGACCTTCGAGCTGGTAGGCCGCGGCCTCGCTCGGGACAACCCCGCAGGCCACGGCCAGCGCCACCGCTGCGGCGGCTCGGAGAGCTCCGGCACCCGCGCCGGCACCCGCAGCGCTCCTCGAGCACTCCAGGGACAGCCAGGCGCAGCCCGCAGCGTGGAGCACAAGCCCCACCCACGGAGCCGCCGACTCCGGCCGATCCGAGACCAGCACCACGGCCCCCTTGACCCCGATGTCCAGGAGACTCGAGCAGCCGAGCACGGCCCAGTCGGTCCGGGCCAACGGGTCCCGGGCGGCCCGCAGGACAAGGAACAGGTCATCCAGGCTCCCGGGCACGCTCCCGAGCCAGCACAGCGCTCCCATGAACCCCGCGAGCAGGGCCATAAGGATGGTCTGCGGGCGGGACGGCATGGACCCATCATGGCAGAGGAAGGGTCCAGGGCGACCCCGCGATCACCGCCGGCGGGATCCGCGCTCCCTTGCCCGAGCGAAAGCGCACGGGGCACGGCTGTATCCGCCCCCTGGCCCCCTCAGCGCGTTGCCTGCGGGGTGGAAGACCCCTATGGTATGCAGCCCGGAGAGAGCGTCGGTGGGTATGGGG
>JBDQFW010000180.1:0-7452 GCA_040265735.1 Planctomycetota bacterium | reverse complement strand
GCGCGACCTCGCTGGGGCACAGGGTTGCGTGGGGACCGCGCTCCTTGAGCTGCCTCAGGACCTCCTCCTCCAGGGCTCGCTCCCGAGGCCCCACGCGGGTGCGCCGGCAGGCAGCCGAGCAGTACACGACCTCCTGTCCGGGGCGGTGGCCGCGCCGCGGCGTGATCGGGCGGCCGCAGCTGCGGCCGAGGGGGAGGGCGGCGGCGGAGCCCGTCGCCACGAGGATTCGCCCGCGGGCCGTCCCCCGATGCGGTGGTGGGCAGGGCTCCGCGGCCCTATCCTCCCTGCCCCATGATCGCCCTCCACGGAGTCTCGAAGCACTTCGGCCGCCAGGCTCTGCTCCTGGAGGCCTCATTCCAGCTCGACCCCGGTGAGCGCGTCGGGCTCGTGGGGCCCAACGGCTCGGGCAAGTCGACCCTGTTCAAGCTCATCCTCGGCGAGGAGCAGCCCGACGACGGCCAGGTCTCGGTGCCGCGGCGCCTCTCCATTGGGCACTTCCGCCAGGACGCGGCCGAGATGAGCGGCCGCACCGTGCTCGAGGAGACGATCTCGGGCAGCGGTCGCGTGGGCGAGCTGCACGCCGAGCTGGCGAGCCTCGAGCGCGACATGGCGGACCCCGACAAGTTCGAGCAGATGGAGCGCATCCTCGAGCGGTTCGGAGCGGTGCAGGAGGAGTTCCAGCAGCTGGGGGGGTACGAGCTGGACGCGCGCGCGCGCGAGGTCCTGGCGGGCCTCGGCTTCGACCAGGGGCGCATGGACGCGGATGTGGGGGAGCTGTCGGGCGGCTGGCGCATGCGCGTGCAGATCGCGAAGGTGCTCCTTGCCAAGCCGGATGTCCTGCTGCTCGACGAGCCCACCAACCACCTGGACATCGAGTCGATCCTGTGGCTGGAGGGCTACCTGCGGGGGATCGAGTCGGCGCTGCTCATGACCTGCCACGACCGGGACTTCATGAACCGGGTGGTGGGCCGCATCGTCGCGATCGACGCGGGCGAGCTGATCAGCACCACGGGGGACTACGACCACTACGAGCGCGAGCAGGAGCTGCGCTCGGCCAACCAGGAGGCCGCCTTCGCCCGCCAGCAGGCCATGCTGAAGAAGGAGGAGCGCTTCATCGAGCGCTTCGAGAAGCACGCGGCCAAGGCGGCCCAGGTCCAGAGCCGGGTCAAGAAGCTCGAGAAGATCGAGAAGCTCGAGCCCCCCAAGAAGCGCGTGCTGGTGCCGTTCCTCATGCGCGAGGCGCCGCGCTCGGGGAACGACGTGGCCACCCTCGCTGGGGTGTGCAAGGCCTATGGGGAGCGCGTCGTCTACGAGGGCCTCGACTTCGAGATCAAGCGCGGGGAGCGCTGGTGCGTGATGGGGGTCAACGGCGCGGGCAAGAGCACCCTGCTCAAGCTCGTGGCCGGGGCCCTGGAGCCGGACCGGGGCGCGGTGAAGCTCGGCGCCAGCCTGAAGCTGGGCTACTTCTCGCAGTCGGCCCTCGACATCCTCGACCCCGAGCGCACGGTCTACGAGCAGCTTGACGCGGCGTTCCCCACGGCGACCACTCCGAGCAAGCGCAACGCCCTGGGAGCCTTCGACTTCCCCGGCGACGAGATCGACAAGCCGATCCGCGTGCTGTCCGGGGGCGAGAAGAGCCGCCTGGTCCTGTGCCAGATGCTGTTCGACCCGCCCAACTTCCTGGTGCTCGACGAGCCCACGAACCACCTGGACCTGGACACCAAGCAGATGCTGGTCCAGACCCTCGCGAAGTTCGAAGGCACGATGCTCTTCGTCTCCCACGACCGGACCTTCCTGAAGGGCCTCGCGACCCGCGTGCTCGACCTGACGGGGACGACCGAGGGGCGCCAGCCCACCGTGCACCACGGCTCCTACGAGCGCTGGGTGGAGCACACCGGCCAAGAGGCGCCGGGCGTGCATCGCTAGGCGGGAGCGTCCCGTACAATCCCCGCCATGCGTCTGCTCCCGGCGGTCCTCGCGCTCCTTCCGGCGCTGCAGCTGCAGGGGTGGGGAATCGCAGCAGCCGCGGCGTCTGCGGCCGCGGCGCCCCGCGCGCTCCAGGGGCCGGGCGCGGGTCCGGCGGCCGAGGTGGACCTGCGGGACCTCTTGCGCCAGGTCAAGCTCGAGCGCGACAAGGCGGACGTGAAGCTCTACGGGCAGATGGCCTCGGCCGCGTCGCCGGCCGCCCTCAAGACCCTGCAGCAGGCGATCGGCGAGCTGAGCGAGCAGCGGACCCTGAACGCGGCCTATGGCGCCGTCGCGCGCTTCAAGGGCACGCCCCTGGACGAGAAGGCGCGCGGGTTCCTGGTCGGGGACGTCCTGCGCCATCGGCGCGAGGAGAACCGGACGGCGGCCTGTGCGGCCCTGACCCGCTGGGGCGTGGCCGCCGCCGACGAGCTGGAGCGGGTGGTCGCCAAGGCCGAGGACCGCCCCCTGCGGACGCGCGCCGTGCACGCCCTGCTGCCCCTGTACGCGGAGCGCGGCGACCTCGACTCCGCCGAGGAGATCCTCGAGTACGGCGCCCCGGGCGGCAACACGCTGGCGGGGATCCGCAAGGCGCTCCTCCCCGTGCGGGGCTCGAAGGCCCTGAAGCTCTACCACCGCGCGCTGAAGGACGAGGAGCGCGACGCGGCCTGGCGCTACCTGCTGCTCGACGTGCTGGCCAGCTGGAAGGATGAGGGCGCGGACGCCGTGATCCTGGACCTGCTCGACGACCCCGACCCGGTGCTCGTCAGCGCCGCGCTCGAGGTCCTCGGGAACAGCGGGCGCAGCCACCTCGTCCGCCGGCTCGAGCCCTTCCTGCGCGGGGAGCACCCGCTCGTCCTGCGCGAGGCGCTGATCGCCGTCACGAGGCTGACCCAGGGGGATCCCTACTGGCTGGAGGACGTGCTCGACTTCTCCCGGCGCCGGGAGCCGGCCACGCGGATGGGGGCTGCCGTCGCCCTGGCGGAGATTCGCACGGAGCCGGCGCTCGCGCGGCTCTACGAGCTGCTCGACGACGAGGACTGGCGCGTTCGCGTCGAGGTGGTGGGCCAGCTCACGCGCCTCCACCGCAAGGAGATTGTGCCCCTGCTGATCGAGCGCCTCGACCGCGCGAGCGCGCGCCTGGGGCGCGACATGCACCTGGCCCTGCGGCTGCTCACGGGCCAGGACCACGGTCCGCGGAGCGCGCGCTGGCGCGCCTGGTGGCAAGCCGAGGGAGAGGCCTTCCGCCTGCCCGGGCCGAAGGACGCCCAGAAGGCGGAGGCCGAGCGGCAGAAGCGCCGCGCGGAGAACTCGACCCAGGCGTCGTTCTACGGCCTCGAGGTCGTCAGCCAGCGCGTGGCCTTCCTGATCGACCGCTCGGGCTCCATGCAGGGGCGGGCGATGCTGCAGCCGGAGGATCGCACCGAGAAGCCGCGCGCCTCGACTCGCTGGGAGGTGGCCAAGCACCAGCTGATGACGGTGCTGCCGAAGCTGTCCGAGGAGACGCTCCTCAACATCCTCTTCTTCGGGTCCGACATTCGGCCCTGGCAAGACGAGCTGGTGCAGCTGGTCCCGAAGGTGCGCGACCAGGCCATCGAGCACGTGCGCAAGTTCCCCATGGGCGGGAGCACCAACATCTACGACGCGCTCGAGCTGGCGTTCGCCGACGAGCGCGTCGACACGATCTACCTGCTCACGGACGGCGAGCCCTCCTCGGGCAAGGTGGTGGACCCCACCGAGATCCGCTCGCGGATCGGCCGCCTCAACCGGACGCGCAAGGTCGTGATCCACACGGTCAGCGTGGGGCGCAAGTCGCGCTTCCTGCGGCTGCTGGCCGAGGAGAACGGCGGCCTCTACACCGAGGCGCTCTAGGAGGCGGCCGCCGTTGACCGCCGAGGCCGCGCCGGGGCCGCTGCTCGTCTTCGACAGCGACTGCTCCCTCTGCCGCTCGAGCGTGCGCCTGCTCGCTCGGCTGGGCTGGCTGGATGCGGCCATGGCTGTGGGGATCGCGGCCCTGCCGCGGCCCGAGCAGGAGCGCCTGCTGGAGGCGGGCTTTGCGAACGCCCTGGCCGTGCTCGGGCCAGACGGTCGCATCACCCTGGGCCTAGGGGCCCTCTCTCGGGTGCTCTCCCTGCGGGCTCCGCGGGTCGCCAGGCTGCTCCAGGTGCGCGCTCTGGGACCCCTGTGGCGCGGCCTCTACACCCTGGTCGCGACGCACCGCCGGATCCTCGCTCCGCCTCGTGGCCCCGAGTGCGCGTGCGAGCCCAGCATGACGGGATGGCTCCCGGTTGCGGTGCAGCACCTCTTCGTCGTCGCGACCGTTGCACTCCTCTGGCCCGCACCGGCGCTGACACGCGTGCCGACCCTGCTGGTCGTGGGCTACCTGGCCTGGGGTCCTCGCGAAGGGAACCTCGGCCGGCGGCGCGAGCACGCCGCGCATGTGCTGCTGGCCGGGGTGCTGGCGGCGGCGGTGCACCGGCTGACGACCCTGGGCGGCGCCGCGGAACCGCTGCCCAGCTTCCTGCTCGCCGTGATCCTCGTCTCGCGCCTGCGCACGGTGCGCGCGCGCCTGCTCGGTCCGCTCGGGCCGAGCGCCTGAGGGGGACGCTCCCCGCGAGCAGCGTTCAGGGGGCCAGGCGGGCCCGCGACCAGGCCGTGCCCGAGCGCTCGAAGCGCAGGCGGTCGTGCAGGCGGCTGCGGCGTCCCTGCCAGAACTCGAGCGCGTCCGGGACGAGCGCCAGTCCTCCCCAGAAGGGCGGGCGGGGAACCTCTTGGCCCTCGAAGCGCGCCTCGGTCTCGGCGACCAGCGCCTCGAGGGCCTCCCGGCCCTCGATCACCTCCGACTGGGGCGAGGACCAGGCCCCGAGCTGGCTGCCGCGCGGGCGCGAGGCAAAGTAGGCGTCGGAGCGGTCCGCCTGCCAGCGCTCCACGCGTCCCTCGATGCGCACTTGGCGGTGGAGCCGTGACCAGAAGAAGCACAGGGCGGCACGGTCGTCGCCCTCCAATTCGCGGCCCTTGCGGCTCCCGAAGTGGGTGTGGAACACGAAGCGCCCCTCGTCCACGGAGCGCAGCAGCACCATGCGCAGGGACGGAGCGCCGTCGGGGCCGAGGGTCGCGAGGGAGCACGCGGTGGGCTCCTCGTCACCAGAGCGCGCATGGGCGTCCTCCATCCAGCGCGCGAACAGGGCGAGGGGCTCGTCCCCGGCGTGCGCCTCGTCGAGGGTCTCTCCGGTCTCGTCGCGGCGCGTGTCGTGGTAGTCGTAGTTCATGGGTCAGCGGGCTCCGTGCCCGCGCAGGAGCACCTGCAGGTGGGCCTCCGCGCCCTCGGCGAGCCCGATCAGGTCGTAGCCCCCCTCGAGGCACGACACCAGCCTTCCCCCGGCAGAGGCGTCGGCCACGGCGACGAGCCCCTCGGTCATGCGCCGGTAGGCGTCGGCGGTCAGGCGAGTGGAGGACAGGGGATCGCGGACATGGGCGTCGAATCCCGCCGAGACCAGGACGAGCTGCGGGGCGAAGGCCTCGAGGGCGGGGAGGACCTGCCCCTCGAAGGCGCCCAGCCACTCCGCGTCCCCGGTTCCCGCTGCGAGCGGACAGTTGAGGGTCGCACCCTCGCCGTCCCCGCGGCCGCGCTCGCTGGCGGCGCCGGTGCCGGGGTAGTGGGGTGCCTGATGCAGGCTCGCGTAGAACACCGACGGGTCGCGCTCGAACAGGTGCTGGGTCCCGTTCCCGTGATGGACATCGAAGTCCACGATCGCCACCCGCTCCACGAGACCCGAGTCCTGCGCGGCGCGCGCGGCGAGGGCCACATGGTTGGTGAAGCAGAAGCCCATGGCGAGCCCCTCCTCGGCGTGATGGCCGGGCGGACGCACGGCGGCGAAGGCAGCCTCGAGGTCGCCGGCGAGGACCCGAGCCGTGGCCTCGAGGACGGCGCCGCTGGCCGCGCGAACCGCGAGGGGCGTGGCCGCGCATCCGTTCGCGTCAGGGCTGTCCACGAACGCGGCGCCCTCTAGGAAGGCACGCTCCATGCGGGCCAGGTACGCGGGGCCATGCACGCGGCCCAGGGCCTCGAGGGCCGCCGGCTCCGCCTCGGCGTGGACGAGATCGCCCCAGGTCCCTCCCGCGCGCAGGCGCTCTTCCAGGGCGGCCAGGCGCTCCGGGCGCTCAGGGTGCCCGGGGCCGCCGTCGTGTGCGCGGCAGGCCGGGTGGGTGAACAGGCCGACCCGTCTCACTCGTCGCGCAGGAGGAAGACCGTGCGGCGGTAGTCGCCCTCCTCCAGCATCTCGGCGAAGGCTGGATCGTTGGCGAGGCCGCGTCGCAGGGTGGTGGTCAGGGGCGAGTCCTCGAGGGTGCGGGCCGCGTCGCGGAAGCGTCCCATGCGGGCCTGGCAGCGAGCCACGCCGACCCAGGCCTCGGTCGCGCGGCGCAGGACGAGGCTCAGCCGCCCGCTCTCCTCCAAGGCCTTCTCGTAGTCCTTCAGGGCGTCGCCCCAGTCCTGGATGCGGTAGAGGATCTCCGCCCGGTCCATCCAAGCCGTCTCCGAGTCGGGCCGGCGCTCGATCGCGGCGTCGTAGGGCTCGAGCAGCTTGCGGCGGGCGGAGCCGTCCTTCTGGGAGGCCGCCCAGGCCAGGGCCGCGATGCGCACCTCGTCGACGCGGCTCTCCTGGAGCTCCTTCAGCTCCGAGCGCGCGCGCCGCGGCGGCTTGATCCCGAGCTCGCGCAGGGTGTCGAGGACCTCTGCCGCAACGACCCGCCGGGCGGCGGGGGCGTGGGCCATGACGACGAGGGCCTCGAGGGTGTCGTCCTCGTCGAGCGCCTCGGGCACCGTGCGGAACAGCGCCAGCAGCCCGCGCGCCGCGCCGGCCCCGCGGGGAGATGCCATCAGGGCCTGCAGCTCCTCCTCGAGGGAGAGCACGCGCTGCCGGCCCTCGTCGGACGCGCTCGCCACCGCGGCCAGGGCGTCCAGGGTCGCTGCGGCGACCGCAGCGTCCTCCGTCAGGAGCGCCGACCGCAGGGCCTCGCGGGCTCCGTCGCCGTCCAGGTGGGCGAGGGTCGCCAGCAGGGCTGCCCGGTCGGGGGGATTGTCGAAGGACGCGAGCAGCGGCGCGAGCGCCGCGGTGACCCGCGCGTCCTCCCGCGTGGCCTCCAGGGCCAGCAGGGCGTGAACGCGCGCGCCGCTGCGGTTCGTGCGCACCAGCTCGAGCAGGGGCTCGGTTCCCAGGGGGCTCGCGATCCCGCGCAGGGCGTGGGCGCAGACGCGCGACCGCCAGGCTGCGCGCTTGCGGCCGGCATCGTCCATGAGGTTGCGCGCGCCGTCGTCCACCTCGCCGCGCGAGCGCTCGCGGGTTGGCAGGGGGGCCGCCATCGCGGTGAGGAGAGCGGGCACGGCCGCGGGGCCGAGCTCGACCAGGGGCTCGACCTGGGCGCGGTAGGCGCGTGAGGTCTCGGAGGCCTCGAGCGGCTCCACCCGGGCCAGGTGCCCCTCCACGG
>JBDQFW010000179.1:0-7560 GCA_040265735.1 Planctomycetota bacterium | reverse complement strand
GCCTAACATGGTGTTCGCTCCCTGCCCGCCCCATGCGCCTCCCCGCCGCCCTGCTCGCCCTCCTGGCGCCCCTCATGGGGCCCGTCTCGGCCCAGAGCGCAGGCCCGGACCTCCCGGGGCTGCCCTACCAGGCTCTCGCGGGGCAGAACCTGCTGATGGACCTCTGGCTCGGGGAAGGCCCGGGGCCGCACCCATGCGTCGTGTACCTGCACGGCGGCGGCTGGGTCAGCGGGAACCGCAGCCTGGACCGCTCCTTCGTGGCCGGCCTCGTCAACTCCGGCATCACCGTCGCGAGCATCGACTACCGGCTGACCTCCCAGGGCGCGATCTTCGGGTCTGACGAGGTGATCTTCCCCGCGCAGCTGGACGACACCCTCGCGGCCATCCGGTTCCTGCGGGACCACGCTGTCATCCTCGACCTGGACACCAACCGGATCGGCACCTGGGGACACTCTGCGGGAGCCCACCTCGCCGCCCTGGCCGCGTCTCGTGGCTCCAAGACCGACCCGCTGGGCGACAGCTCCGTCCAGGCGGCCGTCGCCATCGCGCCGCCGGTCAACTTCTTCCTGATGGACGAGGACGCCGATGCCCAGGGCTGTGTCGGGGCACCTCGCCACGACGAGCCGGACTCGGCCGAGAGCCGACTCGTGGGCTTCGACGGACCCGGCGAAGGCATCGGCGTGCTTGCCGGGCTGCCGAACCATCCGGCCTACGCGCTCGTAGAGGCGGCCAATCCGTCCCTGGGCCTCACGGGCAGCCTCCCGCCCCTGTTCGTGATCCACGGCGAGCTCGATTGCGTGGTGTCCACGGCGCAGGGCCTTCGCCTGCACGAGGCCTGGCGTGCCTCCGGCGGCCAGGCGCAGGTCCTCGTGCATGACGGGCCGCACGCCATTCCCGTTGCAGCGGTGCAGCGCTCCTGGGAGTTCTTCGTCGACCAGCTCGGACCCGCCGGGGCGCCCTCACTGCGGTTCGAGGACTTCGCCGCCGGCGCGCTCCTGCCCCTCGACTCCGAGGCTTCGCCTGTCGACAACGACAACGAGACCGTGCGCCAGCTGTTGGCGCCGTGGGGCGGCTACAACGCCGGCACCTCGATCTCTGCCCCTGGCGGGGTCCCACACGCGGTGCAGGTCGATCCGCACCCTTCGGTCTCCCTTGATGGGGGGGCCCTGCTGTTCCACGCGGGAGCGCTCAGCGCGGGCTCACGGGCCACGACCCGCTGGGAAGGCACGCTGGACCTTGGCGTGCCTGGGATCGCTCGCCTGACGATCACCAAGGCCAATGCGCCCGGTGGCCTCCAGGCCCAGCTCTTGGTGCGCGACACCGTGACCTGGTGGGCGAGCCAGCCCATCACCATCCCCTCGACGCCCCTCGCGGCCGAGTGCCGAATCCTGACGGTGGCCCTTGGGGAGCTGCTCTGGGCCGCAGTGGACCCGTCGCACCCGGCGACTCAAGACGCGGACCAGTCCGATGACGGAGGCGAATTCGGGCCCTTCAACCTCGTGGGTTCGTGGCAGCCGGACTGGACCCGCCTGCTCGGAGTGGGCATCCAGCTGCCCGAAGGCAACCCTACAGGCCCCGGCACCATGCTCGCGGTGGACAGCCTGTCCCTGGGCCCCAAGAGGGTCGGCACCAGCATCTGCGCCCAGACCCAGGCCAACAGCACCGGCGCCCCGGGGCACCTGATGGCCATCGGGAGCGTCGAGGCCCAGGCCAACGGGTTCGCGCTGCTGGCCACCGAGCTGCCGCCCGGGCAGCCCATCTACTTTCTGGCCTCCGAGACGCCGGCCCAGATCGCGAACCCCGGCGGAGCGGTGGGGACCCTCTGCCTCGGTCCGGCGATCCTGCGCATCACCAGCACCCTGGGCGTGGTGAACGGATCCGGCCGTCACGCCGCCCACGTCGACCTGGCCTCACCGCCGCTGGGCGCGAGCACCGCGGACCAGATCGGGCGCACCCTGCGCTTCCAAGCCTGGCACCGCGAGCCCCTGGGCGGTCCGTTCGGATCGGGGTTCACGGACGCCGTCAAGGTCACGTTTCAGTGAGGGCGTGTGCGGGCTCGAGCGCAGGGGAGTGGGCAAGTGCGGAGGAGAATCGGCTGCAGCCTCGTCGACTGAGCTCCAGACTCTCTAGTGTCGCATAATGTATGTTATGTAGCCCCGAGGGGCCTCAGGAGCCCACAGGAGGGCCCCAGCCTTGACCTTGGTGCCTCAGCACCCCAAGGTCTGCCGCGATGAGCCTCCCGCCCAAGCTGCCCACTGGCCGGACCTTCGATGAGTTCGAGGTCGGTGACACCGTGCGCACCGGCGGACGGACTCTGACCGACGCGGACCTGGTCCTCTTCGCCGGGCTCTCTGGTGACCACAACCCGGCCCATATCGACGAGGTCGCGGCGAGCGCGGGCCCCCTCCGCGGGCGCGTGGCGCACGGGATGCTGGTCCAGTCCATTGCCACCGGACTGGCGGTCCAGACCGGCGTCTTCCATGGGACCCTGATCGCCCTCGCCGGCATGGAGATCCAGTGGAAGACCCCGGCGCGGGTCGGCGACACGATCTCTTGCCAGCTCACGGTGGCCGAGATGGACCCGTAGCCCCGTCCGCGCCGCGGCCGCATGTGGCTCGAGGTCGAGGTGCAGCGGGAGGATGGCACCGTCCTCGCCGTCTCGCGCTGGGAGACCCTGGTTTCGCGCCGACCGGCCAAGGGCTAGGCAGCGGATCCAGCCCGCGAGGGCCGCCGAGGGGCCACCTGAGCCTCCCTTGAGCGCTGAGCCGCGACTCGACCAGCCGGCCGGACCGACCGACCCTGGCTCGCACCAGGAAGCCCCATGCTCCCGGGGCCCACACAATGCAAGCCACTTGCACTAGAGGGGGGCGCCGTCGACGGTCAGAGCGGAGCCCTCGGGAGCCACTGCACCCAGCAACCTGAAGCCCTCGGCTCGTGACCAGGCGAGGTCGCAGCGGGCGCCAGTGCCGACCCGGATCCCGGCGGCGCGCTGGAGCGGGCGGTCCAGGCCCATGCTGACCGCGATGCGGACCACCCACATGTGGGCCGCCACCGCGACGCGACCTCCCGGGTTCAGCTCTGCCAGTTCTGTCAGAGCCGGCACGACGCGGCCGGCCATGACCTGCAGGGTCTCGCCCCCCGGAGGCGCGAGCACCCCGCCGCTGCGCTGCCAGGCCGCGAAGGCGCCAGGGGTCTGCGCCTCGATCTCCTCCGGTCCCAGACCGGCCCAGGCCCCGCGATCGATCTCCAGCAGCTCCGGCCGGTCCTGACGCGGAAGCCCTCGAGAGCCCCGCAGCAGCCGTGCGGTCTCCTCGGCCCGCGGCAGCCCCGAAGAAACCACGGCCCGGAGTTCGAGCCCCTCAAGGCTCCGCGCGCCCCAGGCCGCCTGATCGAGCCCCTCCTCCGAGAGCGGCACGTCCAGCCGTCCGTAGACCCGCCCGGGCCAGGGCGCAGCGACCGCCCCATGCCTAAAGACATGGAGGACGGTGCCACCGCGCTCGAGGAAGGCCTCAGCGGTGAGGCGCCGGGGTTCACTGGGACTGGGGGCGGACATGCGGGCGAAGGACCCCAGGATCCGGACCGTGGCTGGGCCGACCAGAGAGTGCTGCGTCACGGGGTCACAGGGTCATAGGACCACAGTAGCCCGGGGAGCGCGGGGATCCCATGAGGGACCGTGGACCACAAGCCCCCCCATCGCTACGGTTCTACGCCGTAAACCCCACCGGGTCCCTCCATGAACGCCCCCTGTCGGTTCTTCGAGACCACCATCGGCCGCAAGGTCCTGATGGCCATCACGGGCCTGTCCCTGGTCGGCTTCGTCGTCGTCCACCTGCTCGGCAACTTCACGCTCTTCAGCGGCAACGAGGCGTTCAACGCCTACGCCGAGAAGCTTGAGTCGCTCGGGCCGGTGCTGATGATCGCGGAGATCGGCCTGGCTGCCCTCTTCCTGATCCATATGGGCCTTGCCTTCGCCCTCAACCGCCGCAGCAAGGAGGCCCGCACCGCGGCCTACCGCATGCGCGGCGACAAGGGCCAGGCGACCGCGGCGTCCAAGTCGATGCTGATCACCGGCCTCGTGATCCTGGCCTTCCTGGTGGTCCACATCAGCGACTTCCGCGTGAAGAAGCTCATGGGCAGCCCTGAGGTCGCAGACCTTGCCGTCGCAGTGACCGATCGTCTCACCAGCCCTCTGGGCCTGTTCATCTACCTAGCCGGGATCGTGGCCCTGGGCATCCACCTGCGCCACGCGGTGCAGAGCGCCCTGCAGACCCTTGGCTTGGCGCACCCGCGCTACGCCACCGCGATCCGCGCGGCCAGCGACGGCCTCGCGGCGGTGGTGACCCTCGGCTTCGCGTCCATCCCGCTCTTCCTGCTCTTCACCGGACAAGGAGGCGCCCAGTGAGCACCGCCGCCATGAATCCCCTGCTCGACTCGAAGGTCCCCACCGGCGACCTCTCCGACGCTTGGACCCGGCACAGGTTCGACCTGCCGCTGATCAACCCGGCCAACCGCCGCAAGTTCCGCATCCTCGTCGTCGGCACGGGCCTCGCCGGCAGCTCCGCCGCGGCCTCGCTGGCCGAGATGGGCTACAACGTGGATGTCTTCTGCATCCAGGACTCGCCCCGCCGGGCGCACTCGATCGCCGCCCAGGGCGGGATCAACGCGGCCAAGAACTACAAGAACGACGGCGACAGCGTCTGGCGCCTCTTCTACGACACGGTCAAGGGCGGCGACTACCGCTCCCGGGAGCACAACGTGCACCGCCTCGCGGAGTGCAGCGTGCGCATCATCGACCAGTGCGTAGCCCAGGGTGTGCCCTTCGCGCGCGAGTACGGCGGTCTCCTCGACAACCGCTCCTTCGGCGGCGCCCAGGTGGCGCGAACCTTCTACGCGCGCGGCCAGACCGGCCAGCAGCTCCTGCTTGGTGCCTACAGCGCGCTGATGCGCCAGGTATCCGCCGGCCGGGTGACCATGCACACCCGCTGCGAGATGGTCGACCTCGTGACCGTTGACGGCGTGGCCCGCGGGATCATCACCCGCAGCCTGCAGACCGGCAAGTTCGAGCGCTGGGCCGGCGATGCCGTCCTGCTCTGCACCGGCGGCTTCGGCAACGTGTTCTACCTGTCGACGAACGCGAAAGCCTGCAACGTCACGGCCGCCTGGCGTGCGCACAAGCGGGGCGCCTACATGGCGAACCCCTGTTTCACGCAGATCCACCCGACCTGCATCCCCGTGAGCGGCAGCTACCAGTCGAAGCTGACCCTCATGTCGGAGTCCCTCCGCAACGACGGCCGCGTCTGGGTGCCCAAGACCAAGGGCGACCAGCGCCATCCGAACGACATCCCCGAGAGCGAGCGCGACTACTACCTCGAGAGCCGCTACCCGAGCTTCGGCAACCTCGTCCCGCGGGATGTCGCGAGCCGCAACGCGAAGGACGTGACCGACGACGGACGCGGCGTAGGCAAGACCGGCCTCGCGGTGTATCTCGACTTCGCGGACGCAATTCGCCGTGACGGCCGGGCCGCCATTGAGGCCCGTTACGGGAACCTCTTCGAGATGTACGAGCGCATCACCGGCGAGGACCCGTACTCGGTGCCGATGCGCATCTTCCCCGCCGTGCACTACACGATGGGCGGCCTGTGGGTGGACTACAACCTGCAGAGCACGGTCCCCGGCCTGTTCGTCCTCGGCGAGGCCAACTTCAGCGACCACGGCGCGAACCGACTCGGCGCCAGCGCCCTGATGCAGGGGCTGGCCGATGGCTACTTCGTGATCCCGTCCACGGTGACCGCTCACCTGGCGGGTCGCTCGCTTGAGCGGATCACCACCGACCACGACGCCTTCGGTGAAGCCGAGGCCGCGTCCCGCGGCCGGTTCGAGAAGATGCTCTCGATCAACGGCTCTCGGACCGTGGACGAGCTCCACCGCGAGCTCGGTCTCCTGTCCTGGGACTACTGCGGCATGGCCCGCACCAAGGAGGGCCTCACCGAGGCCATCGGTAAGGTGCGCAGCCTCCGCGAGACCTTCTGGAACGATGTCCGCGTCCTCGGCGACGGCCAGAGCCTGAACCAGTCGCTCGAGCACGCCGGTCGGGTCGCGGACTTCATGGAGTTCGCAGAGCTGATGATGAACGACGCCCTCGTGCGGGAGGAGTCCTGTGGTGGACACTTCCGCGAGGAGCACCAGACGGCGGAGGGCGAGGCCCTGCGCGATGACGAGAACTTCTGCCACGTGGCCGCCTGGGAGCACAAGGGCGACGGCGGGGCCAGCGAGCGGCACGTGGAGCCCCTCGCCTTCGAGAACGTCAAGCTGACGACCAGGAGCTACAAGTGATGGCTGGATCCTCCAACGAGACCCTTCGCCTGACCCTGAATGTCTGGCGCCAGGCCGGACCCGAGGAGCCGGGCCGCTTCGACACGCACCGCATCGAGGCCAGCCCGGACATGTCCTTCCTCGAGATGCTCGATGTCCTGAACGGACACCTGCAGCGCGAGGGACACGAGCCCGTGGCCTTCGACCACGACTGCCGCGAGGGCATCTGTGGGATGTGCAGCCTGGTCATCAATGGCCAGGCCCATGGGCCGGACACCAAGACAACCACCTGCCAGCTGCACATGCGTCGCTTCTCGGACGGCGATGTCATCTGGATCGAGCCCTTCCGCGCCAACGCCTTCCCTGTGGTCAAGGACCTCGTGGTGGACCGCTCGGCGTTCGATCGGATCATCCAGGCTGGCGGCTACGTCTCGGTGAACACCGGCTCTGCCCCCGACGCCAATGCGATCCCGATCCCCAAGATCCAGGCTGACTTGGCCATGGACGCGGCGGCCTGCATCGGCTGCGGGGCGTGCGTCGCGGCCTGCCCCAACGCAGCGGCCATGCTCTTCACCGCCGCGAAGGTGAGCCAGCTCTCGCTGCTGCCCCAGGGCGCACCCGAGCGCGAGACACGCGTCGTGGCGATGGTCGAGCAGATGGATGCCGAGGGCTTCGGCCACTGCACCAACCACTACGAGTGCATGGCCGCCTGCCCCAAGGGCATCTCCACCGAGAACATCGCGCGTCTCAACCGCGAGTACCTCAAGGCTTCGACCGCCGGCCGCTGACGTCCCGCGCTCCGCGCTGAACCGTTCCAGAGGGGGCACTCCGAGCTTCGGAGTGCCCCCTCTGGCGTTCCTCGATCCGGACACGGGGCCCGACCGCGACCAGCGGCTGGGCAGGCTCCGCGCCGCCCTCAGGACTCGGCCCCGGGCAGCGAAAGCTCCCAACCAAGCGCCGATCGCACAGCGACCTGCGCATGGGGCTGGAAGGCCGTTATCCATCGGCGCGCAACCGAGGGAGACGGGGTCCAGAGCCGGGCCGATGAGGAGGCTTCTGCGGCCCTCGGCGGGGGAAGCGGGTCCAGCACGATCTCGACGCATCCCTCCTCCGGGAGGGCCAGCAGGCCGAGCCGCACCTCCACGAGGCCCCCACCGCTACGGGTGGAGAGCCAGCCCCCCCACCCCTCGGTGGCGGCGGAGACCGCGGAGAGACCCAGCCCGCTGCCGCCCCGGGTGAAGCCGGGCC
>JBDQFW010000178.1:0-7599 GCA_040265735.1 Planctomycetota bacterium | reverse complement strand
GTGACGGTCTTGCTCGCCCTCGTGATGATCGGGCTTCCCCTGATCATTGCGTTCGACCTGTCCGCCCTGCGGGAGGCGGCGCCCGCCTTCCGCGGCAACCAGCCCGGCGGCGCACTCTCCGGCAGGGTGCTCGATCCCGACGGCGAGCCGCTGGCAGGGGTTCAGGTGCGCCTGCACTCGACCCATTCGGGCGCGCCGCTGCTGGCGGAGACGACCTCCGCAGCGGACGGCAGCTGGAGCCTCGAGGCCCCGCCGCTCGAGCTCGCCGCCTACCGGCTGCGGAGCGGCGGCGGCCCCTGGCGCCTGGTGGACCGTGAGGTGGGCTTCCTGGCCCCGGACGGGACCGTGGTGGGGGCGGCTCTCGAGCAGGACCTTCAGCTCCGGCCGGGAGCGGTCCTGAGGGTGGAGCTCGTCCGCGCCGACGGCCTGCCCGTGCCCTCGGGGACCGCGCGCCTGCGCGGCCAGTGGGTGGAGACCGGCGCCATGCGGCTGGCTCCAAGGATCCTCGACCTGGAGCGTCCCTTCGAGGGCAGCCCGGTGGTGCTGGACGGCCTGCCGCCCCTCGACGGTCGCGTGGACCTCGTCCTCGCGGGCGGCCGCACGGTCACCTTCGAGGTGGAGCTGCGCGAGGGCGAGCAGGTCGAGCGGATCGAGCTCTGAGGTGAGCGCGCGGGCCCGCTCCTCCGCGCTCAGAGCTCGAGAATCCCCGAGGCGTGCGCCATGAGGTCCTGCATGAGCGCGGGGTCGAAGGGCGAGCGCAGCCCGGCCCCCTCGAGCAGGGCGAGCACGCTCTGGGTCCCGCCGAGGCGGCACAGCTCCAGGTAGCGCTCGAGGCAGCCCTCGTGGTCCTGGGCGTCGAGCATCCCCAGCTGCATGGCGCCCGTCTCAGCCAGCGCGTAGTCGATGTAGTAGAAGGGGTAGCGGTAGATGTGGAGCTGCGCGTACCAGCGTGAGGCTGCGAAGCGCTCGGCGTCGCCGCTCCAGTCGATGCCCGGCATGTAGGTCTCGCGGAAGCCGATCCAGGCGGCGTCTCGCTCGTCGGGGCTGGCGCTCGGGTTCTCGTAGACCCAGTGCTGGAAGGCGTCCACGACGCAGACGTAGCAGAGGATGTCCACCGCGCCGCTCCAGCGTCCCTTGATGAAGGTGTCGCGCTCCGCCGCCCCGAAGAACTCGTCGAGATAGGGCAGGCAGAGGAACTCCATGCCCATGGAGTGCACCTCGCACGCATCCGAGGTCGGCCACTGCAGATCCGGGGCCTCGATCCACTGGCTCTCCCAGCCCTGGAAGGCGTGGCCCAGCTCGTGGGTGAGGGTGCGCACATCGTCCTCGTTGCCGGTCGAGTTGCAGAAGATCGCCACGCGGCCCTCGTCGGGGAACGAGGTGCAGTAGGCGCCCGCGGCCTTGCCCTTGCGGTTCTCGAGGTCGATCAGGTCCTCGCGCCGCATGCGCAGGAAGTGCTCGCGCAGGCGCGGGGACAGGCGCTCGAGGACGCGGTCCATGCGGTCGAGCTGCTCGGCCACCGGCTCCGCAGCTCCGTCGGGGAGGGAGAGCTCCGGGTGGTAGCCCACGTCCCAGGGCTTGAGGGTCTCGACCCCCAGAGCAGCGGCCTGGGCCGCGGCCTTGCGCGCGAAGAGGGGGGCGGCGTGCGTACGTACGGCGTCGCGGAACGCCTGAACCTGCTCGGGGCCGTAGTCGGTCCGGCCCATGCCCTCGTAGCCGAGGGGCACGAAGCCCGCGTGCCCGAGGTTCCTGCCCATCTCGTCCCGCAGCCGCACCTGCTGGTCGTAGAGGTCCGCAAGGGCGTGCCGGTTCTCCAGGAACCAGCCGAAATAGGCCTCGAAGGCCTCGCGCCTGGTGGCGGCATCCGTGGAGCTGAACCGCGAGCGCGCGCGTGCCAGCGTCATGGCCTCACCGTTCACCCGCACCTCGCCCGAGGCCACGAGCTTGTCGTAGCGGCTCGCGAGATCGCTCGCGGCCACGCGCAGCTGGGAGTTGACCGGAGCGAGGGGGCCCTTCTGCACCTCGAGCACGCGCAGGAGCTGCGCGCCGAAGCGCTCCGCGACAGCGTCGCGATGGCGGCTCGCCAGGAGGGCGTCGCCGAGCGCGGCGTCGTGCGCCTCCACCAGCGGGCGAATCTCCTCGCGGGCGATCCGCTCCGCCTCCTCGGCGGCGGCGTCGCGCATGTCCTTGGTGTAGGCGTAGCTGCGCCGGGATCCCTCGCCCTGGGCCAGGGCCTTCAGCCGATTCCAGCGCTCGGCCACCTCCAGCCATTGGGCCGGGCCGTCCGCCTGCTCAGCGGGCTCGACGGCGCTGCGGAGCTCCCTGTAGGCGGCGTCGAACCAGGACGCCGTGATCTCCTGGGGGCTGTCGGGGAGGTGGAGGAGGGCCATGGCGCGGATTCTAGCGCGGCCGGAACGGAAGGACCCCCCGCGCCGGACGGCTGCGGGGGGTCCTCTCCTGGGGTCCAGGGTGCGGTAGGAGCCCGGGTCACTCCTTGCGGAGGAAGTCGACGAGGTCGGCCTCGAGGTCCTCGAGCCCGTACTCCATGACCGTCAGACAGCGGTAGACGATCCGTGCGAGGGGCTCGGGGGTGTTCGGGTTGAGCTCCTTCGGCGGCGTGTAGGAGAGGAAGTAGGAGAGCGACAGGCGCTCGACCTCACCGCCCTGCTCGCGGCCGGCGAAGGCCCACGGAACATCCTCGAAGGGCAGCACGCCCGTGAGGATCTCGTAGAGCATCACGCCGATGGCCATCACATCCGCCTTGGCGTCGCGCAGGAGGAGCGGGTTGTAGTGCGGCGTGGTGGTGATCACATCGCGCTCGTCCGCACGCAGGGCCGGGTCCACGAGGACCACGCTGCCCGACGGCTTGATGAGGATGTTCTCGGGCTTGAGGTCACCGTGGTAGGTGAGGTGCCCCTTGTCGCGCAGCTTCTGCAGCGCGCGCACGGCGGTCAGGAACCAGTTGAGCCGGATCCCCTCGAGGGCGCGGATCTTCTCGCGCAGGGTCTTCCCGCGCACGAAGTCCATCACGAGGATCGGTCGGCCCTCGTGCTGGATGCACTCGCGGACCTTGACGACATTGGGGCTCTTGCAGCCGCGCAGCAGCTCCGCTTCGTTGCGGATCAGGTCGTCGATCTCGTGGACATCGAGGAAGTCGATGCGGACCCCGTCCTGGCGGAAGAACACCGCCTCGCCAGGGGTCTCGTCGGGGCTGATCCCGGCCGGTTGACGCTCGTCGGTGATCTCGAGGAAGCGAGTGACATAGCGGCCGCCGCCGGCAACGTCGCCGATCTTGAGGGCGACCTGCTCACCGGTCTCGTCCTCGGCGCGATAGACGAGCGCAAAGCCACCGCGTGCGATGAAATCCACGATGCGGTAGCTGCCGATGCGTTCGCCGACTTCGAGCTTGATCATGAGATAGGGTCCTGGGAGGGATGAGCCGCCACTGGCGACACCTCCTTGTCGGCCGGAACCCTGTCTCGCATTGAGCGCTTCCAGCGCCCGGCTCCCCGAATCCGCAGGGGCCGCCCTCAGGGGGCCAAGAAACCCCGCCGACTGCCCGAACCCCCTCTCAGGGGCGCTGGGAGGGGGTGGCCAGGGGTAGCAGCTGGACCTCGTCGTGCCCCAGGATTCCGGCCACGCCCTCCTCGACGGTCCCGGTCACCACCCACTCGTGCTCCCGGTGCGGCCGGGCGCGCCAGGCCATGCCCTGCCCGTCGATGAGGCCGAGGTCCTGCCCGTAGGCGTTCTGGACCACGAGGAAGCGCCCACCCTCCTTCAGGTCCTGGCGCACCACGCGCCCGACGGCCGCGCCACGCACGCGCACCTCCCAGGCGCCCGAGACCTCCGAGCGCCAGAGCACCTCACCGTCCCCGCGGGCTGGCGCCGTCTGCCGCGTGGTGATGCACGAGGCGAGGGCCAGCAGGAGGAGGACCGTTCGTCGCATGCCTCTCTCATCGGCAGGCCCGCTCCGGGGACTGCGCCCCTTCCGTTGCCCGTCCCGAGGCTGCCGCGCGTGAGCCTCTTGGGTCCGCCCGACTGGGCTACAATCCCCCCATGGACGCCCACGCCCTCGAATGTCACCGCAAGGCGGGACGAATCGCTGCCGAGTGCCGAGAGTGGGCCCGGGAGAGCATCAAGCCCGGCGTGCGCGTGCGCGACATCCTGGAGGGCGTCGAGAGGCAGATCTACGAGGCGGGCGCTGCGCCGGCCTTCCCGGCTCAGTCCTCGCGCAACTCCTGCGCAGCCCACTACTGCTCGTCCCCCGAGGACGAGATGACCTACGAGGTGGGCGACTGCGTGAAGGTCGACATTGGCGTGCATGTGGACGGCTACATCGCGGACAACGCCTGCTCGGTGGACCTCTCCACCGACGGCCGCTGGACGCCCCTCGTGCGGGCCTCGGCCGATGCCCTGGCGGCGGCCATCGCGACCGTGGAGCCGGGCGTTCGCGTGGGCGAGGTGGGGGCCGCCATCGAGCGCACGATCATGGGCGCGGGCTTCGAGCCCGTGCGCAACCTGACCGGCCACGGCCTCGCGCGCTGGAAGGTCCACACCGCGCCCCAGGTGCCCAACTACGGGGAGCGCGGCGGCGGCCGCATCGCCGAAGGCTCCGTGATCGCGATCGAGCCCTTTGCGAGCACCGGCCGCGGCTACATCCACGAGCGCGGCAAGGCGGAGGTGTTCATGATGGTCCGCCCGCCAATGAAGGCGAAGGGCCTCGACAAGGATGTCCTCAAGGAGATCCAGGGCTGGCGAGGCCTCCCGATCGCCCGCCGCTACTTCAATCACCTGCCCACGGACGCCGTGGAGGACACCCTCGCCAAGCTGGCGCGCCAGGGCTCGCTGGTGCGCTACCCACCGCTCGTGGAGGAGGAGGGCGTGATGGTCACGCAGACCGAGCACTCCATGTATGTCGGGCCCGACGGGGTCGAGATCCTCACGACCTGCTGACCGGAGACGCGTGCGGGTCGCCCTGGTGACGACGCCCGAGGCCACGCCCTCGGGGATCGGGGACTACACCCAGACCCTCGGTGCGCACCTCGCCGAGCGGGTCGAGGTCGTGCCCTACCTGCCGGCCGGCACGGAGGGCGCAGGCTGGTGCGGGCTGGAGGCGCGGCCCGTCACGGCACTGGGCCCGCGCTCGGCCGACCGGATCCTCTACCAGGTGGGCAACGAGCGTGCGCACGCCTTCATGCTCGAGCCCCTGCGCCGCGTGGGAGGGACGGTCACCCTCCACGACTGGATCCTGTTCGACCTGGCCACCAGCGCCTTCCCCGAGTTGGAGCGCGGCGGCTGGCGCGGGCATCTGGCGGCCTGGCGCTGCGGAGGTCTGGACCAGCGGCGGCGCTGGTACGACGCGATCCGCGCCCGCCGGGAGGGGGTCAGCAGCGAGGCCCGCGCGGCCGGAGGACCCCTGCTCCACGGCTGGCACGAGCCCGAACGGGACGGCCGCTGGTGCGCCCCGCGGGCCGGCATCGCCACACGGCCGGGCGCGTCGGTTCTGGAGCTCGACCTGCACCTCCCTGCGGGGCATCGCCTGCAGCTGGAAGCCGCCGGCTCTGTTGCCGCCCGGGTGGACGGACCCCATGACGGGCTCGTGCGCGCCGACCTGCCCGACGCGGCCACCGCGGTCGCCCTCTCGGTGCGCGGGGCCCGCGCGGTGGAGGGCGACCCGCGCCCCCTGGGGGCCTTCATCCGGTCCGTACGCCTCGGGGGCGCGCCGCTCGACCTGACCGCTCCGGCGGCCCTGCCCGTCGCCGGCCCGCAGCTCTCCGACGCCCGCTTCGAGCTCTCGTTCCAGCGCCCGATCGTCCGCTGGGCCGACGCCTTCCTGGTGCACTCCGCCGCCGTTGCCGACCGAATCCACGAGGACCGCAACGCGGCGACCGCCATCGGCCTGGTGCCGCACGGCGTGGATCCGACCCCTCCGGCACCGGGCGTCCGCGCGGAGGCGCGCCGGGCCGTGGGCTGGGAGGAGCCGGGCACGGTCCTGATCGTGAGCTTCGGAGCGATCCAGGAGCACAAGCGGCCCGAGCCGCTCCTGCGCGCCTTCGCCGCCGCCCGCGCGCGCGATCCGCGCCTGCGCCTCGTCCTGGCCGGCGCCCCTCGCACGGAGCGCCTGGACCTCGAGGGCCTCCTCGCGGAGCTGGGCCTCGAGGAGAGCGTGCGCATCACGGGCTGGCTCGAGGAGGACGAGGCCGTTCGCTGGATGGAGGCCTCCGACTTCTGTGTGCACCTGCGGGGCCCCTCCACCATGGGGACCAGCGGGGGCGCGGCCCGTGCCCTAGGCGCCGGGCGTGCCCTGGTGCTCTCGGACCTGCCGGAGTGGCGCGAGTTCCCCGAGGGCGCCGTGCGGCGGATCCCGGTGGGCGGGGACGAGGTCGAGGCCCTGGCCGCGGCGTTGAAGTAGCTGGGTTTGGACGAGGGTGTCCGTGCCTCCATGGAGGGAGAGGCCCTCCGCTGGGCCGCGGAGGAGGCTGCCTGGCCCGTCGTGGCGGACCGGACGGTCGAGCTGCTGGAGCGCATGCCGGCCCATCGAACGGCCCGCAGATCGCTCTTACAGACATTAAACAAAGAGGCCCAACGCAACGTCGCCCTACGGGCGGAGCGGGAGAAGCGGGGCTGAGGCCTGTCCCCCTTGGGACTTGTCCTGGCTTCTACGGTTGACCCCGGCGACTGGCTTGTCCCTATGATCCGCCGCCTCGAACGGCCGACCTGGCCCTTCGTAAGCGCTGAGTAATGGGCAAAATCCTCGTCATCGTCGAATCGCCGACTAAAGCCAAGAAGCTCACCGAGTACCTGAAGGGGCTACCCGACCAGTACGTCGTCGAGTCCTCGGTGGGCCACATCCGCGACCTTCCGAGCAGCTC
Organism: Planctomycetota bacterium; assembly: GCA_040265735.1. Classification (GTDB taxonomy): domain Bacteria; phylum Planctomycetota; class UBA1135; order UBA1135. The sequence continues at coordinate 727 of JBDQFW010000178.1, read as the reverse complement.
GGCCGAGATCCCGGCCAAGGTCAAGAAGGAGCCCTGGGCGCGGGTCGGCATCAATGTCGAGGCCGACTTCGACCCGCTCTACGTGGTGCGCAGCGACTCCAAGAAGCGCATCAACGAGCTGAAGTCCCTGCTCAAGCAGGTGGACCTGCTCCTGCTCGCCACCGATGAGGACCGTGAGGGGGAGGCCATCTCGTGGCACCTGCTCGAGGTCCTCAAGCCCACGGTGCCGGTCAAGCGCATGGTGTTCCACGAGATCACCAAGACGAAGATCCGCGAGGCGCTCGAGGAGACCCGAGAGCTCGACAACTCCCTCGTGGAGGCTCAGGAGACGCGACGCATCGTGGACCGCCTGTACGGCTACGAGGTCTCTCCGATCCTCTGGCGCAAGGTGAAGCCCAAGCTGTCGGCCGGCCGTGTGCAGAGCGTGGCGACGCGCATGGTGGTCGAGCGCGAGCGCGAGCGCATGCGCTTCCGGTCCGCTGAGTACTGGGACCTCACCGGGACCTTTAGCGCGAAGGAGGGCTCCTTCAGCGCCAAGCTCAACTCGTTCGAGGGCAAGCGGGTCGCGACCGGCTCGGACTTCGATCCCGAGACTGGCCGCCTGACGGCCAAGTCGGAGGGCAAGGTCGCGCTGCTGAGCGCGGACGACGCGCGCACCCTCGAGGACCAGCTGGGTAAGAGCAGCTTCAGCGTGCTCTCGGCCGAGGAGAAGCCCACCAGCCGTCGG
>JBDQFW010000177.1:0-7610 GCA_040265735.1 Planctomycetota bacterium | reverse complement strand
TGCTGGGACCTCATCGCCGCCACCTCGTGGGAGGGCAAGCGTGCCCCGCGGGGCGGGAGCTGGTGGGAGGAGCCCGTAGCCCTGCGACCGAGCGGTCCTGGGAGGCCTGCGCAGCTGGAGACCCTCGGAAGGGCCCCGCGGACGCCGCGCCCCGGAGCCCTGCGGCGCCCCGAGGCCCGAGGGGCTCTGTTCGTGCGCTTCCTCCACCACGAGCTGCAGGCCGCGGAGCTCTTCGCCTTTGGCGTGCTCGCGTTCCCCGAGACCCCGCGGGCCTTCCGCGAGGGGCTGGTGCGCCTGGCCCAGGAGGAGCTCGGGCACCTCGCGCTCTACCGCGACCACGCCGAGCGCCTCGGGGTGGACACGGACTCGATGCCGATCCGCGACTGGTTCTGGACGCGCGTCCACGGGTGTGAGCGGCCCGAGCAGTTCGTCGCGTTCCTGGGCCTCGGACTCGAGGGCGCGAACCTCGACCACAGCGCGCGCTTCGCGGCGGCGTTCCGCGCGGCGGGTGATGCCGAGGGCGCGGCCATCCTCGAGCGCGTGGGGCGTGACGAGGTGCGCCATGTGGCGTTCTCTCGGACCTGGTTCGAGCGCTTCACCCACATGCCGCTCTCGTTCGACGGCTGGGAGGCGGCCCTGCCCGCCCCTCTCTCCGCGGGGCTCTTCCGCGGAGAGCCGGTGCAGCTCGAGGCGCGCGCGGAGGCCGGGCTGGACGCGGCGTTCCTCGAGGCCTTGGTCCATGCGCCTCGCGCCACGGAGGCGCGCGAGTGAGTGCGTCCGGGCGGCGCGTGTGGGTCCTGAACCTGGACGCCGAGACCGAGCTCGCCACCCGCGGTCCCTACACGCGGTCCAACCACCTCACGCGCATCCTGCGCGCGCAGGAGCAGAAGCTCGCCGAGAGCCTCGTGCCCGCCGGCGACCTGGTTCTCTCTCCGGATCGCCTCGAGGAGCTGCGTCGCTCGGGCGAGGCACGCGGGCTGCAAGGAGTGGCGTGGTCGCCCACCCACTCGGCCCTTGGAGCCCTCGAGACAGTCGGCGCCCTCGCCCCCGCGGGGACGCCGAGCCTGGCTCGACTCGCAGAGGTCAACCGGCGCCCCTTCGCCACAGGCGTGCGTGAAGCTCTCGGAGAGCTCGCACTCTCCAAGGCGACGGCACACAGCCTGGACGAGGCCCTCGAACACCTGGCGCGGCCCGCCGAGCTGGGCTGGCTCGTGCGTAGGACCTTCGGGGCAGCGGGACGCGGCCGGCGGCGCATCGAGGCGGGACGACCCAGCGTCGAGGAGCGCGCGTGGCTCGAGGCGTCGCTGCGGGAGGGGCCGCTGACCCTCGAGCCGTGGGTCGAGGTCGTCACGGAGTTCACGCGCTCGGGGTTCGTGCACGCGAGCGGCAGGGTCCAGCTGGCCGCCCCCACCCTGCAGCGGACCACTCGCGAGGGGGCATGGCTCGCGTCGGAGCTGGCCGCTGTCGACGGCCTCCGGCGGGAGCACGATGACGCGCTGCAGTGCGCCCTCGAGGCGGCTGGTCAGGCCCTCTCGGTAGCGGGCTACAGCGGCGCGTTCGGGATCGACGCCTTTCTCCACCGCTGGAGGGGGGCCCTCGAGCTGAACCCCATGAGCGAGATCAACGCCCGCTACACCATGGACTGGGCGCTGGGGTTCGGGGACCGAAGGCCTGATCTCGAGTGAAAGCCCCACCCTCCCGAGACCCGCAGAAGGAGCCCATCGGGGATCCGCTTCCCTCTCTGAGACGCCGAGAGAGGAGGCCTGCTCTCGGCGTACCTCTCTGCCTAGACTCGTGCGCATGAAGGCACTCCTCTCCTCCTTCCTGCTCCTGCCCCTCCTGTCCTGCTCGAACGACGCACCCGCGCCGTCCGAGCAGCCCGCCCAGGGCGCGGTCGAGACCGTGGTGATGACGGCCCAGTGCGGCTGCACGCTGGACTCGGTTGGCCACTGCGGCAACTACATCGAGGTCGACGGCGCCTTCGTGGAGATCGCGAACTGGAAGGAGCTCGGCCTTGGGAACATGGAGTGGTGCGCGGTGAAGGGCCCGGTCGCCGTGATGGCCGCTGGCGAGATGCAGGACGGCAAGTTCGTCGCCTCCGCGATCAACAGCGGCCAGTGACGGCGTCGTGACCTCGGGGCCGCATTGCGGCACCAGCCTGAACAAGCGCGGAAACGCCCCTTAGAAAGAGGTCGCTGTTTCCAAGCGAGGCCCAAATGGCCCGCAGGAGGCCTGAGCACGCGCCTCACTGCGCTCGCGTTCCGGGGAAATCTCAACCGGGAGCGTGCGTAAGGGGTCAGCCGCTATAAGAGCGCGAGCGCCTCGCCTGTGCCTCTCGCCATGCTCGACTCCGATTTCACGAACTTTGTCACTGTTCGATTCGTGGGCCTTCTGTACCTCCTCGGGCTGTTGGCCGTGGTGGTCGGAGCCATCCCCATCTTCATGGGTGCCGAGGGTCTCCTCGAACAGGTCGGGGTGATCGCGGCAGTGCCCGTCGCGGGGCTCGTCTGGCGGATGGTCTTGGAGGGAGTCGTGGTGGTGTTTCGCATCGCCGAGAACACCAGCGAGCTGGTCGAGCTGCGCAAGCGCCGCGTCCAGCACCGCTGATCCCTCGCGGGGCTGGGCCTGTACGGGTATGGGCCCTGCGAACGCGGGCCCTCCCGCAGGCCCTGGCGTGATTCCGCCGCGCCCTGCGCGCGAACGGGGTCTAGACTCCCGAGGTGGAACCCCGTGCCCGCCTCGTTCGCTCCCTCCTGCGGCTGATCCTCGCCGCGGCACTCCTGTCGGCGCCGGTCTTCCTGGTGGCCGAGGAGTTCGGGGGGAAGGCGATCGTGCGCGTGCTGCTCTCCAATGGGGTGTGCGCGGTGGGCTGCTGGCTGCTGCTGCGGGCCCTTGCCGCGGGACGCGTGGAGCTCGCGGCGCGCACGCTCGTGTGGGGGCTCCTCCTGCTCGTGGCCGTCCTTGCCTCCTCCAACGGGGAGCCGGTCCATGTGAATGTGATCAACTTCATGCTGGCGACCCTCCTGGCCGCCGTGGCCCTGGGGCCACGCGCGCTGCTCGCTGCCGGCGGCATCAGCGCGGTCGTGATGCTGGGGATCGCCTGGGCGCAGGCCGTGCCCCGGCCCGGAGAGGACCTGCTGGAGGCACGCCTCGAGGCGATCGCGCAGTTCCTGCCCACCTGGTGCGTGGTGGTCACGGTGCTGTGGCACCACCTGCGCGGTTCGCAGCGCGAGGCCTGAGGGGCGGTTCTGTCAGCGCCCCACGCGGAGCGGCTCCGCTCCGGTCCTGTGCTGTTAGCGCCCCAGGCGGAGCAGCTCCGCCCCGGTCCTGTGTTTTCAGCGCCCGAGGCGGAGCAGCTCCGCCCCGGTGCGGTGCCACCCCGTGTCCCCCGTGATCGAGAGGGAGTTGGCGGTCCAGAGCTGGTCCATGGGGCCGAGGTCGTTGAGGGCTCGAAGGGCCGTGCCGTCCCAGGCGGCAGCGCCCGCGTCGAGGACATAGACGAGGCCCGTGGAGAGGGTCCAGTAGACGAGGTCGCCGGCGGCGGTTGGGGAGCCGTTGAAGACCCAGTCCCAGCCGTCCCAGCGGCAGCGATCGTCCCCGGTGAGCTCGAGGCCCCTGCTGTTGAGGGGTCGTGCCGCCCCGCGCGTCCTCCACTGGAGCTCCCCGCTCGCGGCGCGGTCGGTGGGCACCTCGAGGTACTCGACGGTGCCGCGCTCCGGGTCGACGCGGGCGAAGGACCAGGGCGGCCCGATGCTGTCCTTGCCCCAAGCAAAGGCATAGCACTGGAACAGGACCCGCCCGGCGGCGGCGCTGAGGCTGTAGCGGGCGGGGAAGACGCCCTTGTCGAGGTCGACTCCGTCCTGCGTGACCAGCTTGCCCTGGTCCGGGCTCCAGGCGGTCACGCGCACGCCCTGGGTCAGGCTGATCTCGCGCACCTCCTCACCGCTCTCGAGGTCCAGGACGACCAGCGCACTGCGCGGCTCCTTCAGGATCCAGTACGCGAAGCGCCCGTCGTGGGCCATGGTCTGGAGCGACGCCTCGTGGTTACCGCGCGGATCCTCGTAGCGCCACACCACCCGCCCGGCGTCCGGACCCGTGACGCGCGTGAGGCTCACCCCCACGGGACGCTCGGGGACGGCGTGCGGGCCCCCGCGCGCGTGGAGCACGCACGCCCCTCCCGCGCGCTGCACCAGCGTCGGCGCGTTGTACTGGGTCAGTCCATCCTCGCTCGTCCACAGCTCCTCGCCCGTATCTGCGTCGAGACCCACCAGGTGGTTCCAGCGTCCGTGCAGGTCGGCGGGGTCCTCGGCGCCGGGGGCGGGGCGCGGCTCCATCGTGATCAGCACGCGCCGTTCGCCGTCCTCGACGAGGAAGGGCTCGAACTGCTTGTTGAAGGGGCCGTCGAAGGTCGGGGTCCAGGTGCGCTCCCACACGAGGTCGCCGTCGTGGGTGAAGCAGGCGAGGCGGCCGCAGCCGTTGGTGAACCACACGCGGTCGGCGGCGGCGATCGGCGAGGCGCTGGTCGCGTCCGAGAAGGGGTAGGTGTAGATGGCGGGCACCTCGCCCTTCAGCGGGCGGGACCACAGGAGGACGCCCGTCTCGGCGTCGAGGCAGTGGGCGAGGATCTCCTTGCCGACGACCTGACGCCCCTCCGTGGCGTGGCGGTAGAGCTGGGCCTCCTCCTCCAACAGGGCGCGCCCCTCGTGCCAGGGGGCCATGGTGGCCACGAACACGCGTCCGCCGTGCACCGCGATCCCCCCCTGGCCCGTCTCGGACAGCGGCGTCCGCCAGCGCACTCCCTCACCCGTCCGCACGCTGAACTCCAGCGGCCCCGAAGGGCTGGCAGGAACGGTCCAGTCCCCGCGGGGGCCGGGCCCCTGGGTCCAGTCCTGGGGTGCGAGGGCGAGGGGCAGCAGGAGGAGGGGCAGCACGCTCATGCCGCGAGCCTAGCGCCCCGCCCGCGGCAAGGAGAGGGCTTGGAGAGACCCGCCTCGCGGCCCAAGCTGCCCGCATGGAGCAGGAGGGCAGCTACATCTGCACGGCGTGCGGCGAGGAGATCATCGTGCCCGTGGACCCCAGCCAGGGCACGCACCAGCAGTATGTGGAGGACTGCCCCGTGTGCTGCCGCCCCAACCTGCTGACGGTGGAGTCCGACAGCCTGGGGGCGTGGATCCGCGCCGAGGCCGAGTAGGCGCCCTGCTCAGTCCTCGCTGCCGCCGCCGTAGCCGAGGGCCTGCATGTTGGCCGCGTGGTCGGCGCTGAGGTCCTGAACGGCCTGGGCCCCGGGCGTGAACCAGGTGGTGCGCTCCTCATCCGCCCACTCGAGGATGCGCCGGGCGAGGTCGGTGCGCTGGCGCTTCTGCTTCGCGGTCAGGCCCCGGCGCAGCTCGCCGGGGTCCTCTTCGAGGTTGTAGATGCTGGGCCGGCCCTTCTGGAGCTCCATCACCTTCCAGGGCAGGCGATAGACCACGCGCCGGTCCTCGTGCTGCGCGAAGAAGGCGCGCTCGTCGGGAAGCTCGCCCAGGAGAGAGGAGCCGAGGAGGCGGTCATCCGCTGCGATCCCGCAGAGGTCCAGGACGGTGGGCGCGATGTCCGTGTGGGACGCCGGCTGGGCCACGCGGCCGCTGCGCCGCACGGCCTTGGGCAGCTGCACGATCAAGGGCACGCGCATGCCCTCCTCGAAGGCGCCTCCGTGGCCTCCGAACTTCTTCCAGCGCTCGGCAAGGCCCTCGCCGTGGTCCGAGGTCACGACCACGAGGGTGTTCTCCATGAGGCCGCGCCGCTCGAGGCTCGCGAACAGCTCGCGCAGGCGATCGTCCACATGGGCGATGCAGGCGTCGTAGAGGGCCTCGATCGCGTCCCGCTGCTCGGCGGAGACCGGGACATCCGCCGACTCCCAGATTCGCTGCTTGGTCTTCGGACGGTCCAGGTCGTTCTCGGAGGCCTTGTCCCAGGCGCCGAGCAGGAAGCGGTCGGCGTACTCCCGGGGCGGCATGTAGAGCGGCCCGACATCCGTGAAGGGCGCGTTGTGGATGTCGAAGAGGTGCAGGAAGAGGAACAGCGGGCGGTCCGCGCTCTTCTCCACCAGAGCCTCCTCCACATGATCCATGGCTTGCCCCACGCTGCGGTGCGGCACATAGCGGTCGAATCCCTGCTCGAAGCCGAAGGAAGGCTCCAGCCACGCGGGCGTGTGATAGAAGCCCCAGGTCTCGTAGCCCTCCTCGGCGAGGCGCGCCGCAAGGGTCCAGGTGCCCTCTGCCAGGCGGGCGGTGTCGGACCAGACCTGGTGCTGGGCGGGGTAGAGCCCGGTCAGCATCGACATGTGCGCGATGAGCGTCCAGGTCCAGGTCGTGCGCGCCAGGTCGAAGACGAGGGACTCCGCGGCCAGCTCGTCGAGGAACGGCGTCGTGTTGCGCTCGTAGCCGTACACCCCCATGTGATCCGGACGGAGGGTGTCGAGGGAGATGAGGATCACATTGGGAGCCTCCTCCAGGGCGGGACGCCTCTGCTCGAGCGGATCCCCGGCCTCACCGGCGCAGCCGCCGAGAAGCAGCAGCGCCAGCGCCCATCCGGTCCGGAGGGGGGGCCGACCCATGGCGGAACCTTACCCGCCCAGCAGGCCCGCGGCTGGCGTCCGTCGTGGGTCCCGAGGGGAGGACACGAAACGGTCCACTCTCAAGGGCGCGTGAAGGTGACCGCGGTCCGTCCGCCTGCGGGGACCTCCACAGGGACGCGAGCTGTCCCGTCCCCTGCGATCTCGAGCGCCCGCGCGTCGCCTCCGTCGTGCGCGGCCATGCAGGCGCCTCGCAGGCCCGTGTAGGTCAGATCCACCTCGAGCGTCCTCTTCACCGGATGCTCCAAGGGATTCCAGACGACCAGCATCCCGGGCGTCTCGAGCGTCGGCCCCACATGGAGCATCCAGTCGAGGTCGCGCCCATCGGCCCGCCGGCTGGCCCCGTGATCGATGTCGCTCTCCAGGATCGCACGGTGCTCCTTGAACCAGGCGACCTCGCTGGCCACGAGCGCACGGGTCTGCTCGGTGTCGTACAGGCGCGGCCCGCGGCAGAGACCAGTTGACCTCGCGATAGCCCATGGCCGACTTGGTCGAGCCATTCAGGTGGTACCAGTCCGGAGTGTTGGTGTAGATCCCCTGCTCGCGGCACCAGCGATAGAAGTCCGCGGCGATCCAGAACTGGACCCACTGGGAGTCCTCGTAGCCCTTCTGCAGGGGAGGGCGCGGAGTGATGTCGAAGTCCCCGGGGTAGGGCCCGTCGTGCTCCAGAAGAGTGAAGCCGGTCGCCGGGAAGAAGGCGCCCAGCTTGCGGTAGTACTCCTGGCCCCAGGGGCTGGTCAGCGCGGGACAGGACCCGTGGGCAGGCCGCTGCCCTGGCGGCGAGACCACATCGTTCCCGTCGCCGATGCTGCGGGAGGACAGGAGGGAGTAGCCACCGATCTCCACGCCCTTCGACCGCGCGTAGTCCGCGTAGCCGCGCATCTTGGCCAGGTACTCGGGGCTGTCGTCCTCCATGTTGAAGCCGCTGCCGAAGGTGAGGATCACCAGCTCGAAGCCGACCTCAGCACACTGGTCCACGGCGCGCCGGACGCTCTCC